>JADBWH010000110.1 GCA_020404105.1 Pseudanabaena sp. M53BS1SP1A06MG | reverse complement strand
GAGTCGATCGCTCGTTTAACCCCTGGATTTGCAGGCGCAGATTTGGCAAACTTGCTCAACGAAGCGGCAATTCTGGCAGCCCGTCGTTATAAAGAGGCTATCAGTGAATTGGAAATTGCCGATGCGATTGATCGGATTACCATTGGTCTGAGTATGAAACCAATGCTTGATAGTTCTAAGAAGCGCCTAGTTGCCTATCATGAAGTTGGTCATGCCTTAGTGATGACGCTACTCAAGAATGCGTCACTCCTTGACAAAATTACGATTGTGCCACGTTCGGGAGGAATCGGTGGCTTTGCGAAGGGTGTCCCTGATGAGGAATATGGTCTCGAATCGCGATCGCAAATTATTGACACGATCACCATGATGCTGGGTGGGCGTGCTGCTGAAGAAGTGGTCTTTGGTGATGCTGAAATTACCACAGGGGCATCGGGCGATTTCCAACAGGTTGCCCGACTAGCAAGGCTGATGGTCACTCAATTTGGGATGTCAGAGCTAGGTTTAGGGGCTCTCGAATCGGAAAGTGGCGAAGTTTTCCTAGGGCGGAACTTCATGCCCCAAAGTGATTACTCAGTGAAGTTAGGCGATCGCATAGATCGGCAAGTTCGCCAAATTGCCCAAACTTGCTACAACACCGCCAAGAAAATCATTGAGGAAAATCGTGATCTGTGCGATCGCCTAGTCGATATTCTCCTTGATGAGGAAACCCTTGACGGTGAAGAATTCCGTAAGATTGTTGCGGAATACACCGAGCTACCCGAAAAGAAAACCGCTTTGGTAAAGTTTAACTAGCAAAAACAACTGATTATCTATAAAAATATAGAGGAGCCACGATGTGACTCCTCTATATTTTTGGGATTTATCATGACAACGATCGCTTATCTTGGTCCCGCAGGTACATATACAGAAATGGCAGCCTTGCGGTATTTGCAACTTAAATATCCTGACCTAGATCATGATCCTTCCAGAATGTGCCCATATCCCACCATTTCCCAAGCAATTAAGGCTGCCGAGAATGGAGATGTAGAAATTGCGGTCGTGCCCATCGAAAACTCGATCCAAGGCGGCGTGACTATGACCCTCGATAGTCTCTGGCAATCGGAAGCTTTACAAATCCAGCAGGCGATTGTGTTGCCGATCTCCCATGCCTTGATTACCCGTGCAGAAAAACTCGCAGATATTAAAACTGTCTATTCTCATCCCCAAGGCTTAGCGCAGTGCCAACAATGGCTTGATCAATATTTACCAACAGTGCAGCAGATTGCCACAGACTCCACTACCGAAGGTTTACATACTGTTGCCGAAGATGTCACAGCCGCAGCGATCGCTTCGGAACGCGCCGCCGAAATTTACAGCTTACCGATTTTAGAATTCCCGATTAACGATCAGCTCGATAATTTCACGCGCTTTCTGGTGCTGGGGCGCACTGCCACTACGACACAAGGTACACATTCTTCTTTAGCCTTTAGCCTGAAGCGCAATATGCCTGGAGCATTGGTCAAACCTTTACTAGTATTTGCTGATCGCCATATTAACTTAAGCCGTATTGAGTCTCGACCAACTAAGCGATCGCTCGGTGAATATATATTCTTCATCGATATCGAAGCACCGATCGAAGATCCCAATTTCCATGAAGCATTACAAGAACTTCAATCAGTCACCGAAAATCTCAAAATCTTAGGTAGCTATGAAGTTTGCTAAAAAATAGGCGATGCTTCGCGTCGCCTATTTTTTAGCAGGAGATAATGTTTTGATTTTGCTGGCGACGACTTGCTACTAGATTGAGAGACTGCCAAAAGCAACGTATTTGCTTATTCACTGCTTGCCATTGCGTGTAATGAAAAAAGTGTTTACCCTGCTCACATAACCAAAGGCGATCGCTATCTTTGAGATATGAGCGCCACTTTTGGTAGGAGTTAGTACCACCATTACCGATCACATAATCATCCATCGCGCCACATACCAAAATTGGCACGGGGATCGCAGTTGGCATGATATGAGATGCTGCTGGTGAGAAAGAATAGGGAATTAAAGAGCTATCTAGATCCTGCTTGAGCAAATCGGCTAACCAATGCAGCATTTCTAAATCCCGATACCCAAATAAATAAAAAGCTGTCCGCATCAGCATAGTTTCACGGCTACAACTCATTAACTGGCGTTGCTTATAATAGTGACTATGCCAACTGGTTGTTAAATTTATGCCCACCGATAGCAAAGTTAGTGATCGCACATGGTCAGGATATTGTCGCGTATATAACCAACCAATCAACCCCGCAATCCCATGTCCCACTAGATGCACAGCACCTTGGCAACATTGTAAGTACTCGTGCAATGAAGCGATCGCTAGGTTTACATCAACTGGCTCATCAGGATCTTGGCAATATTCCCATTGCGCGATCGCATATTGTTTCGATAGCGATCGGAGTAGTGGTAAATCAAACCGACGTAAAGCTTGACTGGTACAAATACTGACAACTTGGGGAGAGGTAGATTGTCTAAAGGTCATATTATTGAAAATTAATATTATTAAAATCTTAAATAAGGACTCATCGTCGAGATTACCGAATTAACAATTTCAACGCGATAAAAAAGACTGGGTGACAAAGGCTCCTTTACTTTTGCCACCTCAGCAAAACGCATTTGAACTATGAATAATGAAACGGTGCTGAGTCAAACTTCCGCATCAAGACTTCACTGATGACACCTTAACTTTATTGCATATAATTGTCAATAGTTGGCTATTGTTTTCGATGTTCGTTGTACGTCGAAAATAGCTCACTTTCAAAATTGAGGTCTCTATTTTCGAGAATTAGCAAGGCGCTTATTTCGCATCAACACATTTGTCCCCTCATTCGTTTGCTCAATCACTAGTAGTGGTGTGGGCTTAGCGTTTTGATCCCAACTAATGAACGCTAACCTGCCTTGAATCGTTGCTAATTCCGATTTCCATCTGAAGCTGAGACAAAATTTTCTAAGCCAGCTTCCAACTCCTTGAGAATACTGTGTGAACCATGGGTAGGAATTTTCGATAGCTTGACATGGATGCGAAAGAGAACACGGAGCTGCGAATCATCATGGTGTTCTGGTTGGACACATCAAAAACCACATCGACCTTACGCACCTGTCCACTATCTGCTGCTGTTGGCATCAAAGCAGGAGCAACCTTTTGTCGAAGATTTACTTTAATCTGTGCCAAGATCACATCACAAAAATGTGGCTCCTCCATCCTCATGCTGAGGTAATCCAAATTAAATTCGCGAGAATGAATTAAATCGGGATTACGCTCATGCTCATTAATATTGTGTAGCGCTAGTTTGAGCTTCTTGGCAAGTTCATGACTTTTGACCTTCTCGATCTTCAGTTGTTTCTCTGTCTTGTGCAATTTCCAATAATAGTAAGCTGTTGCACTGATCGCCCCCCCATAGTAATACCAACAATAGGCTAACACCGCCTGCGTTTTGGAGTGGTAGGGTTGATTGGTTGATTGATCCCAGAAAACCTTCGCGATCGCTAGTTTTCACTGTTGTTAGAACTTTTGAGGCGTACAACATAACAATGTCTCAACAGCGTAAATAAAGTTTAGTTTAAGATGTCCTTACAGATATTTTGCTAGCCCCCCTAAGACTATTCCCATAGTTCATTTAGAAATTAATCTTAACTATAGCAATGTAAGTTTTGTTTAGGACATAAAACCTAAGAAGATGAGTTGCGGCGCTTCGCGCCGCAACTCATCTTCTTAGGTTTTGGTTTGTACAGATAAACTTTCAAAAACTTTACTTGGGAAGGTTTGTGAAAGTTTATCTGGTCTTTTAAACAGAGCAAAGTGCCACTTTTAGCAACTCGTTTTAATCTCCATTCAATTGCAAAATTGCCATAAATGCGGCTTGTGGCACTTCCACCGTACCAATTGACTTCATGCGCTTTTTACCTTTCTTTTGCTTCTCCAATAGTTTCTTCTTACGGGAAATGTCGCCGCCATAGCACTTGCTAAGCACATTTTTTCGCAATGCCGAAATATTTTCCCGCGCAAGAATCTTAGAACCGATCGCAGCTTGAATCGGAATTTGGAATTGTTGTTTTGGGATCAATTCCCGTAGTTTGGAAACTAATGCCTTACCAACAGGATAAGCCTTTTCACGATGAACAATACAGGCTAAGGCATCGACAGGTTCTTCATTTACCAAGATATCAACGAGTACTAGATCGTTAGGACGATAGCCAATCACTTGATATTCCATGCTGGCATAACCCTTAGTCCGAGACTTCATTTGATCGAAGAAATCTGTCACCATTTCCGCTAGGGGCAATTCATAAATCAATGTAGCCCGTTCCGTGGTGATGTACTTGGTATCAACAAATACGCCACGTCTAGCCACACAGAGATCCATTAACGTTCCGATATAGGATTGCGGAGTCATGATCTCTAACTTGACATAAGGCTCCTCAATTGACTTGCGAGAATTCGGCGGCGGCAATTCGCTAGGATTGTCAATCATCAAGATTTCATCGTTGTTAGTCGTCACTCGATAAACTACTGATGGTGCAGTCACAATCAGGTCAAGGTTATACTCACGTTCCAAGCGCTCCTGCACAATCTCCATATGCAGCATTCCCAAAAAACCGCAACGGAAGCCGAAGCCCATTGCGTTAGAGGTCTCTGGCTCATAATTCAAAGCGGCATCATTGAGTTTCAGTTTAGTAAGCGCTTCACGCAATTCTTCAAACTGATCGGCATCGGTGGGGAACATACCGCAAAATACCATGGGCTTAGCTTCTTCATAGCCAGGGAAAGGCTCATGTGCAGGGTTGATCGCTGAAGTAATCGTGTCGCCAACACGTGCATGGGCAACTGTTTTGATCGCTGCTGCCAAATAGCCCACTTCCCCTGCGTGCAGTTCATCGACTTGAATTTGACTGGGGGCTAATACGCCCAACTCATCAATTACATATTCCTGCCCCGAAGCCATGAACTTAATGCGATCCCCCTTTTTGACCGTGCCATCCATAACACGAAAATAGACAATTACACCTCGATAGGCATCGTAATAACTGTCAAAAATCAACGCCCGTAAAGGCTGATCAAGCGTATCCTCTGGTGCTGGCACTTTAGAGACAATGGCTTCTAATATTTCGCGAATACCGATCCCCTGTTTTGCCGAAGCATGAATTGCGTCAGTGCAATCTAAACCGATTAATTCTTCAATCTCATGGGAAATCCGATCAGGATCTGCTCCTGGTAGATCAATTTTGTTAAGAACTGGTACGATTTCCAGATCGTTTTCTAGCGCTAAGTACACATTTGCTAGGGTTTGGGCTTCCACACCTTGTGAGGCATCTACTACTAGCAAAGCCCCTTCACAAGCCGCTAAGCTGCGTGATACTTCATAGGAAAAGTCCACATGTCCGGGGGTATCAATCAAATTAATCGTATATTCTTCACCGTTCAGAGCCTCATACCGCATCCTTGCTGCTTGCAACTTAATGGTGATCCCCCGTTCGCGCTCCAAATCCATATTGTCTAGAAATTGAGCTTTCATGTCTCGATCCGCGACCGTGCCTGTAAACTGCAACAAGCGATCGGCAAGGGTAGACTTACCATGATCGATATGGGCAATGATGGAAAAGTTACGAATTCGGGAAACAGGTACGTTGGTCATAGAGTCAAAACACTGCGGTTCAAAACACGGCGAAATTATCCGATCCTATCTTATCGCGGTTTTTAATTTGCCATAGGCAAATGACGCATTTCACTTTGGCTCAGCCCAAATTTAACCAAGCCTACGACATATCAAGCGCCTTGCCTTTAACAAGTGTTGTAAAGGTGAGATTCCACTTAAGAGCGTGCTATGAATTAGATTAACTATGGCTTTGGGTAAGTGGAGTCGAAGCCATTAAACTTGGTGGGGGCTTTCTTTATCGGCAGATCCCATACAGCCCGTTTAGCCTTTAAGTATTACAGAAGACTTTTTGAAAGAGTTGCAATGCAACTCTTTCAAAAAGTCTTCTGGGTTTTAGTCAGCCCAAAGCGCTGAATCTCAACCTAATTATCCCTGTTTACTTGAGCAATATAGCCATCAGAAAATCACTTTATAATTTTTTGCTTAGCGATCGAGGTACAGAGTTTGGAGATGCAAATCCATCCTTCACAAGGGTGGTAAACACTATGAAGTAAAGTAGTGTAAACAATATAGCGTTTTTCAAGCAAGCGAGTTACATAGGTTTGCTTACCCTCCTTTGGCGGGTAAGCAAACCTGTACTTCACCAGACTGGTAAACGCTATATGCAACCAAGTTTTGAAATTTGGCTTATCCATAGGAATGTAAACATCCAAAATTAGTTTTGGTAAAAGTGCATCCTAATAAAGACTTTCCTCAAAACTAATTTGCATCATAAAAATTGCTGTAGAGTTAACGTACAAGTGCTAGTAAACTGAGTGAGATTTTGCCAAGGTTTGTGAGCTAAGTTATCTAACTTCTCATATTACTTAGGTCTCATGAGTAATAATAGCTATAGTAGTTTCATCTAAAAATTTGAAACATACTTGCTAGCCTGCTTAGCAGGAATAGCTAGGCGCTTCTAAGATTAACTATGGTCAATGTAATTCAGTCAATGTAATTCAACCTAGCAAAAGATAGGAAGCAACTTCTATGTAAATTCAATTCGTCGTGTACAACAGTTACGCAGGGCAGAATAAGCAATGAGTATAAGCAATCGAGTTCGCCTATATGAACTCTCACGAGAGCTAGACCTTGACACTAGAGATGTGATCGCTGTGTGCGAGCAATTAAATATAGTTGTCAAAAGTCATAGTAGTACAATTACCGAATCAGAGGCGGAATTGGTACGTACCAAAGCCCCTCAACACTATCCCAAAACTGATGATTCCAAAGCTTTGGACAAGAAAGCTGCTGCGGTAAAGCCAAAAGAGTCCGAAGCACGTGCTAAGCAACAAATTCTTGCTGTCAGCAAACCCACAATTCGTCTTAACTCTCCACCTGTCTCTGCTAATGTAGAAGCTATACCTCCTGCTAACCCACATGCAATCGCTGAGTCTAGCTCAGAGCCTCCTGCCAAAACTGCTGTTGTTAATCCTCCCTCGCCCATGCCGACTGCTTCATCCTTAATCAAGCCCCCTAGCCGTCCTCTTGTCTCAGACAGTGACCTAGCAAATGCCGGAACTACACCTGTATCAAAAATTGAATTGACATCAGAAATAGCATTGACCCCACCAGAAAATCCTCAAACTATTAAAGAATTGCAGTTACCATTGCCAAAAACAGAATTAATCACGCCACCAGTTCCCCCTAAGTCTCTAGATAAATCAAATAAAGATAAGTCTAGTCCAACTGTTGTGACTAATTCTATAAAAGCTCCCGTGGAAGAATCGACTCGTGTCAGCCTCCCTAAAGATCAAGTTCACAAAGAGCAGCAAGTGCGTAAGGATACTCCAAGGGGAGAGCGTCCAATAGTAGATAAAGCAGAGCGTCAAATCTCACCTAAGCAGTCTTTGATGAGTGTTTCACCACCACAAGTAAAGTTATCCAACAAACCTGTGTCTCCAGAGCGTCCAAAACCACCTGTGGCGATCGCCCCAAAGTCAATTGTTGCCCCAAAAACACCTGCCGCCAAATCTGCTGATGATGTAAGAACACCCGCTAAAGGGCATCAGGGCAAAGAGCAGGTAAAAAACGATCATGGCAAGCATGACTCTAGGGGTGGAAACGACTCAGCAGGTTCAGCACCAAAGCAAGAAACAGCCAAAACTAATCGACCTGAAAGACCAAAACTGAATCGACCTGTTGAGCCACCTACACCTGCTGCTGGTGGTAGACCACAGAGCCGTGTACCTAAGTTAGTGAAAGATTCAGTACTGATCGAGCGAGGGATCACTGCTCCGACTGAACCACCACACAATTTGCGCCCGCCGATGCCAACATTGATGCGGGCTCCTGAAAAACCCGTTATTGTCGATAAGAGTGCTAGGAAGCCTGAAGTGGCTGGGGGATTTCCGCCTGTAATGCCTGAGCTTTTGGAAAAACCAACGCTACCAAGCAAATCAAATAAACGCAAAGGTAAATCTAAAGAGGAAGAAGAAAAAGATTTACTGGAGATGAAAGAGAAAAATCGCTTGAATAAGCCTAAGCGCTATTTACGCGATTTTGATGATGATGATGATGATTCCTCAGATTTGGATAGCGGTGCTGATTTTGCTCAGATCAGTCTGTCATTGGCTCGCCCAACGGCTCGTCCTAAGCCCATGAGTGTTCCCGCAAAGCCAACTATGGCTTCGGATCTCAAGCCTACTCAAAAATCCAAAAAAACTGCGCCAAGTCGCGATCGCCGCAATCAGCAAGTCGAAGTCGTTCCCGAAAAACCCACCTCTGTGGAAATCGAAGAGGGTATGACCGTAGCAGTGTTGGCTAAGCGCTTAGTATTGTCTGAGACAGAGGTCATTCGCACCCTCTTTATGAAGGGGATTATGGCAAATATCAACCAGACCCTTGATGTTGGTACTGCCAAAATGGTAGCGACAGAGTTAGGTTATGAGGTACATGATCCTGAAGTTGTCGAATTAGCTGTCAAGACTGAGATGATCGAGTTAGAGGATCTTGATAAGCTCGAACGTCGTCCCCCTGTCGTCACGATCATGGGGCACGTTGACCATGGTAAAACCACATTGTTGGATGCCATTCGTAAGAGTAAGGTTGCTCAAGGTGAAGCAGGTGGAATCACTCAGCATATTGGTGCTTACCACGTTGATGTTGAGCATAATGGCGAGAAACAGCAAATTGTTTTCCTTGACACGCCTGGTCACGAAGCATTTACTGCCATGCGTGCACGTGGTACGAAGGTAACTGACATCGCTGTTCTTGTGGTTGCTGCTGATGATGGTGTGCAACCTCAAACCATCGAGGCGATCAGTCATGCCCGTGCTGCCAAAGTGCCAATCGTGGTTGCAATTAACAAAGTTGATAAGATCGAAGCACAGCCTGATCGCATTCGCCAAGAACTCACCGAGTACTCTCTAGTTGCCGAAGAATGGGGTGGCGATACGATTATGGTTCCCGTCAGCGCTATCCGTCGCGAGAACCTCGATACCTTGCTGGAAATGATCTTGTTGGTTGCTGAAGTGGAAGACCTACAAGCTAATCCCAACCGTACAGCGAAGGGAACAGTTATTGAAGCTCACCTCGATAAGGCAAAAGGACCTGTGGCGACATTGCTCGTTCAAAACGGTACATTGCGTGTGGGAGATATCTTCGTTGCTGGTGCTGCCTTTGGTAAGGTGCGGGCAATGGTTGATGATCGCGGCGCAAGGGTAAGCAAGGCTTCACCATCCTTTGCTGTAGAAGTCCTCGGTTTGGGCGATGTTCCTGCGGCGGGTGATGAGTTTGAAGTCTATCTCGATGAAAAACAAGCCCGTGCGATCGCGGATCAGCGCACAATGGATCAGCGTCAAGTCCGCTTGATACAGGCGATGGCTTCTCGTCGAGTCACCCTTGGTACTTTGTCCGAAAAGGTCAAAGAAGGCGATCTAAAGGAACTCAATATTATTCTTAAAGCAGATGTTCAAGGCTCTCTCGAAGCGATTCTGGGCGCACTTGCCCAACTACCACAGCGTGAAGTCCAACTCCGTATCCTTCTCTCTGCTCCAGGTGAAATCACTGAAAATGACATTAGTTTGGCAGCAGCAAGCTCGGCGGTAGTATTAGGCTTTAATACCACAATGGCTCCAGGTGCAAGACAAGCTGCTGACGACCTCGGCGTTGATTTTCGTGATTACAACGTCATCTATAAGCTCTTGGAAGATATCCAAGATGCGATGGAAGGCTTGCTCGATCCTGAAATGGTTGAGGAATACCTTGGTCAAGCTGAAGTTCGTGCCATCTTTACCATCGGTAAGGGTGCTGTGGCTGGTTGTTATGTCCAGAATGGTAAGCTGCTCCGTAACTGTAATGTCCGCGTCAAGCGTGGTAATGAAGTCGTGCATTCAGCCGTACTAGAATCGCTCCGACGGGTTAAGGATGATGCAAAGGAAGTCGCCTCTGGGTTTGAGTGCGGTGTATCGCTTGCGAAGTTCTCTGCGTGGAGGGAGGGCGACATCATTGAAGCCTTCCGCATGGTCACGAAGCGTCGTACACTAGCTACTTCTTAATCAATAAAAAAACGCCCCTTGGGGCGCTTTTTTATTCTTATTGGTAATTCCAGTGACTTTGCAACCTTCTACGGCACAAATTCGTAAGTCATAGACTGTAGGCACATCTGAGTTTCATAAATTTCATCACCGCAACTAGCAAATTCCTTTTTGCTATATATCGGGGAAGTACTGTAGCTAAAATGTCTGATGCACAATAGTTTTAGCCTCGGTGTTCTTTGATATCTTGCACAACCATCATTAAAAGTATTGAGCCATTTATCATGGGTCAAAACGTCTATAAAGGCAAATATTGCAATTAAATTACATTTGCGTTAGAATCCCAGCAAAACTTGTCGATATCTCCATCGAGCAGGCTAAGTAAAACCCAAAAACCGATGTAACTCCCTCTATCTAATTTATTGGAGTATAAAAATTGGACTTTGAAGATTTGACAAGTAAGCAAAAACACTTAATTGAAATAGTAAGACAATTAGGTATTAAAAATTTTGCTCCTCGGGCACACTTGTATGATGAGCAAGCCTCTTTCCCTTACGAAAATTATCAAGATTTACAAGAGCATGGACTTTTGGCATTATGCATTCCCCAAGAGTATGGAGGGATGGGTGCTGATTTTGCTACTTATTGCTTAATATCGGCTGAAATAGCTCGCTATTGTGGAGCTACAGCTCTTACTTTTAACATGCACATTTGTTCAACTCTATGGTTAGTTTTGAGCAAAGAACTACCGATGACAGAAGCACAAAGAGAAGAATGTGAACTCTATCAAGTAAAGCATTTCTCAAGAATAGTGAGAGAAAAAGCCATTTATTCTCAGCCAATTTCTGAAGCAGGTGCAGGAGTCTCCATGGGGAAGTCCTATCAAACAAGTGCCAAAAAGGTCGATGGTGGATGGATCATCAATGGAACAAAAATCTTTGCTTCACTTTCTGAATCTGCTAATTACTATGGGGTAGTGTGCACTGAACAAAAAGACATCGTATCTGTTGAAAATACTCTTTATTTAGCTCTTCCTGCTGATGCTAGAGGTGTGGTGGTAACAGGTAATTGGGATGCTTTAGGAATGAGAGGCACTATTTCTCGTACTTTGATTTTTAATGATGTATTTGTTAATGACGATGCTCAGCTACTCCCAAATAATATTTACTTCAAACTTACTCAACTCTATCCATATATATTTTTTACATTAGCTTCTACTTATATGGGAATCGCCCAAGCGGCTTATGATTTTACTATTAAATATCTCCGTGGAGAAGTAGAAGGAATACCTCCAATTAAACGCAGAAAAGATAAAATAAAACAATTTGTTGTTGCAGAAATGTTCATTAAATTGGAGCAAACTAAAGCTCTATTTCGCACAGTAATTAACGAGGCTCAATTTAATCCAAGTAAAGCTAAAAGATTAAGGATATATGCTGCCAACTACACAATCATGGAAAACTCTAATGAATTATGTCGCTTAGCTATTCGAGTTTGTGGTGGGCATTCTCTTTTGAAGCCTTTACCATTAGAAAGACTCTATCGAGATAGTTGCTGTGGAGCAATTATGAGACCATGGCCATCAGATCGTTGCTTGGATAAATTAGGTTTTGAAACTTTATATGAACCTGGGGAAATTGACGATTAGATTTAATCTGAGACTGCGAGCGATCAAATATCTGTATGAGGGAAAAACAAGACAAGAAGTAATGGCAAAAATTGACTGTGCCAGAAAAAGTTTAAGCATTTGGATTGATGTGTATTGTGAAGGAGGGCTAAAGACACCAGCAACACCAATGAAGTCGCACAGGAGGCAGAAATTAGGTAAGGAGGAAAAGGATGAGTTAACTCAGATCTTGCAGCATTCCTGAAAGAGTTAAGAGAGAATGGGTTTGATAAGAATTTGAAAGCCATGACAAGCAGCAATATCGGCACTAACTTGGATATATTTGAGAAGTTTCAACCAAAGAATAGAAGGGAATAACGCCAAAACACAAAAAAGAGGAAATATATTGTGGTTCGTTTGATCGAAAACTGCTGTAAGAGAAAAAGGAGAAAAAGGATAAAAAAATGGTAGGAGTATACAAACTAGAAATAACTGAGAGTGAAGAACAGCTAAAAGAGATAATAGGTAAGCAAAAAATAGCAACCGACAAAGAGAGAGTGCAGGTATTGTATTGACTGAAAAGCTAGCCTAATCCGTACAATCCGCTGCCCAACTAGTCGGCAGAAACCGTAGCACAGTGCAAGAGTGGTTAAGAGGATATCTAGAGAGTGGAATGGCAGGAATACCAAGCCATAAACCCAGAGTAGGTCGAAAGACGAAAATCCCGACTTGGGAGCAAAAAGTATTGGACAAACAACTGAAACAGGAAGAGGGGTTCAATAGCTACGGAGAGATTCGCCAATGGTTGCAGGAAAAACTAGGAATCGTCAGCACCTATAAAAATGTGCATGACTTGGTGTATTACCGAATGAGATGCAGACCGAAAGTACCCAGACCCTATAGCGCCAGACAAGACCAAGCGCAGGCTGAAGACTATAAAAAACTCTCAGAGAACCTAGTCATGATTGCGTGGTATGTCGTGACTGTGTTGGGCGTAACGGCAAAAGTCCGCTTCTTATGTCAATACGAAACAAGGATTGGTCTAAATATCAGTGACCGCAAAATAACTGCTCGTGGGGTTAAGCCCAAGGCAACTGTTTTCAAGTATTTCTTGACCTTGTATCAGAGCAATTTGCGGACAGCATGATGATCATGCAAGTCGATCAAGCTGGTTGTCATCGGGCTAAGCGTTTACGATTGCCAAAAAACATTATTTTGATATTTCAGCCTGCTCATTCTCCAGAGTTAAATCGAATTGAGCGTGTTTGGTTATATTTGAAGCAAGGATTGTGATTTGCTTTACCCAAAAACATGGATGAGTTGAGGCTTTTAGTCAAGAATCGTCTCTCCGAGATGACTAAATCTGTAATAGCTTCTCTTGTTAGATGGTCTTTCATACTGGATTCTTTATCTGTTGCCTCTCTTTTGTGATTTGGTATAACCTTCAGATGAGCTGTTTTGTTGAGTATAGTCCAATCTCATTTGCAGACTTGGAAAAACTAACTCAAACAGCACAAGATCGCATCACTAAAAAATTGATTGGTTGACTGATAATTTTGACGAAATCATACCTCAAGCATTAACGGCTAACTTGATAAGGTTTCTATAAATTAAGGGTTGGTGATTATCGAGTAATTTATGAATTTGACCGAGAAGAAAAGATGATTTTTATTAATCGAATTAGACATAGAAGAGAAGTTTATGACTGACTAGGCGATCGCTATAAAATCTGTGACAGAAACTTCTTAGTGCGCTCTTCTTTAGGATTTTGGAAAAACTCTTCAGGAGTTGCCTCTTCGACAATTATGCCACCATCCATAAATACAATGCGATCTGCAACTTCACGGGCAAAGCCGACCTCATGGGTGACTACCACCATCGTCATTCCCGAATCAGCAAGCGATCTCATCACATCTAAAACCTCTCGTACCATCTCAGGGTCGAGCGCGGAAGTCGGTTCATCAAAGAGCATAATTTTGGGTTGCATCGCTAAAGCTCTAGCGATCGCTACCCGTTGCTGTTGACCACCAGATAGTTGCAGGGGATATTTATGAGCTTGATGAGCAATGCCGACACGCTCTAGTAATTGAGTCGCCACCTCTGAAGCCCTAGTCTTTGACCATTTACGAACCCATGAAGGTGCGAGGGTAATATTCTGGAAAACGGTGAGATGAGGAAAGAGATTAAACTGCTGAAATACCATTCCCACTTCACGACGGATCGCGTCAATATTGCGATGATTCTCAGGCGATAACTCAAATCCATCAATAAAGATTTTTCCCTGTTGATATTCTTCCAAGGCGTTGAAAGTTCGGGCAAAAGTGGACTTGCCTGAACCCGAAGGTCCCATAATTACAACTACCTCACCACGATTCACAGTGAGGCTGACACCCTTAAGCACATGGAAGTTACCATACCACTTATGCACATTTTGCGCGACAATCATCGGCTCGGTCATAGATGGATTTGAGGTTAGTGTCTCTTGCATGATGGTTACTTGCCTTGGCTAATTTAAAGAGAAGATAACTTTTTGCAAAGCAAAAAGTTATCTTCTACAGATTATTTTGATGGACAACACGGGCATCGATACCTATTTCTGATCGCATAATTGTTTTCAAAACTTCAGCGCGATCACGATCAGGATAGCCTAGTACCATAATAATATTCCCAAATCGCGAAGGAATAATTTTGGCAGTAGGGACAGCACTCTGCACTCGACCGAGTAAATCACTATCTGACGATGGAATCACCACCAAATAGGGAAATGTTTCGCGGGCTGGTGGTGGAACGAGCGCTGCAACCTTAGCATTATAGGGAACAGGAGTGGGTTGGATATAAGTTGCATAATTATTAGTGTTGTTTGGATTGGTATTGTTTGGGGTTATGGGTGTAATGGTTTGTGGAGTCTTGGGAATAAACTTGGATTGCGACGGCGTAACAGGTGTTGGGGGGAGTACAGGCACTGGATCGCGATCAATCACAATCTCTTTATTGATATTTTGAGAAGGTCGGATAGGAGTTGTTTTGGAAGTGGGAAGGATAGGAGATAGCTGAGCAGGTGTTCTATTTGACACAAACCTACTTGAAGTGAGAGGTTGGGGGACATCTGGCAAAGGCTCGATTAAGGTACTGTTGTTTGAAGGTGGTAAAGCCTTGGGCGGAGACGCGGGTGGTATAAAGCGGGGCTGCGGCGATCGCATAATTTCTACGCTATCAATGGTATTGAGAACATTATTTACAGAATTTACTGAGGAATGTACAGGCGGCTTGCTTGGAACATGTGAACTTAAGGTTGGAGATAAGTTTGGAGATATTGGTAGTACTGGATTACTCGCAATCTGTGGTGCGGGAGTTGTTGGTAATTCTCCGACAAAAGCAATATCACCTGCAATTTTTTTAGGATCGATTGTATTCCCTACAGCAACTTGAGTCACGCCCGAATTATTGTTCAGGTCTTTGCCTAGATTATTCCGAAAGATATTCTTCCCTAAGTTAGTCGAAGTACCAAGATCAGGAGTGGGATAGCCCTTGCGATCCCTGAGAATGACCACACCATTGCGCTGATTGTCGGCAATCAAGTTATTGCGTAATGTAGGTGCGGACAGATTGGAAATCACAATCCCATCCACATTATTGAGAATATTGTTATTACTGACATTTACGCTTGACTTCTGCCCGATCGCTAAGCCAAAACCTGTACTCTCAAAAATATTATTGCGAATCTCTCCTATACTACTACCCACCGATGAGAGTCCATTTGCACCATTTTTTCTAAACACATTTTCAGTGACAAGTACATTCGCTGTTCCTGTCAGAAATAGCCCCTCGCGATCGCTATTGATCAATGTATTATTAGCGATTACTACTCGTTTACCAGATTCCACCCAAACTGCGGTTCCTCTCGTATTGGGATTGGTAATCGTCAGTCCTTCGATTCTGGTATCGTCATTCGTCAGTACTGTAATATTTTGGCTCGCAAATGAGGGACTAATAAACTTGCCGCTACCCCTAATCAGAGTATTTATCCCTCTTACCGTTGGTTCCCCTCGGAGTGTTATGCCCGCAGGCAGTTTAATCGGAAATACTTCTCCTGTCTCAGCACTATAGACTCCCTGTTGCAGTTGAATTACTGTGCCAGCAGTAGGTTTAGTTGCAAGGGCATCTGTAATCGATGGATAGGGATTATTGGGGGAGCCATCACCATTAGCATTAGCACGCGGGGCAACATAAATTAGTGTTGCTGTCTGGGGCAAGGTACTATCTGTTTGGCTAATTTTCCAATTCTGAGCCTGTAGTTGCTCCTGTATTGGTAGCGGCTCTGGTTGTGCCAACATCGGCGGCGCGATCACTAAAATCGTCATGCTTGTGGCGATCGCACTGAAGAAACTAGGCTTGCACCGCATACAGGAGATCCTCTTAACTAACGAACAAAATGCACATTTAACATTTATCAGATATCAGATGTGTAATTATGCCAATCAAAATACACGAAAATTACAACGCTTGCAAAAAATCGCAAAACTTAATACTAAATAACGTCAGTTCGGGTTAAGGTAGCAAACCATCTCTCAAAGCCTGTTTCCAATTATCCCGAACTGGCGTTAGATATCATCATGCCTATAAGTAGCTGGGTGCAATTAAATATAAAACCGCAAGAGGTGTGTCACAAACTGGACACTGGTCATTAAATTAGTGGTGTGGGAAAAAAGAGGCAGAGGAAAGGAAAAAAGGATGGAATGCACCCACTGCCAAAGCCAAAAAACAATCAACAACGGCAAACATCAACACCAAGATGGCAAAGCTATCCAGAACTATTTGTGTAATGGATGTGGCAAGAGATTTAGTGAAAGGACTGGAACGCCAATGTCAAGGCTAAGAACTCCAGCATGTGTCGTATCCTTAGCCCTGAAAATGAGGTGTGAAGGGATGGGAGTCAGAGCTAGTGGGAAGTACTTGAAAAGTCCCATGTCAGCATCATGAGATGGGAGCAACAATTAGCAACTCAGCCTGTCACAGCAATGTAGTCCCCCTGCCCCAGCAGGAGCGGATATAACAGTCGAAGGAGATGAGGTTTACACTTGCTTGGGCGAGAACCTTCCCCCCCCCTCAGAGTCAAAAGGATGGACAGTGACATTCATTGAGCGTAGGAGTCGCTATTGGATTGTTGCCAAGTAGGACTCAAAAATACTTAACTATTTGCTATAGCAACAAAAACAGCAGTGCCTTGGTCAAAAATGAGTCAATACATCCGATGGTTTACCGATGGCGAAAAACGCTATGCCCAACAACTATGGCAAGTGTATACCTCAAATCTACTGAAGTAATTCGTGAGTATGGACATCGCAAGGTATGGCGATTCTGTATCAAACCCTATGGCTTTGATTTGTGTTTCTCTATTTATAAATTCTTCTCCCTTTTGTGCGTCATTCTACACTGGGAAGGGAGTAAGATTAAAATTAGATGACTTGAGTGGTATGTAGAATAATCATAACTCAAGCTCATCAATGCCATAAAAACTGAATTTGCAGGCATTTCCTAAACATACTTAGTGATCACCAAAAATCATGACAGGTTTACGTGAAATCATCTGTTCTACCCAAGGAGCAATTGATCTGCAAATTAATGGAGCGTTAGGAATTCCTTTTAATGATTTAAATCGCGATCGCGCCGCTCAGTTACCAGAAATCTGTCGATTTCTCTATCAGCAAGGACTAGACGGATTTCTGCCTACCCTCATTACTACTTCTGTTGAGCAATTACATCAATCACTCCATTTCCTAACCGAAGCGATCAGCCATCAACAGCAACATCCTGATCCTCATGAAGCCAAAATTTTAGGAGTCCATCTCGAAGGTCCTTTTCTGCATCCAGATAAGCGGGGCGCACATCCCTCAAAGCATCTATTACCGCTTAATCTCGATACATTGCGACATGTGTTAGGAGATTATACCGACATTATTAAACTAGTCACCCTTGCCCCCGAACTTGATCCATCAGGAGAAACGATTCAATATTTACGTGATCGCCAAATTATTGTTAGTCTTGGTCACTCTACAGCAAATGCAGAACAAACGAGAACAGCGATCGCTCAAGGTGCAACAATGGTCACTCATGCTTTTAATGCCATGCCGAGTTTGCATCATCGCGATGTGGGGCTATTAGGTGAAGCAATATTAAGCGATCAAGTTTGGTGCGGATTAATTGCCGATGGCGTTCATGTTTCACCCACAATGATCAAACTCCTCTATCGGATGAAAAAACAAATTTTTCTAGTCAGTGATGCCCTTGCCCCCCTTGGGTTACCTGATGGTAATTATCCTTGGGATGATCGCCAAATTACGATTCAAAAAGGCACAGCGAGATTACCCGATGGTACACTTTCAGGCACAACACTACCTCTGATTCATGCGGTTAATAATTTAGTACAGTGGAATGTTTGCACAACAAAAGAGGCAATTGATTTAGCAATCAATATGCCACGACATGCGATGAACTTAGATGTCGATCCCAAAGCAACTAAAAGATTAACTTGGACTCAGATTACTTACTCTTGCGCGTCTCCAATATCAAGCAATGAACCTGTTAGCAGCTACTTAGATTGCGAATTTAATTGATAAAGCTAAACTTCTGAAGCTAAACTTGCCTCGGAGACAATATCAATTCCTGACTTAATAGCACCATTAAGATGGCGATCGCTAGCAATATCAGCTTGTGGTTGATGCATTTTTAAAATCATGGCAAGACTTTGCTTGAGCTTAGTTCTAGGTATAACCGCATCCACAAACCCATGATCGAGCAAATATTCCGCCGATTGGAAACCTTCGGGAATTTTTTGTTTAAGGGTCTGCTCAATGACGCGCCGTCCTGTAAAGCCGATTAATGCCTTCGGCTCAGCTAAAATCAAATCCCCAAGCATCGCAAAACTTGCAGTTACGCCGCCCGTTGTCGGATTGGTCAAAATCGGAATATACAACAAATTTGCCTGACGATGGCGCTCAAGCGCTGCCGAAGTTTTTGCCATCTGCATCAAGCTCAAAATCCCCTCCTGCATTCGTGCCCCACCAGAAGCACAAAAGATCAAAGCGGGATAACGCTTTACCGTTGCAGTTTCGAGAATTCGGGTAATTTTTTCACCGACGACAGATCCCATACTGCCCCCCATAAAGCGGAAATCCATAACCGCTAGAGCCACATCACAACCACTGATCTTACCAATGCCAGTGATCACCCCATCTCTTAAGCCAGTCTTTTGTCGATATTCTTTAATGCGATCAATATAGGGCTTACGATCTTTAAAATCTAGAGGGTCACAGGAAGTTAAATCTGTATCCATCTCTTCCCACGTACCTGAGTCGATTAATTGGGCTATACGCTCATAGGCATTAACTTGATTGTGATGACCACATTCGGGGCAAACCATCAAATTAGTTTTCAAGTCCTTAACATAGGTCAAAGTGCCACAACTAGAACATTTGTGCCACAAACCATCAGGAATTTCGCGTTCTTGAGAGTCTTGATTTAAATTAGGGGTTTTGCGGCGATATGCTTCACTAGCACGAGAGCGTGTTTCAGCAAACCAATCAAACAGTGACATAGCGGCTCACGGTTCACAGTATAGGCTTTCAGCTATCAATACTTAGTCAATACTAGTAGACGACAACTGTAACCAAAAATACAACTATAACTCTGTAATCATACAGCGCTTTGGGCTTCAGTTAAAGCGATCGCGTTTAAACCCAAAACAGAAATCTAAATAATAAAAGAGGGCGACTTGCCCTCTTTTATTATTCTAAAGTGTCACTAGAATTTTGTTTGATTCGCTCAACTTGAGAGTATTTTTCAACTGATTGAGTTAGCTCAAACAATGACTGTTGCAGAGGCTTAATCGCAATTTGTAAATTCTCATAAGTTGCGTCGTCAGACTCATACAGTTTTTTGAGCTTCTCCATATTCTTGATAGGCTCTTCACGCATACTTTGGCTAATTACTGTTGGCCCATTATCCCTGAGGATTTCCTCAACCGTACGGATTAGATTAGATGCTTGGTTACGCATATTTGCAAGCTCACGACGGGCGCTATCCTCTTCTGCATAGACCTCAGCCTCCATCCGCATTCTCTCAATTTCGCTGGGACTCAATCCACCCGTATTAGTAATGCTAATACTTTGCTCAACACCAGTATCTACATCTCTTGCCGATACCTTGAGAATACCGTTGGCATCAATATCAAAAGAAACCTCAATTTGAGGAATACCCCGTGGCGCAGGACGAATACCTTCTAGCTCAAACTTACCAAGGCTCTTATTATCCTTTGCCATCGCCCGTTCACCTTGCAAAACGTGGATTTCTACAGCCGATTGATTATCTACAGCAGTGGAGAAAATCTGAGATTTGCTGGTGGGAATCGTAGTGTTGCGCTCTAGGTTTTTGGTGAATACACCTCCTTGAGTTTCTAAGCCAATAGACAGAGGTATTACATCTAGCAGTAATAAGTCTTTAACTTCACCACCTAAAATTCCTGCTTGCACAGCAGCACCAATCGCTACAGCTTCATCGGGGTTAACTGACTGATCAGGCTTTTTACCATCAAAGAATTTGGAAATCGCTTCTTGGACTGAAGGAATCCTCGTCGAACCACCAACTAAAATGATGCGATTAATTTCTTTCGTTAATAGCCCTGCATCTTTGAGCGCTTGGGCTGTAGGCTCAAGGGTTGACTTAACCAAATGAGCCGTGATCTCGTCAAACTTAGCACGGGTAAAGTCTAATTCAATGGTTTTGGGTCCTGTTTCATCTGCCGCAATAAAAGGCAAGCTAATCAGGGTTGAAGGAGCACTAGACAGCTCAATTTTTGCCTTTTCGGCAGCTTCCTTAAGACGTTGAATTGCCGTTTTATCAGTGGATAAATCAATACCCTCTTTCTCTTTAAAATCAGCAATTAGCCAATCTACGATCGCTGCGTCAAAGTCATCCCCACCGAGGTGATTATTTCCCGAAGTTGCCTTAACTTCAAAAATACCGTCCCCTAATTGCAGTACAGACACATCAAACGTACCGCCACCAAGGTCAAATACTAAAACAATTTGATCTTGCTCCTGTTTATCCAAACCATAGGCAAGGGAAGCGGCTGTCGGTTCGTTGACGATCCGTAAAACCTCTAAGCCTGAAATTGCACCAGCGTCCTTAGTGGCTTGCCGTTGCGTATCAGTGAAATAGGCGGGTACGGTAATAACCGCTTGAGTTACCTCTTCACCAAGATAATTTTCAGCATCCTGCTTCAACTTTTGCAAGATCATTGCGGAAATTTCTTGAGGCGTATAGGCTTTATCGCCGATTTGGACATCGACAGTTTCATCTTTGCCCTTAACTGTCGTATAGGGAACACGACGGCGCTCACTTTCGGTTTCTGCCCAGCTACGTCCGATAAAACGCTTGATACTGTAAATAGTATTTACCGAGTTAGTAACGGATTGGCGCTTGGCGACCTGTCCAACAATCCGTTCATTGCTATCTTTGACAAAGGCAACAATACTTGGTGTAGTGCGTCCACCTTCTGCACTAGATATGACAACAGGTTTGCCACCTTCTAAAACCGACACACAACTGTTTGTCGTACCAAGGTCAATTCCAATTACTTTCGACATAATGACCAGTTCCGTGAAAAAGCTTTTCTAAAAGTTTAGCCTAATAATTTTCTGAATAATGTACCCTAAAAATGCATTTCAAGATGCAATTGTGATCGCATCTTGAATGATTTATTAACTAATGTTACCTAACTAGCTTCACCAGATTCATTATTTTGGGAATTTTCTAAACCATTTTCAGGTTCGCTCTCAGCTCCGTCAATCTTACCTGACGATACTTTAACTAAGGCATGACGTAAAACGCGATCATCACTTACCAAGTAGCCAGGACGCAATTCTTCGGTAATTATACCCTCGTCATATTCTGCCGAAGGTTCCTGCATGATAGCTTCATGAAAGTTCGGGTCAAATTCTTGACCAACTGCTTCCATTCTTGCTACACCTGTTTCTTTAAGGCACTTTAGAAGTTGTTTGTATACTGACTGATAGCTTTTGTGAATTGCAGCTTCACCATCATTTTTCGGCAAAATCTGTAATTGTGCTCTTTCAAAGTCATCAACTACAGGCAAGATTTTTTTAAGAATTTTACCTGTAACTGTTCCTTCTAGCTCTTCTTTATCGCGCTCTGTACGTTTGCGAAAATTCTCGAAGTCGGCATACAAGCGCAAGTATTGCTGCTTGCGATCATCTAACTGTTCCTTTAGAGATGTGGACTCAGCGATCAAACCGTTGATTTTTTCAAGGGTAGCAGCAGCAGCAGCACTAGCTTTGCTGGCTTCAGCTTTAGGTTCATCAGATGTTGCAGGAGGGGTTGGGCTTTCGACACTTATCTCTTCTTGGTTTGAGAGACACTTCGATTCTTCGGTGGCAAGTTGTTGTAACCTTGACTCAAGAACATCGTCATCTTCGTCGATGAGATCATCAGAGTTGGATAAGTTTTCTTCTTCGATCATTGCGTTAATACTCTTTTCGCACTTTTCAGACTAGCAGTAAATTGCTAAGAGTTGATATGTTTGAGATTTAGTTTTGACGATTTTTGCCAATTAACCCGATTTTACTCTTTATCTGGGTCATTGAATAATTTTATAGAAATTCGCGCCGAGCAACCAGCAGATCTCATGGCAATTTATCATGGCAATTTAGTCAGTAAAATTTATGGCGAACAATTGAGGCTTGTTTTGGTGGGGAGCCCAGTCTCAGAAATATTGCCAGAAGCTAGAGTACAGAGATATTGACGTACATTACTTGCCAGATTGAGCGTATTCGTAAAGTCCGCAGATTCAATGCTGCCAAGATCTTTAATGGTTACATTCCGAAAATTTGCCCCATTCAAGTTGGCTCCAGCCAAATCAACTAAGACGAGATTCGCGGCTGTGAGGTTGGCAATACTAAGATTAGCATTGGTAAAAATCGTTTGACGGAGTTCTGCTGATCTTAAGTTGGCTGTAGTTAAATCTGCATTTTCCAGAATTGCCTCATTGAGATTGACTGCAGCCAAGTTACTATTGCTCAGATTTGCTTTAGTAAGGTTAGTTTTCCGCAGGTTGGCAAGGGCTAAATTTGCACCACTGAGATTGGCTGAGTTGAGATCAGCTTCACTGAGATTACTTTTCATTAACTCAGCCTTTTGTAATATCGCTGAACCAAGATTTGACTGGGCTAAATTTGCTCGCAACAAGCTAGATTGAGTTAGATTTGCTTCCGATAGATTAGAAAGTGCTAAATTTGCATCAATTAGGCTGGCATTACTGAGATCAGAGCCTCGGAGATCACCTTTGATTAGCTTAATACCGTTTAAGTTCGCATTTTTGAGGATTAATTGGCGGAAGTTCCCCGACTCTAGGTTGGAGTTACTAAGATTGATATTACGTAAATCTTGACCTTGGAGGCGATCTCCCTGAGTACCTGTCAACTGAATATAAGAAAAATCGCGCCGCCCTTTGGCATATTGTTCTAGCAAGACCGATGTGGTAATCGGAGTTAACTTAACAGGTGGATCTAGAGGAGGGGTAGGCGAATTTAGCGTTGGTGCAATGGTCGCATTTGTGGGTTTTGTCTTAGGGATTTTCGTAACAGGGTTCGTAGTGGTATTTTTCTGGAACAGTAGCCAAATAGTGCCAACAGTAATTAGTAAGATGAAGCCGAATAATCCCCATCTTAGCAAGACTTTGCGTGGTAGAAGCTTTAAAGGAGGTTGTGACTCTTGGTACTCTGGCTTGACATCTTGTTCTTTGCCATGACATTGGCTGATCAAGTGATCGCATAGTTCACGGGTTTCATCATCGGGAATATTTGCGATCGCTTGGAATACAGGCGAGGCATCAGGTTCTTGAAAATCATTTTGCCGAAAAATTAAATTTTTATTATCCTCATGAAAAGTTGCCCACAAATGAGGCTCTGTGGCTAAAGCGCGGAGTGACAGGGATATTACAGCAAAGGAAAAATCATCAAGGCGATCTCCAAAATCCTTAGTTGAGCGTTTAGGTGGCTGATAGTTTGGATGTCCCACCTCAAGGGGAGGGGAACCCCGCAATGCAGGTACATACATTCCGTCATAGTCAACGAGTTTCAATTCCCCACGATCATCCACCATAATATTGCCATGCTGCAAATCCCCGTGGGCAATGCCTATCCGTTGCAGATCTTTTTGTAGTTGTTTTAATTGCCGCTCTAAACGTAGTAATACCTGTGAATCGTCAATATATTCACCAATATAGCGATCTAGCTCTGTGCCCTCGACCCAATCCATTTTCAGAATCGGATACCATTGACCCTTGACTAAAATTCCCTGAGCCAAAAATTCAAAATCTACTAGATAGGGAATCTGATGTTTACTTAAATATTCACTAATTAACTGATAACGTTCCTGTACATCGGCTTGAGGTATGCGCGTAAAGCAACGGACTGCCCAAGAGTGATCGCCTTTTGTAAGCTTATAAACCGTGGCAAAATTACCCGACCATAGTAAAACTCTGCCCCGTGAATTCTTAGAAGTACTCGCCTGCTTGAGATCGGGATCGGCAAAGCAAAGCTGCGGATTTTGTACCGCGATCGTGAAGTCAATATTTAACGGCCAAGTTTGGATATCGGTCATGACTCACGACGAATTTCTAGGCATAGCAAAGTTGTATCGTCATTGGCGATCTCACGGTGATCGCGCAATTCATTCACCCAATGAGCAAAATGATCTTGCGATCTAAGCTCACCTAATTTTACCCAAGGATCTTGACTCGCTTCTATTTGCTTGAAAATCCAACAGGCGATCGCATCGGTAGTCAAATAAAAGCGATCACCTAAAGTCGCAACCCCATTGGCTTGATGCATCTGAATATTTGCAGGTTCGGTATATGTGCCAATTAATCGTGGTCGATGATTAAATTCATGGCTACTTTGGATTGGAAAATTAAGATGTGCTTGCTGGTTGCGGACGATAAATAAACAAGAATCACCAGTTGCTAAAGCCTGCCAACTCAAATCTGGCAAAATTTCTAAACCCAAAAAAGTTGCAAAAGAGCCTGTTCCTGCTTTGCGTTTGGCAAACCAAGTCAAGTTTTGCTTGTCTAGCCATTGTTGCCAAGTTTGTTGGACAGGCTGGAGCCATGCTTGGAGATGTTGAGCTTGCCTACAGGCGTGATCACGATTGACAAAAGCAGTTACTAATTCCTTAGCCCATTCCTTGGCAAAGGAAGATTCAGTTGCGCCATCGGACAAAGCTATAGAAATTAGCTGATCGCCTTGAGCATAATGCCAAATATCTTCACATTCCGTGATCGTATTTCCATCTTTGGGGACTGAGAAACTCTGAATTAGGTCAAAACTATAGCCTAAACGATAGATTTCTACATTTTTTAGCTTAGATTGAGGATTGACGGCATATAAATTGCGATCGCTATATTTATGGCTCTGATTATAGCTCTGACCATTTGCAGCGATCGACTTAAATCCAAAATTGGCATAATGTTGGAAAGGTGAGCTAATCAAAGTATCTCTGCAAAAAAGGCTAGACACAATATTTTGAGATAATCGTCAACTTCAAGGTCACACCTTAGCACAGATCCTCAATCGAAAAGTCTCTCTAGGGAGGCTTTTCGATCAGTTAGAGCTCTTTGCGTTTACTTAAAACCTAAGAAATATTTTTGAAAGTGGCGCTTCGCACAACTTTCAAAAATATTTCTGTACTACTCAAAGCCTAAATGGGCTGTACTATTAGGCGATCGCCAAAGATGCTAAAGGATCGGGAATAGATGCACTAGGGGCAGTAAATTCGCCTGTTGCCACAAACTCAAGTCTCAGCTTTAGCCAACGCATCGTATTGGGATCGGTGGTCACAATTGCTGCCGCAGGTTGAGGAATTTGCTTTTTGATACTTGCTAGCTCAGGAACTTCCAAAAAAGCTGGCTGCTCAATCAACCAAAAGTTAATTTCTAGATTGCGAGCTTCAAAATTGCGACGACGTTCCGATAGTGTCTCACCCAAAGGTTTCCCTTCGTCTTCACACAAATACTTACGGCTAGCAGCCACAAAATAATATTGCTTAGACTCTGACATAAAGATTAATTTTTAAATGCTTAACACAGTGATAGCTTGTAAAGCTAGATCTATGTTAATGCTAATTCAACAGCTAAGACTTTGAGATAGATTAAGGTGTGGCGTTAACTCCAACACACTATTTAAAACTAAGTCTGCACCATTATCTTTGAGTAAGGCAGCATAGCGATCACGCAAATTCTGAGTCACATGGGGTGGAATCACCCCAACACCAACATACTGGTAGCTTGCGTTATAATTCCTTGCCTTGCTCACTGTGAGCATATCGGCAACCGTATCACCCACATAGACAATTAACTCTGTCGGTTTTGCTTGTTTACGATCAATTTGTTTGACAGCTAATAAAAGTCCTGTAGGATCAGGCTTGCCTGCGGCATCCTCCATCGCCACTAAAACAGGATCAATAATTTCTAAACGTTTTAAAACATAGCTCGCCGAAGCCCTAGTTGCTCCACTAAAAAATCCCCAACCAATGCCTGCGGCTGTCAAACTCCGAAAATATGCTGATGTCGCAATCAAAGGTTCTTTCGCAATATATCCATCAGACCAGTCAGGACTACTACCCCGATAACGACTCTGAAAAAATGCAACAATGTCGTCATAATCGATCTTGGCGACCTTTCCTTGTACCTGAAAATATCTTTTAATTAACTCCTCAGAGGCTTCCCAGTCATTGTTCCAAATCCCTTCAGCTTTCAATTCATCAATTTCTTCAGGACTAGGTCGATAAGCTGAATTTGTAAAATATTCAACCGTATCCGCTAAAGCGCGACGATAGGAACCCGACACATCACGAATCACACCGTCAATATCAAAAACAAAAGTTTTACTGTTTGTTTGATCTGACGCAACTTTTAAGGTTTCAATCATGTTATATTATAAGATCGCTACTTTAATATGTAATTTAACTTTTCTTGGAGGTAGGTAGCATTGTCCCAGTTTATTCTAAAAATCTTATGGTTAGAAAATAACGTAGCTCTTGCCGTCGATCAAGTCGTAGGCAAAGGTTTCAGCCCTCTTACCAAATATTTCTTCTGGCCCCGTGATGACGCTTGGGATCAACTTAAAACAGAAATGGAAAGCAAACCTTGGATTGCCGATCAAGATCGGATCGAAATTTTAAATAAGGCAACCGAAGTAATTAATTACTGGCAGCAAGAGGGCAAAAATCGCCCAATGACAGAAGCTCAAGGTAAATTTCCTGATGTCATATTTACTGGTAGTAACTAGAAAAGAAAACAATAAAAAAGGGGCGCATTGCGCCCCTTTTTTATTTAAAAAGATTTCGCAATGCCAAATCTTTTTAATTTTAGAAACTATTTATCAAGATCAGGCATTGAAAGTACAGCTTCAGTCTCACGGTCAATACCCTTTTCAAAACCAGCAACTGCAGCGCGTGCACGACCAGCATGCCATAGGTGACCAACTAAGAACATGAAAGACAATACAAAGTGAGAAGTTGCCAACCAAGAACGAGGAGAAACAAAGTTTACCGCGTTAATTTCAGTAATAACGCCACCTACTGAGTTCAAGGAACCTAAAGGAGCGTGAGTCATGTACTCTGCAGCGCGACGTACCTGCCAAGGCTGAACGTCATTCTTGAGCTTGTCGATGTCTAAACCGCTAGGACCACGGAGAGGCTCTAACCAAGGACCACGGAAGTCCCAGAAACGCATGGTTTCACCACCGAAGATGATTTCGCCAGATGGAGAACGCATAAGGTATTTACCAAGACCAGTAGGACCTTGAGAGGTTGCAATGTTCGCACCAAGCTTTTGGTCACGAACAAGGTAAGTGAATGCTTGGGATTGAGATGCTTCAGCTCCAGTGGGTCCAAAAAATTCACTAGGATAAACTGTGTTGTTGAACCATACAAAGCAAGTAGCAATAAAGGCCATCAAACTCAGTGCACCAAGGCTGTAAGAGAGGTATGCTTCACCAGACCAGACGAGAGCACGTCTTGCCCAACCAAAAGGCTTGGTAAGAATATGCCAAATACCGCCACTAATTAAGATTAAGCCGAGCCAAATATGTCCGCCAACTACATCTTCGAGGTTGTCAACACCAATAATATTACCTTCACCACCAAATGGCGAATTTAACAAGTAGCCGAAGATAATAACAGGGTTAAGAGTAGGGTTGGTGATCACACGCACATCGCCACCACCAGGTGCCCATGTATCATATAATCCGCCAAAGAACATCGCTTTGAATACGAGCAGAAGAGCGCCAAAGCCCAACAAGATTAAGTGATAACCAATAATGTTGGTCATTTGGTTCTTGTCTTTCCAGTCGTAACCAAAGAAAGAAGAGTAGTTTTCTAAAACTTCAGGACCGCGCAAAGCATGGTAGATACCACCAAAGCCGAGGACAGCAGAAGAGATCAAGTGTAAAACACCAACTACGAAGTAGGGGAATATATCTACAACTTCGCCGCCTGCGCCAACACCCCAGCCTTGAGTTGCAAGGTGAGGTAGAAGAATCAAGCCTTGCTCATACATTGGCTTTTCAGGTACAAAGTGAGCGACTTCAAATAAAGTCATTGCACCAGCCCAGAACACAATCAGACCAGCGTGAGCAACGTGTGCGCCCAGCAGTTTGCCAGAAAGGTTAATGAGTCTTGCGTTACCAGACCACCAAGCAAAGCCAGATGAATCTTGTGTACGCCCACCCACTCCTAGCGAATTTAAGTTAATGGTCGTCGTCACGAGAGGTTATCTCCAGAAAACTTTCTTATAGGTTTAAAGTGCAAATAATTTTTAAGCTATCAGATATCAGCTTTTTACTAGCTGCTAACGTCTAGAGGTTTGATGAGAATCATCATAATCTAAAAACTAGTCCAACTGTGCTGGTATCTGATAGCTAAGTTGTTACTAAAACATTTTGCATAGATTTTATAAATCAGTATGCAAAATGTTTTGAAATGTGGAGATTACAGTGCGTTACCACGTGGTAATACTTCTTCAGGGAAGATGAATTTTTCAGCAGGCTGGTCTTGAGGAGCCATCCAAGCACGAATACCTTCATTCAATAGCAAGTTCTTAGTGTAGAAAGTTTCAAATTCAGGATCTTCTGCAGCGCGGACTTCTTGAGATACGAAGTCATAAGCACGAAGATTTAATGCTAATCCAACGATACCAACACTGCTGAACCATAAGCCAGCTACGGGTACAAATAGCATGAAGAAGTGCAACCAACGCTTGTTGGAGAAAGCAATACCGAAGATTTGGCTCCAGAATCGGTTAGCAGTAACCATGGAGTAAGTTTCTTCTTCTTGGGTTGGATTGAAAGCTTTGAAGGTGTTTGCAGTGTTACCATCACCATCTTCAAATAAGGTGTTTTCTACAGTTGCACCGTGAATTGCACAAAGCAATGCGCCACCAAGAATACCTGCTACGCCCATCATATGAAATGGGTTAAGAGTCCAGTTGTGGAAACCTTGTAAGAATAGGATGAAGCGGAAAATGCCAGCTACGCCGAAAGTAGGACCGAAGAACCAGCCAGATTGACCCAATGGGTACATCAAGAATACTGATACGAATACGGCGATAGGACCAGAGAAGGCGATCGCGTTATAAGGACGGATACCAACTAGACGTGCAATTTCAAATTGACGGAGCATGAAGCCAATCAATGCAAATGCGCCATGTAGTGCGAGGAATGTCCATAGACCACCAATCTGACACCAGCGAGTAAAGTCTCCCTGTGCTTCAGGTCCCCATAGGAATAGTAAGGAGTGACCAACGCTCAATGCAGGAGAAGATACAGCTACGGTCAAAATGTTGCATCCTTCGAGGAAGCTAGAAGCTAAACCGTGGGTGTACCAAGATGATACGAAGGTGATACCTGTAAACCAGCCACCAACAGCCAAAAATGCGGTGGGGAATAGCAATAAGCCACTCCAACCAATAAATACAAATCTGTCGCGTTTTAGCCAATCGTCAAGGAGATCAAACCATCCTCTTTCGACTTCTTGCGACCTGCCCATTGCAATGGTCATATTCTTAAATCCTGCTTTAACTACGAGTATTTATATGGATTTGAAATTAGCTTAACACATCTTTACGTTTGACTTATGACAAAATACCTATATAGCTAAAGCCCTTGCTTGGAAAAGGTTTGAGGGCATTTACAAAGTATATTTATCCTACAAGAAATCTTAAAAAAGTGTTAAGGAGGTGTTGATATCCTCCCAAGGGAGTAAATACCAGTAATTTAATATATTTAGTTAACAATATAGCAGTACTAGATCAAGTCATTTTTAAAATGACTTACTGGGCAGAGACAAGTTCTAATACTGATGTTTATTGTCTAAGTATTTGTACTTATAAGTATTTATTTAAATAACTAGGCATAATTAAAAAACAAAGTCAAAACCTATGGCATAAGCGCAGTGTGTGCCATAGGTTTTGCTTTAATTGCACCTAGTTACTTAGATATTTGATTAAAATTTATTGAGGACTTAGTCGATCACTCTAGGACATGATCGCGATCGCACCTTTTTAATCAACCCTAGGGCAAGATTAACCTAAGCCTGTCGAAGGAATCCCGAAGTGTGTTTGGCTAGTTAACTTTTAGGTCAAGAGGTAATCGAAATGGTTCAGCAAACTAAAACAGAACAGCCTGAATTGTTGTTGCAAGTTGGCGATGATAATCGGGAAAATCAATTAGTCTTGGGAACTGAACAAGAGGCGATCGCTGATTTACCTCAAGATGAATTACCACTCCAGAAGCCGAAAAAAACTAAGCGATCGCTTTTACGTTGGATTGTTTACGGTGGTTTAGGGTTTGGCATCCTTGCCATAGCCCTGCCTGCTTTTTTAGGTCATCGGTCTATGTGTGGTGGCTACAAAGCCCGTAATGCTGAAGGCAAAACCTATGTGGGTAGTATGAATAGAGCGCAACAGGCTTTTTGGCTAGAAAAATCAGCCTTTGCTAATTCTATTCCTGCTTTAGATCTCGGTATACAAGAGGAGACGAGCAACTTTAAGTATGAGATTCATCGTTTGCCACTTGTGTCCTATCAATATGCAATTCCCAAAAACGACAAAGTGAAAGGTTTTGTTGGTGCGGTATTTGTGGTTGTACCTGAAGATACTCAAACTGAGAAAAAAGAGATTATACTGTAGCCATCCTCTGTGAATCTCAAGGAACAGGATTGCAAGAAAAGTTGTCCAAGCCATCATTGCAAAACGGGAAACCAACCTGTCCTGAAGGAACGCTTTCACTAAACTAAATCTGAGGTTTACCAATGAATAGTTATGTCAATTATCGTTATCGAGACTTTCAGAATCAATCATTTCAAAGTGAATTTCGTAAAGGTGAAGATAAGACCGCTGACTTTACAGGCGCGAGATTGAAAGGATGTGATTTTCGAGGAACGGGGCTAACAGGTGCTGATTTCTCAGAAACAGCGATCGCAAAGGATGAAAAAAACTTCCAAAAGCAATGCATCAATATGTTTCTGCATATCATTTTGGGAATTCCTCTAGGATTAGCAGCTTGGTCCCTAGGTCGATTCGTGCTTATAGGCTGTGGTGGTGAGGTCTCAAATCCCTATGGATGGTTGACAAATCCTTTTGTCTGGATATTTGCATTTGCTACGGCTGCGGCAGTCTCTCAAAGAAGGATTTCTAATATTTACTTGGGGCTAATTGGGTTAATGGTAATCGCCGCAATTAACTCTACAGCCTTGATGATAGTTGGGATAGGTGTGATGATTGCCGCCTTTGGGATGTCTATGTTTGGACTCTATCTGGGTTACAAAAAAGGGGCGATCGCGGTGGGTATGGTCTGGATGTCGGTGGGAGTATCTTCGGCAATTTCATCGGGCTATAGCTGGATCAAATACCAAGAAATTCATTATGCAATTTTGTTTGCTTTATTGGCGATTGTGCCTGCTGTTTTAGCGACTAGGGCTTTTAATCTCCATTTTGCAAAAGTCAAAATGTCGGCGGTGACTTCTTTTGATGATGCAGACTTAACAAATGCGCGATTTGTAAATGCAGTTTTAGAAAATTGTGATTTTTCAGGTGCAAACTTAGCAGGTATCGATTGGCATGGTGCAACCTTGAGAAATTGCAAGTTCCCTAAAGGTTATTCTCTAGATATTCAAGCGGTGATCGCTAAAAATCCTGAGATTATAGCTGTCACCAATTACGTCAGCCTCTAAAAAACAAAGTGAGTGGCAGTGCTTCCCGCCGCCATTCACTTTGAGGTTGGATACAATAGGCTATGAATATTTAACTAAGTAAGTTGTTTAAACTTAGGATGGGGTAGAGATCTTGTAACCCTTCATTTCTGGTTAATTGATGCGTTACGTTTCACTAACGTATCCTGCATTTAGAGCTACATTTAGAACAAAATTAGTGATTTGAATAATGCTGGAAATACCTAATGTTATTAAAGGAATAATAATCCTTATTTTTGTATTTGTACCAATTGAAAAAATATTTGCCGTACATCACAAAAAACTATTACGTGAAGGTTGGTTTACAGATATTTGTTATTATTTTTCAGGCTATTTTATTGGTCATGGCACAACTAAATTATTAATTATATTTGCATTGTTTGGACAAGGTTCTATTCCCACCTTATCTGGCTTTGTTAGCCAACAGCCCCTTTTTCTTCAAGTAATCGTTGCTATATTTATTGGGGATCTTTGTTTTTATATAGTTCACTATTTAATGCATACCGTGCCTTGGTTGTGGAAATTCCACGCAATTCATCATAGTTCCACCCATATGGACTGGCTTGCGACTGTGCGTGTGCATCCTTTCGAGCAGATTTTGACCAAGGCTTGCCAAATGATTCCGCTTTATTGGCTCGGTTTTTCGACAGAGGCTTTGGCGATTTATGGAATTTTTTCGAGTGCGATCGCCTTTTTTATTCATGCCAATATTAGCGTCAGATTTCCAATTTTAAAATGGATTATTGTTACACCTGAATTTCATCATTGGCATCATGATCGTCATCCAAAACTATATGCTCAAAATCTGGCTGTACAGTTACCAATCCTTGATTATATATTTGGCACTTGGCATATGCCTAACAAAGAACTACCTAAACAATATGGAACAGAATTAAATATTAGGACTAACTATTTTAATCATTTAGTTTATCCATTTAATCATCTATTTAAAAGCAAGAAAATCTAATGGATAGACAAGCATTTCAACTAACAAAAAGCAACTTTAAAGAATTTATATCTACACGTAGATATTTGTTTCCTTTAGCTATAGTTGGCACAATGTTTGTCGTTGGTCTTGGGACTTTGAGTCTGTTGGCTTATCAACAGCAAATGAGTTTACCTGTATATTTACAAAGTTTTAGTACACCGCAAATTTCGGTCAATGCGTTGGCTAGTAGCAAGCTGAGATCTATAGTGTTAATCGATGTGCGATCGCCTGAAGAATATCAAGAGGATCACATTGGCAATAGTGAGCTTGTGCCATTAGCTGAAATTGAGATTGAGTTAGGGATTCAAAGGATTAAAAATATTGTGGAACGCTATCAAGAGCAAGCAAAAATTAAACCCACAATAGTTTTGTACTGTACTTCAGGTATGCGATCAATAAAGGCAAACAAGTACCTAAGCGATCGCGGCTATCAGGTTGTAACTTTGACAGGTGGCATTACAGCATGGCGTAAACAATTTACGCGATCGCAAGATTTGCAAGTTTTATCAGAAAAATAAAAAAGCGCCTCACGAGGCGCTTTTTTATTTTTTAAGTCGGGATGATAGGATTCGAACCTACGGCATCCTGCTCCCAAAGCAGGCGCGCTACCAAGCTGCGCTACATCCCGTTGCGAATTCCTATGTTACAACAGAAAGCGCAAAATAAGCAAAAATAATTCCCGAATATCCCCAAATTATTTTTATAATTAGGAAAACTACATTTTATGAGTTGGGAAAGATACGTAACCGCCGATTTGGTTCGGAACCGTAGCTTTCTGAGCGCAGTTGATAGTGCTCGACAAGTTCGTGCTGCATTCGGCGAATTATCGATGAACGGGGGAGTAGCTCGACGGGCTGACCTTTAGGGATGACGATTTGCTCAACGGCGAGTCGCGTTTCTTCGAGGGCTTCGATTTCGTCTTCGGAGTCACCGTAGGCAAACATATTTAGGTCAGTAATCGTATCGGCAGGGCTTTCATCGATATGTAAGATCCGTCTGAGCGCACGATTAATTTGAGGTAATGTGCTGGTTTTAATCGCGTGAATTGGAATTTGACGGGCTTCGGCAACTTGACGCACTTTAGAACTAGTGCGAATTTGCGATCGCAAAGCCAACACAATATCCGCCTCATCGAGATCCTTGGTGATTTCGATTGGTAAATTAATCGATTGAATTACCTGCTCAGTTTGATGGCGGCTGACTCCATAGAGATAAACATAGAGAGTCCCAAAGCGTTCTTGCATCGCTCCGTAAACATTGGCAAGTTCGTTAGCTTCCTCCTCTTCCTCATTGATATTGTCACTAGGGGGATTACTGTTCAATTTGCTTGTTAAATCTGCAATTTCAGAACGGTTTTGTACCTGCGGATCGAGAGGAATGGGTTTCATACGACCCGATGCTCGCCAACCCTTAATGACAGGATTCTTGACAATTTCAGGGTTTTTCGGCTTTTCGTCAGTGGTGGTCACTTCGCCTGCATCATTGACCGAGCGAATTTGGCGACCAGGATCGCGATCGCGCAGAAGCATATCAATGGTTGCTGCAACATCACTATGTACAGCCCAACGGTAACGTTCCCACATTTCCACAGCAATATCAAAGGTGGGCTGAGCTTTGCGTTCGAGGATACTCTTTTGAGGCAAGCCCCGCCGACGCATTTCTTCATCGCCGAGAGTGACGGATTGAATGCCGCCAATTAAGTCTGAAAGCGTTGGATTTTTAATTAAATTAGCCAATTGATTGCCGTGGGCTGTGCCGACTAGTTGCACGCCACGTTCAGCGATCGTTCTAGCGGCGAGGGCTTCGAGTTCTGTACCAATTTCATCGATGACGATCACTTCAGGCATATGGTTTTCCACTGCCTCGATCATCACTTGGTGCTGCAATTCGGGCTGGGAGACTTGCATCCTTCGCGCCCGACCGATTGCTGGGTGAGGGATATCACCATCACCTGCAATTTCGTTAGATGAGTCAATAATTACCACTCGCTTATTCAGGTCATCGGCAAGGACACGGGCAATTTCGCGTAGTGCCGTCGTCTTACCCATTCCTGGTTTACCTAGCAATAAAATCGATTTGCCTGTTTCCACTAAATCACGAATCATGGCGATCGTCCCGTAAACGGCTCGACCGACGCGACAGGTCAGACCAATAATTTCGCCTTTGCGGTTACGGATTGCACTGATGCGGTGCAGGGTGCGCTCAATTCCTGCACGATTATCACCGCCAAATTCGCCCACTTGTTTGACGCAGATTGCTAAATCTTCTTTGGTAATCGGGTCATCGGTTAAATATTTGGTGCTATCAAAATACCTTGCTTCGGGCAATCTGCCTAAATCCATCACAATTTCGACAAGTTGTTCTAACCCGCCGCAGAGTTCTAGGCTATTTTTGATGCGTGGTGGCAGAATATCGAGAAGTTGCTCGAGGTTGTCAGTAACTTGCTTGCGGATGGAGTCCATTAGGCTTTTTAAAGGTTTTACGGTTAGGTTTAAGTGCTAAAAGTGCTGCAACGCAGCACTTTTAGCTTTGTTTAATTCATGAAACTAATTGCTTGGCGATTTACTCAGCGATCGCTATTAATTTGAACTTTGGGATAACTACATTGTAATCATTACCAAGTTTAATTTCAGTAGACCTCTTGCAGAACTGAAAATATGTTAGATTTATGAGCTTTGAAATTTTACATTAGCCCTAATAATTCTTTGCTTTTTTCTCTCCCTTCTAGTCCATCCTTACCTCTAGATCACTACCAGATAATTTAGATAAAATCTCTCAGGTTGTGCGTGTGCGGATTCTGAGGAAAATCCAATGGTTGAGCATTAATTTTTAAAAGATTTCTGCGCTGCCATTGACCATTGACGATTCAATTTGCCTTGATATTTTGGTATAAAGTAAGTCCGCCAATTCAAGTATGAAATGCAATGCTTCAATTACAACATCTACTAGCAAAGAAACAGTCCAACGTCCAGAGGTTAATAGCTTCATGGTAATAGTTGATGGTTTTGCACCTTCTGGGAGTTAACAACTCCATCGGATATCTAGAGATTGAGTACATTGAAGTATGGGGGGGCTACCCAATTTTTTCGATAAAAAGAGATGTTTTGCTTTGCAAAACATCTCTTTAAATTTAAAAAGTTTAGGCAAGTAACTGCTTAGCGCGATCGCTAATTGCCTGAGCATTCATGCCATTAAAATCAAACAACTGACCAGCCGAAGCAGTAGTTTCACCACGCTTCCATGAGAAGACATCTCGCCTGCTATTGCTACGAAGCATCACAGGCTCCAGCATTGCTGAAGCACCACCAACAACACCAATGAGAGCATCGCCTCCAAATAGTGCTTCAAAATCAGCATCATTAAGGAACTTGCCATCTGGCTCAGAACAAGTATCCCAAGCCACATCAGTTGACCGATAGAGGCAACGGGGGCTAACAATAGAAACAATCTTAGAACCGATACCTTGCTCGGCAAGCTTCTGCACTGCTTCGTATACAGGTAAGAGCATCATGTCGCCAATCACAGCAAAGACTACCTTCTTACTGCCTGCGATTTCTTGCAAAGCGATCGCGCCATCTACGAGAGCTTGGCGATTTTGCTCGAAGGTAGTACGGATGGGCAAAGGAGATTTACTGGCGGTAATGACCACACCTTTATTGACTGCTTTCAGCGCCCATTCATAACAAACTTGAATGCTATTGGCATCTGATGGGAAAAGAGGGAAGACATTGCCATTCCGCATCATCGATGCAAAATAGCCTTCGATTTCAGGACGTTGATGTGTCCAGCCATTGCGACCTTGCTCCAAAGCACCTGCAGTAAATAAACACACAGTCGCAGGAGTGGGGCGACGTAGCTCTGCCATCGCCTGAGTCACAGTCTGCCAAATGGGGAGACCATTAATCGCGAAGGATTCATAGGAACACCAGAGGGTGCGGCTACCAAATAGCGCTAAGCCAGCCGCTAAACCAGCACAGGCATCTTCATTTAGAGGTTCGTAAACCTGTCCACCAGGAGCTTGGTTATAGAGATCATCGGTAGTAGGGTGATTGATTTTCAGCGCTTGGTTGATATTGGCAATCCCCGAAGCTTCGTTACCATCGGCATTGGTGACGATGAAACGCTTATCGGTCTTTCCAACATAGCCAACTAAACGTCCCATTGCGGTTGTGGCAATTTTCGCTTCGCCGCCAATGGCATATTCCTCTAAGGGCAAGGTTCCCAAATCTGTTAGAGGTATTGCGGATTCAGTAACAGCAGTTTTAGAAGATGAACCACCACCAGCCCATTGCAAGTTGGTGCTGACGGTTTGCCATGCTTCAGGATTGAGGGCGCGAGATTTTAAACCACCAACCACATCAGGATTATCGAGGGTGTGATGGGCATAGAGGTTATGGGATTTTGCACCACGAGCGTGAACACCTGCTCCCTTAAGTTGTTTGATAATAAATACAGTCAGCTTTCCACCAAAGGCAAGTTTAGCGGATTGATCTGCACCAACGAGAACTGCTTCGGTAAAGGCAAGACGTTGTTTCAGAGAGAAGGCAGTACTATCGACATAAGCACCTGTTTGATTTTGATCATCAAAATCTTTGGCATCAACCAAAATTACTTCATCAAAGCCATTGCCTTTCCAGAAAGCGATCATCTCGGCATTAGTTTTAGTGGAAACCATGCTGTGATGCTCTTGGCTATAGCCGTTCCATACCAAAATTGGTACAAAATTGGTAACTTCAGGATAAGCAGTATGAAAATGGGCGATCGAGCTAATGGGATAGGGTTCACCTAGTCCACCATCACCGATTGTGACAGGGAATAATTTATCGCGATGCAACAAAGCACCTGCCATTGCGAAATGTTGTCCCTGTCCTAGAGGTCCCGCAGGAGCAAGAATTCCAGGAATATAGCCCGACAAGTGACCAAGTAAGCCATGTTTTTCACGGTAGCGATCGCGCATTTGAGCAACGGTATGAATCCCCATATCTTCGAGCGAGCGATCTAAAAACATGGCGCTATAGTAACCAGGTGCATGGTGTCCTACTTCCGTTGGCATATTCTTATGACCGAGCATATAGAACGCGGCAACAGCTTCAGCACTACTGGCAAATCCACCAGGGTGTCCTGATGCTTTGCTACCTGTAATTTGTAAGGTGAGATAGCGCAAAGCATCAGCAGCTAGTAATGTTTGAAAAACCGATGCGCGATCGCGAGGATCGGTCACACCAGATTGATCAGGACTAAGGACTGGAATCCGTCCGAGCTCGTCGAACCCCTCCAACGGTTCACCAAAGTACTGAATGCCTTCGCGAAAGTCATCTTTGAAAGCGGGAGTGGCTGCGTTTGTGGTGTTAGGGGTTGCGACCATAAGTTTTGTAACCTTAGAATGTGACCTTAATGTGTCCAGAATAGAAATTTAGCTATGCGATCAGTAGAGATTAAGAATTGTTGAAATTTTCTCTAAGATTCATTTTAGTATGTACTGGTGACAGAGCATCTATTCATCAATAAATGGAAGATTCAGCTACCCAGTCTCAACACCAAATTTCTTGTCTAATAGCTCCACCGCACAACATCTAGAGCAATAGTTGAGCAGATCTTTCCCTTAGTAATATGGACAAATCGATTAACATCTTGCTTATTGCGTTTTACCACAAAGGGAAAATATGATTCGGTACATCCCCCAAAGATAAAAGGCATCGGTTTGCGCTGCCTTTTATAGCGTTTACCAGTCTTGTGAAGTACAGGTTTGGGTAGTCATGCAATTACATTGCATGACTACCCAAGTTTGTTTCCCCGTAAACAAACCTATGAACCTCGATTGATTGAAAAATGCTATAAGCAAGCACAAATTGCTGTCCTGATCAAAAATTCAAACTAAAAATATTGCAAAAAATTTACATCAGCTATGTTATATTAGCGAAACGGCAGCTTGGCTCAGGTGGTTAGAGCGACGGTCTCATAATCCGTAGGTCCCGGGTTCAAATCCCGGAGCTGCTATAAATATAAAAAAACATCGGTGTTATATGCCAACGCCGATGTTTTTTGTTCATGATAGTATGTAGACAATTTACTCCCTAACGCAAAGGACAGGATTATGGGATTACTCGATCGCATTGGTATGGTGGTCAAGTCCAATGTAAATGCAATGGTTACGGCTGCTGAAGATCCAGAAAAAATTCTGGAGCAATCAATCATTGATATGCAAGAAGATTTGGTGCAATTGCGCCAAGCTGTCGCGCAATCAATGGCAGCCCTCAAGCGCCAAGAGCAACAATATAATCAAAGTACAACTCAAGCCCAAGAATGGGAAAAGCGAGCAATGCTAGCCCTCCAGAAGGGAGATGAGAATCTAGCAAGGGAAGCGCTCAGTCGCAAGAAAACCCATGCAGATGCGGCGGCGACTTTAAAAGTTGGATTGGATCAACAAACAACCCAAGTAGATACTCTCAAGAAAAATCTGATTGCGATTGAAGGCAAAATTTCTGAGGCAAAAACCAAGAAAGAAATGCTTAAGGCAAGATTGCAATCGGCTAGGGCTCAAGAAAATCTCAACAATATGTTGGGCAAGGTAAATACTAACTCTGCTGCTGCGACTTTTGAGCGCATGGAAGAGCGTGTATTAATGGCAGAAGCCAAGGCAAGTGCAAGTGCTGAACTTGGTATGGACAACCTCGAATCACAGTTTGCTCAGCTAGAAGCTGGTAGTGGTGTCGATGATGAACTCTCGGCTCTCAAAGCTAAAATGCTCTCTAGCAGCCCTGCTCCTCAAGGAGCCTTGCCTCCATCGGACGCACCAAAGCAAAGTGTTGGTGCAGCTATTGACGCTGAGCTGGAAGCGCTCCGTCGTCAAATGGGTAATTAGTTTCAATCTCTCAATATAATCTCTCAATATAAAGGTATATCTTACGTCCTTGTTATTGAGAGATGTCCTACCGATGTTCTGTGGACAAAACTCCGATGCCACTACAGAACATCGTTTTTTTGAGTAACTAGAAATAGCGATTGCTCTAAGTTTTAAAGTTCATCGAACCTCTATCAAGTCACTTCTCCCAATGCAAGCAATCCGATCTTGCTCAGGGATAAATAAAAAAACATCTTTACCAGAAATATTCACACAGTAACCTACCCAGCCCATACTAATGTGGCGGAATTTACGATTATTTAAATAGGGATTATTGTTATTCAAGGGGAAACTCCTCTGCCCAGAATCGAATCGTTAAATATTTTAGGAAATCTGGGATTATCATTACCTATATATAAGGATTAATCTTAATAATTCTACATTTGACAATAGTAATCAAAACGCTGAACTGATTGGCATTTAATGAATTGAGGATTATGACTTTTACCAATGCGATCGCTATCACAATGTCATCAACAAATTAAGCAGATCTACAGTCTGTTAAAATGAACCGAGGGATATTTTTGAAAGTATTGTGCAGTAAAGCTTTCAAAAATATCTCTCGATGACAAGTCAGTATAAAGAATTTCGTCAAAGCAAAATCTGGAGTATGAAGCACTGCAGCTTTTGCAAGTTTAAAAATTTGTGATCTTGGGAGATTAGAGAATGATTGCGAGTAATAAAAATGCAATCAACGCAATGTAGGATTTAACCATCAATTCGCTAATAGTAACTTCCATAATTTTCTTATTCATTCACTTTACATCTTGATGTAAATAGTATCCAGCTTTCTGAAGGTTAGGAGGGTGATTTAGAACGCCATATTTAAATAAATTACTCACAGATCTACTGTGATTTCTATCACTTAAAAGATGTACCAATAAAAATTTTCTACTAAGTTTATAGCGTTGACCAGTCTGGTCAACGCTATACAGCCTATTGAGGCTTTGAGTAGTACAGCAATATTTTTGAAAGTGTCGCGAAGCGACACTTTCAAAAATATTGCTGGGGTTTAAGTAACGTCAGTTTGGGTTAAGCTGGCAAATCCTGTCTCAAATCCTGTTTCAAATTATCCCGAACTCGCGTTACTTACCACCTAAAGCAATTAAGGCTAAGAAGCTACCACTATTCCATAAGCAATGTAATAGCATAGAAGAAAGAAGATTTTTTGATCGCCAATAGACAAATCCCATTACTATTCCCAAAACACTAAGGGGGAAGATATCTGCAATATTCAAATGGGCAAGTGCAAATAAAAAGCCGCTAGCAGCGATCGCTCCCCAAACTGGTAAAAACCTGGTCAGTGAAGGTAATAAAAATCCGCGAAATAAGTACTCCTCAAAAAACGGTGCAGCGATCGCTAAAGTTGACCAGAGTAGGAACTTTGGCAAAATATTTTGGCTTTCTGTCAAAATTGGTAATAGAGGATTGCCACCACCTTGACCTTGGAGAAACTTTTGGCTGATCACAGAGACAATTAGCACCAGTGGCACGGCTGCGAAATACCCACCAATTCCCCATGTCAACCAATGTGGCGAAGTTAATTTAAATCGGAACCAACCTTCAGGCAAGGGACGATAGCTAGCGAGACTAAATCGTAAAATCGGCAACATTGGGATCACCGAGACTGTATAGGGAATTAGTACCAATAGAGCCTGTAATGTAAAATCTTCGCTAACTCTTGATTCAATTCCTAATAGCTCAAAGATTAAGGGTAATACTAACTGAGTAATTAAGCAAAAAGCTGAAAACCATAAAACCATCACTTCCCAGATCGTCTCCATTCCCCAAGGCACTTGCCAATTAATTTGATTGGAAGTTTGACTAGTTTCACTTTCTGATTGAGAATCTAATTTGGTATAAAAGGGAGAAGATTTGCGAAAGAAGATCCACTGAACTATGAGTCCTAACCAGAGTACAACGCCAATACTACCACCGATTAGAGGAATAGAATTGACAATTACAAGGCGTTTAATAGCTTTATCTACAGCAATTTGAGCCTGTTGGGAGAGGTTGCTTAATTCTGTATTTCTTTGTTGAGCTTGATAGAGTTTAGTGAGTGCAACTTGTCGATACCAACCATCGAGAGTATTCCTAATCTGAGTTTCCGCATTAGGGAACAATATAGTTGGATCTGACCATAATCCTTGAAGGATTTGGGAGGTTAATCCGTAGCTGGTCATAGATTCTCCCTCAACCTGTTTAACATTTGACCATGTAGCGATCGCGCCTTGAATATCTCCCGTTTGAATCTGGAGCAATCCTGCTCTCATACTGATCTCGCTGACAGCATCTTGCTTTTTTTGGAGTTGTTTCGGAATAGATTGAGAATCTGCGCCACTCATATCTTGGGAAAGCCGCTCAAGAGCAGCTTTATTAGCTTGTAATACCTCTTGATAACTTCTAAGAGACTGTATATAGATATCTTGAGGATCTCCATCACTGATTAGCGATTGTAAGAAATCTCCTGCAAAATGATCTTGTTCTTGATTAACTGATTGCGTTGCTTGCAAAATTAAATCTGTTTGTAGCAAATCTAATTTTGTCTGCTCTTGTGAACTATTCCAACTTACCTGCAACGTCAGGATAATAAAAAAAACAGACAGTAAGCTAAGAATACTTAATAGTAATGATTTCGCATTCCAAGATTTATCGTTTAACGACTGAGAATCCATTCTTTTATTTCTTTAGTTTTAGGCAATAGGATAAGACAATTTAAAGTTCATCCTATCATTTTGCGCTTGTAAACCGCAAACCAACTATTCCACCAATAATTAAGCTAATACAGATAAATCGCATTAAGTCACGTGGCTCTCCTAAAAATACAGAACCAACGATCGCTGTTCCGACAACACCAATACCTGTCCATACAGCGTAGCCAGTGCCAATGGGTAAAGTTTTTAAGGCTTGGGCAAGAAGGATAAAACTGGCTGCAAGTGTAGCAACCGTAATCAGACTAGGAATAGGCTTCGTAAAGCCATTGGTATATCTCAAACTACTCGCCCAAACAACTTCCAATAGTCCCGCAACAATTAAATTAATCCAATCCATTATATTTTATATTTCTCTAAATCTTTTACAACGCTCTGCAAAGCCTAATTTCTAGCTCTCAATGATAATGAACTCATCACGACGCTTACAGAACTCAATGCCATTGCTAAACCTGCAATTGTAGGGTTGAGAGAGATGCCAAAACTGGGATAAAGAAGCCCTGCGGCAACAGGAATTGCCAAGGTGTTATAGGCAAAAGCCCAAAATAGATTTTGACGGATTTTGTTGAAGGTAGCGCGACTGAGTTCGATCGCAGGCACAACATCACTCAGTCCATGACGCATCAACACAATATCCGCAGTTTCCATTGCCACATCGGTTCCTGAACTAAGAGCAATACCAACAGTGGCACTGGCGAGGGCAGGGGCATCATTAACCCCATCACCGACCATTGCTACACGCTGACCTGTGGCGAGTAATTGAAGAATTGCCTCAGCTTTACCATCGGGTTTCACTTCCGCGATCACCCTTTCAGCAGGAATTCCTAGCTGATTAGCGATCGCGATCGCCGTTTCCTGACGATCGCCTGTGAGCATCCAAACCTGTAAGCCCATCACTTCAATTTGGCGGACAACTTCAGGAGCTTCTGGTTTAAGACGATCACGAATAGCAATTATCCCCAAGAGTTGGTGATCAACCGCTACAAAAATCGGTGTTTTACCTAACTGGGCTAACTGTTGTGATCGCTCTTCAATTTCACTGCAAATTGTCACTTGGCGATCACCTAACCATGCAGCATTACCCACTAAAACTGTTTCACCAGTTGCAAGTAAGGCTTCCACACCACAACCAGCAACAATTTGCGAAGATTGGGTTGGTAGTAGCTCAATGTTTAGCTCTTGGGCTTTGATGATCGTTGCTGCCCCGAGAACATGGTTAGCACCAACCTCAGCACTAGCCGCTAATTGCAAAGCCCTGAGAGCCGATGTCGGTACTTCCCGATCAGTCAGACTTTTGAAAGTAGTTTGATCGATCATTCTGTGCCCAAACACAATTAAGTCATTGGTGATCACATCTGTAACTTCAGGTTTACCCGTTGTCAAAGTCCCTGTTTTATCAAAGACAACGGCGGACAATTGATCAATCTTCTCTAGACTTGCCCCACCTTTGATTAAAATTCCTTTTTCTGCGCCCATGCCCGTACCGACCATAATTGCTGTCGGTGTGGCTAAGCCCAAGGCACAGGGGCAGGCAACTACCAAAACGGCGATCGCTAAGCGCAAACTAAACACGATTTCTGCATGGAGCAGTCCATACCAAATGAGAAAGGTTAATGCTGAGATTGCCATCACTGAGTAAGCAAAATAACCTGCTACGCGATCAGCTAAGTATTGAATCGGAGCTTTACTTGCCTGTGCTGACTCCACCAAGGACACAATCTTTGCTAAGGTCGTGTCAGAACCAGTTTGTAAAACTTGGACGGTAATCGCTCCCGTCAAATTCAGGGTTGCCCCTGCGACTCTTGCGCCAACTTGTTTTGCGACAGGCATCGATTCTCCTGTGAGCATTGACTCATCAACACTGGAACTACCCGCAATAATTTCACCATCGACAGGGATTTTTTCGCCAGCCCAAACCATGATGCGATCGCCAACTTGTAAATCTTCCACAGCGATTGAAACCATTATCTCACCATCTTTAGAGTTGACTAATAGTCTGGCATTAGCAGGCTGTAATTCCATTAATGCATGAATCGCCTTGGAGGCTTTGCCCTTCGCCCGTTCTAATAAACCCTGTCCTAATAGCACGAATCCTAACAGCATCACAGGTTCTTCAAAGAAACATTGCCAACCTAGCTGCGGTACATACAAAGCGATCGTGCTTGCTAAATAGGCGGAAATCGTTCCCAGTCCCACCAAGGAGTTCATATTTGGAGATCGATACCACAATGATTTCAAACCATCCCACCAGATTGGGCGACCAACCCAGCCGAGTGCCACAGTCGCGACTAACCAATGAGCATACATATTGCCTAGGAGTGGCAGATCCACCATTCCAATTAAGCCTAAATGTCCGACGATCGCTAAAATCACTAACAACGCAGGAATGGCTACCTCTCGACTAATGCCAAGCCAGAGCGATTGCGGGACGGTTGCATTGATGGATTTGCGCCTTGATTGGCGATCACTTTGATCAATAAACTCTGCCGAAAAGCCTGCCTTCGCGATCGCGTCAATTAACTGCGGGGCAAAATCCTGTGGTGTCGCTTCACCGCTATAAACGACAGTTGCTTTCTCAGTTAATAAATTGACACTTGCAGCCTTAACTCCTTCACTGCCAAGTAAACGCTTTTCTACAGCTGCCACACAACCCGCGCATTTCATGCCTGTGATTGCTAAAACTAAAGAGCTAGAGGTCACAATAGATGGCGAATTTGTTATTTCTATTGTTTGAGTTACTACCACAAACTTGCATCCCAAATCTACAAAAATTCTCAAAAGTTCCAATATCGAATGAGTGAATACCCATTAAAAAACAATAGCAAATTGTCATGGGTAATCTAGCTAGTACTAAAAGCTGATAGCCACATCTCAATACATAGGGTTAGGATATACTTAAATTTAGTAAAGTTATTTAGTTAATTCTGATTTAACTTCCTGATAAAATTATTAGTCTATTATTGTCTTGCTCATTATGTGTGACTGTTTAGCTTAAAGGTAGGAGTATGCGAAATAGTAATAATTATTCTCCTAGCTATTACCTAACTCAAGGTATAACAGTATTTAGACAAGTACATTTAAGCTTGAATTCCGCTAGATTTTCAGGCTTACACTAATGGTTCAAAGTTCTCTGACACTGAGTTAGCTAATGTCCATTTCTGACAGCGAGTTTTCTATTCATTTTTGGGGTGTACGTGGGAGCATCGCGACCCCTGGCTCAAGTACTGTGCGCTACGGTGGAAATACATCCTGTGTAGAAATGCGTTGCCAAGGTCAAAGACTAATTTTTGATGGTGGAACGGGGATTCGAGTATTAGGTCAGTATTTACTCAAACAGATGCCGATTGAGGCAAGTATTTTCTTTACTCATAGCCATTGGGATCATATCCAAGGTTTTCCTTTTTTTACTCCTGCTTTTATCAAGGGTAATCTTTTTAAAATCTATGGCAAAATTGCTCCTACGGGACAAACCATACAGGATCGTCTAGAGGAACAAATGCACCATCCTAATTTCCCTGTGCCATTGCGAGTTATGGGTTCCTGTCTGAAGTTTTTTGATGTGGAAGTTCCCAGCATCATCGAGATCGGGAATGGCGTAACGGTGGAGTCAGGGATACTCAATCATCCCGGAGAGGCGACAGGATATCGAGTCAGTGTTGGCGATCGCTCAGCAGTTTATGCCACGGATACGGAACATTTTCATGATCATATCGATCAAAATCTTGTTCATCTTGCTCGCAATGCCGATGTTTTGATTATGGATGCCACCTATTCTGATGAGGAATATTGGTCAGTCACTAATCCTAAAACTGGTTGGGGGCATTCGACTTGGCAAGAGGCGATCAAGGTCGCTGAGGCAGCAAATGTCAAAACCCTAGTAATTTTCCATCATGATCCTCTTCGTAGTGATGATCAATTAGATGAGTTTGAAGGCTTAGCGAAAGAAAGATTTGCGGGAGCAGTAATGGCGAGAGAAGGGATGTGTATTTCTATTCCTATTCGCACAGATGCTAAGCCTTTAGTTAAAGTTTAATCTTAATAAGGCTAGTCGGCGCATCGCGCCGCCTAGCCTTATAGTGTTCCTTAAATCAAATCTTGAATTATTACTGCTATTTACGTGAACCTCGGATTTTCCTCATAAAGTATCTTGGATCTCTTGAGTTAATGCTTGTTCATTTTAGCCTAGGCAGTTTTATCAAATGTATACAGTTTTAGAAGCGATCGCAACTGCCAACCCACCTTATAAACGCACCCAGACTGAAGCCGCCGACTTTATGTTACAAACCGAAAGTTTATCGGTGGCAATTAGAAAAAGAATTCCTGCGATTTATGCAAATTCTGGTATTGACTATCGCTACAGCTGCATTCCTGATTATGGTGGCGATCTTCAGAATTTTGAACTCTATCCCCCTAATTGGGAACTCAAACCTACACCAACTACCTTTAGCCGTAATCAAATATATGCAATCTATGCACCAAAACTAGCTATACAGGCAGCCGAACAAGCGATCGCGCAGGCAAAACTTACGGCTCAAGAGATTACGCATCTGATCGTCGTCAGTTGCACAGGTTTTTCGGCTCCAGGGATAGATATGCACTTAATTAAGCAATTGGGGTTGCCCGATACGATCGCTCGCACGATGATTGGATTTATGGGCTGCCATGCTGCCTTTAATGGATTAAAAGCTGCCCATGCTATTTGCCAAAGCGATCGCCAAGCTAAAGTCCTATTAGTTTGCGTTGAGTTATGTTCCTTGCATTTCCAAGTTGCCGATACCCTCGAAAATACAATTATCAATGCCATTTTTGCCGATGGTGCAGCAGCAGCGATTCTTGCCTCACATCCATTTGCGGAAGCAGAGGGAAAGCTTGCCTATACCGATGGATGTAGTCTCTTGATTGAGAATACAGAGGAGTTAATGAACTGGACAATTGGTGATACGGGTTTTCTAATGGGCTTATCGCCAAAGGTTCCTGAAGTAGTTGCGGCTTATTTGCCTAATTATTTACAAACGTTCTTAAATAAACACGATCTCACGCAAAAAAATCTTGATTTCTGGGCAATTCACCCAGGGGGTAGAAAAATCATTGAGCAAATTCAAGCAATTTTTGCCTTAAGCGATCGCATGGTTGCTGATTCCTATAATGTTCTGCGGCAATATGGCAATATGAGTTCGCCAACAGTTCTATTTATTCTCAAAGAGATATTAGCCAAGCATCAAGCAGGAATTAGAGATCGCTCTAATTCTCCTTTTCATCATGGAATTGCCTTAGCCTTTGGACCTGGACTATCCATTGAAGGTTGTTTATTTCAATCCATAGGATAGGCGGCACAAAGTGCCGCCTATCCTAATTCATCACCCTAAGGGAGAATATCTATGCCTTCATTTCAAATCCGCACCGATCAAGATGAATTGATGGATGATTTCACAATTCAGGATGAACGCCTGACGGATGCTTTAGAACAACTGCGCCCAATTAATCAACTCTTGGGTGGCTATGCAACTACGATGGAAATTATTGCTCCTTTTTTGAGAGCAAAATCGCGATCGCATCCAAATCAAACGATCCGTATTCTGGATTTAGGTACGGGTATTGGCGATTTTCCTGAATATATTGTGCGGTGGGCAGCAACGCAATCCCCTGTGATTAATGTCGAAGTTGTGGCGATCGATGCTAATCCCGTAACGGTGGACTATGCCCGTTCCGCCTTACAAAAGCGTTTACCGTCAAATTTGCAATCAAAAATCAAAGTGGAAGTTGCTGATGCTCTGGCACTTCCCTACGATGACGGTGAGTTTGATATTGCGATCGCAGCCATGTTTTTACATCACTTTGCCCATGAGAATGCTGTGCAAATTGTGCGATCGATGCAACGTGTATCCAAACAGGGAATTCTGATCAATGATTTACATCGCCATCCCTTCGCTTATTACGGCATCTATGCCCTTACAAGGCTGTTGCCTGCGGTAGATATGGTGCGGAATGATGCACCCCTTTCTGTTTTGCGCGGATTCAAATCTCCTGAATTAAAAAGCATCGCCGAATCCGCAGGTTTAAGCAATTTTTCTCTCAAGTGGCGCTATGCCTTTCGTTGGGTATTAAGCACAATAGTTTCAGTCTGAAAAAGATCATTATTTCCAAAGTCTATTTCTAGTGCGCGATACCCTTGCAATTGACCAAGAAGTTTATGAGAAGAATAAGCCCCACAAAAATTTAACGGATCTATCTGCATCAATGGCTTGATGACATGAGTAAAGTCTTCTAGCAGATCGATGGGTAGTATTGGTAAATCTTCCTTGATGACGAGATTGTCAATCTGCAATTGATATTTGCTTTTTACCACGTTTTTTCAAGTGTTTATTAATTGCTTCAATATCAATTTCTGCGTTAACTTCGCCAATAATTGTGTAGTTGCTAGGATTATCGATTCTATCTAATCTTTGGACTGCCTTAGCTTCAGCAGAAATAGCAATCACAGATTCTCTCTGTAATTTTTCAGCGATCGCATCGCGTATCCATTCAGTTCCTTTTGCCTTGACGATTTCAAGCTGACTTACAGGAACTCGTAAACCGATTACTTGTTTAGCGAGTGGTTCATCCCGCAAACTGGAAAATCTGCCATGCTCGTTTATTCCAGCACCACTGACTAGATGTTAGCATTTTCATGCAAATGATCTAGCCTCTCCGCAGTTGATAAGTATCTAAAAAATGTAAAAATAAAGGGCGTTTTTTGCGCGATCGCCTATTTTTAACCTATAGTTTGGGGCTATGATGGAAATCGTGACTATTTACTGAACTTGACTATGGCGAATCAACCTAAGAATCAATTATTTTACGGGGATAATCTTGAGGTGTTGCGGCGACATATCAAGGATGAGTCGGTTGATTTGTGCTATATCGATCCGCCGTTTAACTCGAAGCGAAACTATAACCAGATTTACAACAATATTGGGAAAGAGGATCAGGCACAGGCGCAAGCATTTATCGATACTTGGACTTGGGATGATATTGCTAATCAGGGTTTAGCGGAGATTCAAGAAAATTATTTAGGTCATTTTACTTCGCAAAGTATTGATCTGATTTCTGGTTTGGCTAAGGTTTTGGGTAAGGGGAGTTTGTTGGCTTATTTGGTCAGTATGACGTTGCGAATTGCTGAAATTTATCGAGTTTTAAAACCAACGGGAAGTTTTTATTTGCATTGCGATCCAAGTGCTTCTCATTACTTAAAAATTATTATTGATGCTATTTTTTGCTCTCAAGGTGGAGATTTTCAAAATGAAATTGTTTGGTGCTATTCAATTGGAGGTAAAAGTAAAACTCGATTTGGGAACAAGCATGATGTGATTTTGTTTTACACCAAAAGTAATAAAGATAATCATGTGTTCAATGCGAAAGGAGCTTCAATTGAGAGAAAGCCAAATTCTCATATGAAAGTTGGTACAGATCCTGACGGGAGACAGTATCAAGAAAAAAAGGATAAAAAGACGGGAAAGGTTTATAGGTATTATCTTGATGATGGAAAAATAGCCGAAGATTACTGGATTGATATTGAAACTCTAAATCGTGAAGATCGAGAACGTCTAGGATATCCCACCCAAAAGCCTGAATCTCTTTTAGAAAGAATCATCAAATCTAGCAGTAACGAAGGCGATGTTATTCTCGATGCTTACTGCGGCTGTGGTACAACGGTTGCAGTTTCCCAGCGCTGGAACCGTCAATGGATTGGAATTGATATCACCTATCAAAGTATTAGCTTAATCCTCAAACGATTAGAAGACAGCTTTGGCAAAGGCGTATTAGACAACATCACGCTAAACGGCATTCCCAAAGACATGAAATCCGCCGAAGCGCTAGCTAATAAAAGCGACGATCGCACTCGTAAAGAATTTGAAAAATGGGCAGTGCTTACTTATTCCAATAACCGCGCCACAATTAACCAAAAGAAAGGTGCAGACAAAGGCATTGATGGGATTGCTTACTTTCGCAGTGAAAAAGATGAACCTGAAAAGATTATTTTGCAAGTCAAATCTGGCAAAGTCTCATCTAGAGATATTCGCGATCTGCAAGGCACAATGACCCGTGAAAGTGCGGTAATAGGCGTATTCATTACCCTGCAAAAGCCCACCAAAGACATGATCAAAGAAGCCAAGGAAGCAGGAATTTATAAAAGTCAATACATGAGCGCCCCCGTTGATAAAATTCGGATCGTCACCGTCCAAGAAATCATCGAAGACCAAAAACGCCTTGATATTCTCCTTGCCCTAGAAGTCTTGAAATCGGCTGAAAAACAAATGGAAGTTAAGCAAGGTACGCTAGATTTGGACTAAATTACGATTTAGCGACCATCTCATAAACCAAGCATTTGTTTGACATCATTTAATGCG
>JADBWH010000011.1 GCA_020404105.1 Pseudanabaena sp. M53BS1SP1A06MG | reverse complement strand
GCAGATGGTTGCTGCGAGTAAGCATGGAATCATGATTACTCCGAACCATCCGATGTATAGTCTGTTGTTTGTGCTGGTGATCCAATTGCAAAATTGATCCCAGACCGATGCGCTCTCGCGTCTTTGTACTGCTGTGGTCATGATTGCAGATAAACCTGTTAAGAATGGATAATTTATGAAAATTTATGTGTAAGCTTTAGCTTATAACTTAGATTAAGGTAAGTGTTGAGTATTGTAAATAGTTAGAATCTTAAATCTATCTATAGTTGAATACGCAATTTGGCAACTCCTAAATATTCGGATGTGATTAGAAATTACCGAGCATCTTTACTTCGGTTTCTAGTATCACCCCATAGCGATTACTAATCACAGCTTTAATGTGTTCTATAAGACTGAAAATATCTTGGGCTTTTGCATTCCCAAGATTGACAATAAAGTTAGCGTGCAACTCCGAAATTTGAGCATTACCAATTTGATAGCCTTTCAGTCCTGCGTCTTGAATCAACTTGGCAGCAAATTGGGGAAGAGGATTACGAAACACACTGCCACAATTTGGTAAATGGTATGGCTGAGTAGTGTGCCTTGCCTTCAATTTCGCGTCAGTATCCGCAGCGATCACTTCTGGTTCACCACCAGTTTGAAATTTGAGAGTTGCACCTGTCACTAGATATAGAGATTCTTGTAAAGCTGAAGTACGGTAACTAAAATCCAAATCCTTTGGATAAATTAGCTTAGCTTTACCAGCTAATGTCACAGTCTGCACCTCCACAACACAATCAGCCGCACATCCACCCTGCGCCCCTGCATTCATTACGACCAATCCACCCACAGTTCCTGGAATACCAACCGCCCACTCAAAGCCATTCCAGCCATGATTCGCTATTTGCATGGCTAAACGGGCTACAGGCTCACCTGCGGCAGCTGTAACCTGTCCAGTTTGTTCATCAAATTTAATGCCCCGCAGATGTCTGGTACAAATTACTAGTCCTTTTAAACCGTTGTCACTGATTAGAAGGTTACTACCTGCACCAATAACTGTGATCGGCAATTGGCGATCACTTGCCCATGCCAAACTAGCCGCTAGCTCATCAGCAGAACGTGGCGAAGTGAAATATTCCGCAGCACCTCCAACTTTCATCGAGGTTAGTCCCGAGAGGGAAACTTGCTCGCGGATTAGCGGTTGGTCTGGTAGCACAATGGACATAGAAGAATGTAGTTCTAATGTAGAAAAGCTGACAATCTGCAAAATAATCTCTGGATTTGCCTCTGAATTTGCTATTAAGCTTTAATAGATTTTGCTATTTCCTGCATAGTTGGCGCGATCACCTGATTGAGATTACCTGCACCAAGAAATACAGCTAAGTCGCCTGATTTCAGGTTCTTTGCTAAAAAGTCTTGAACATCCTTGAGTGTGGGCTGGTAGTACACCTGATCACGGATATTAGCGATCGCTTTTGACATCTGCTCACCAGTGATCTTGCCATCATTAGGTTCACTTGCCGCGTAGATATCTGTGACCACTACTACATCAGCATCACCAAAGGACTGACTAAACTCATCCAGAAATCTAAGGGTGCGACTATAGCGATGAGGCTGAAAAATAGCAATCACGCGACTATTCGTATTTTGCTGTCTTGCTGAAGCAAGAGTTGCAATAATTTCACTGGGGTGATGGGCATAGTCATCAACAAAGGTAATCCCATCTTGGATACCCTTAATCTCAAACCGTCTGCTTGCGCCGATAAAATCGGGTAAAGCATCAGTGATTGCTTTCCATGCCACACCGACATATCGAGCCACAGCGATCGCTGCTAGAGCATTGCTCAAATTATGTTTACCGAGCAGTCCTAAAGAAATTTTGCCTAAGGGTTGCCCACGCTCAATTACCATTGCTTGCGTATCGGATGGGGTGTATTGCAAATCTGACACAGTATAGTCTGCACTAGGATCACTCAAGCTATAGGTAATATCAGACTTGATATGAGCTTTAACTGTTGGACAATCAATACACCCAATCATCACCTGACATCGCTTTGCAAAGGCTTGAAAAATCTCAATTACCTGTTCAAGACAATGGTAATGATCGGGGTGATCTAGCTCGATATTAGTAATTACGCCAATGTGTGACAAAAATTTCACCAAAGTGCCATCGGACTCATCGGCTTCAGCAACCAAATATTTGCCATTACCGAGTCGCGCATTGCCCTGCCATGCACTCACCTCGCCACCAATGATAATACTGGGATCAACTCCAGCTTTAAGTAATAAAAAACCAACTAAGCTACTTGTTGTCGTTTTACCATGTGTACCTGCGATCGAAATACCTTGAAACTGCTCGATCAAAGCCGCTAATAAATCAGAACGATGTAAAATTGGCAACCCATTCGCTAGGGCTACTTGAAATTCGGGATTCTGTTGATTTATTGCCGTAGAACAGACAACTTGGGGCGCATTTGCCAAATCGATGTTGTCAGAGTGATGTCCTTTAAAAACTGTGACACCAAGATCTTGTAATTTTTGAGTGATGCGATTGCTACTAAGATCTGAGCCAGAAACCGTAAAGCCTTGCTTTGCTAAGATATAGGCAATCGCTGACATACCGATCCCACCAATACCAACAAAATGAAACGGTCTACCGCTGAAATCAACTGGATTCAGCATTGATACTTTTTACCTACCAAATAACGAGACTAAATAATAACAGATTCCAAGGTAGTACAGCAAAGCTAGGTTTAGGGTTAAACCATCAAGGCTTCCAAGCCATCAGGGTTAAGAATACATAAAACATCTCGATCAGGGATACGTTGAATCAAACCTTTGCGTTCTAGCTTACCAAGTACACGAGTTACAGTTTCCCTAGCTAAACCACTTAAACTACTTAGCTCGCGATGAGGTAAGTTGGGTATTTCTAAACCACTAGTACCCTTAGTACCCTGACCTTCTGCTAAGAATAACAGCACATCAGCAACTCGTGAAGTACTATCTGCCTCTCGCAGCCGTAAACGACGATTGACTTGACGGAGACGCTTCGCCATTAACCTTGCCAAATGGATACCTGCGGCAGGTTCTGTCTCAATCAAGTGTACAAAGTCAGATGCAGGAAGGCTGCCAATTGTTGTGGGTGTCAGCGTAATGACATCCGTTGAGCGTGGTACTTGATCGAGGGGAGCCATCTCACCAAACATTTCCCCAAAGCCAAGAATGTTAAGGGTAATTTCTTTACCATCAAGATTATAGGTACGAATCTTTACCCAGCCACTCAAAATAAAGTAAACTGAGTTACCCCAGTCATTTTCTAGCAAAATCACCTGATCGGCTGGATGGCTGCGCGTAACCATATGGGCAGTCGCCCTTATCACTGCTTCATCAGGCAACCCCATAAAAAATGGGGCAGACATGATTTTTTGCTGAAGATCAGTTCCATCCCGCATAGTAGATGCTCTTAGCTATTAAAAAACTTTACTGTAAATATTTTTCTCTGAAAAAATTCACTGACAGTAACTACTTTATCTGAGTTTGAGACAAAGGCATTGTCAATCAGCACAATAACTTAGTCATTTTAGTAATTATTCAGTAATTAGTAGCCTGAAAATTATTAAACTAATTTATGCGGCATCTAGTTATTCAGGATCCTATTTAGCCTTGATGCGAGGGCTTTGATGATCCCCTGATGTTGAATTTCATCTGGGGGAATTATTGATGCTTCAATATCAGCGACTACTTCTGATGGTAGGTCTAATATTCTAACCAGTCTTTGATATGCAGCGGCTTCATCAAGATTGACTCTTGGCTCATTAGGATTACGACGGCTCACCTGAATTACTTGGTAGCCAAGTCTTAAAGTTAGTTTGCGATCTTCAAAACTCTTGATGTGTGGTACAACTTCCTCTAAAGGGATATTTTGCCCTAAATAATCTCTGAGGCGACTCTTAAGGGAATTACGCTCTGTGTCAGTCTTGGCAAATAATGCGGCAAATTCATCAAGCATAAGGCGAATTTCGTCAGGTTCAAGCTTGCCATCAGCCCAAGCCATAGCTGCAACTGCACGCAGAATATCCATTTGACGTGGACTAATCGGAGGTGGGAGTTCTTGAAGTGTCATAGATTTAACCTCAAATCAAACCTGGTTGCCAAATATGCACAAATCATAGGGCAAAGCATAGGGAGAATTTTGTTAAAACATTCCGTACTTCATCAATACTTCATAGATATTAACGAGCAGGCTCTGATACCGTAAAAATTTTAGAGAGTGCTGAATCGCATTTCTCTCAAAAATTTATCTGTGTTTTAATTCAGTAGGGATCTCTTTGACACTCCCCGCACTGAAGTGACGGGGATTCCTGATTCAGCGAGACAACTTACCAGATAGACTTGCATCTAATTGGTAGAGGTCGAACTCTCCACAGGCGTGAATTTGGGTATGCCCTACCCTATTTAGACCAATAGCTAAAATATTCAGAGCCGCATTGTGGTCACGGTCTAATACAGTGCCACAATGCCCACAGT
>JADBWH010000109.1 GCA_020404105.1 Pseudanabaena sp. M53BS1SP1A06MG | reverse complement strand
TGGAAGTTTCTAAGACCCTCACCCCTAGCCCCTCTCCCATTAAGGGAGAGGGGAACAAGAAATTAGTCTAGCTCCCCCTCTCCCTTGATGGGAGAGGGGGCAGGGGGGTGAGGGTGATATTTGTTCCACGTAACATCAGTTAATTAAAACCTAAAACGAGAAGTTTGTTCCGCCCGCTAAGCGGGCGGAACAAACTTCTCGTTTTTTAGTTTACTTATGTCTAGCTACTTATATAAGAAAAGTATCGATGCAACCTGACCCCTCAGCAAAACACCCTCTCTATCGGCGAGGAATGGTATTGTCGCATCATTGGCTGGTATCAACATCATCTGAGAGATATTCTTGAAGAGCGTATAGCTTTATGAAGGTAGTCATGCAATGTAATTGTGTTGTGGGTGCGAAGCGCCCACAACACAATTACTAAAAAAATTACTTTGCAACACTACCAAACAATCTTAGTATTCACCACAGCAGTCTATGGATTGGTTGCAGCAAAAGAAATCATACGGGCTCTCCCTGAAAATCTGGTTTACCTACCTCACTCCGAATAGGAGTTATTTTCGATCAATCAAGAGCTACTTACTAAAGTATGTAAGCTCTATCCTAACGTCAATGCAGAGGAGGTTTCGCATTCACGCTAGTGGAGACTTGTGGGGAGAAATGTGTGGATTAGGTGATGGTTATCTGTGGCGATGGAATGGTCAGGAAATGGAGTTAATAGAAGAAGCTTTTGCAGATAATGAGTTAAAGTTAAACTTAATGCTCAAAGCCCGATCGCCAATATTATCTATGAATATTACCGTCAAGCTTCACCGCCAAACATCACGTACTACCGAACCGACCTATCAAACCTTTGAAATTGAAACCGATCCTAATCGCACTACAGTATTAGACGTATTGATCAGAATTCAAAGTGAACAGGATGGCTCCGTTGGTTTTCGGCGAAACTGTCGCAATGCAATCTGTGGTTCCTGTGCAATGCGAATTAATGGACGTTCGGGCTTAGCTTGTCAAAAACATATTAGTGAAGTGATGGGCGAACATGATACAGAATTAGTAATCGAACCGATGAAAAATCTGCCTGTGATTAAGGACTTAATTGTAGACATGACTAAATTTTGGGATAACATCCATAAAGTTGATCCCTATGTTTCCACCGCATCACGACAAATTAGCAAAACTGAGTATCTACAAACCCCTGCTCAACGCGCTAAGCTCCAAGCTGCCGCTAACTGTATTCTCTGTGGTTCCTGCTATTCCGAATGTAACTCCGCAGCAGTTAGCGATCGCTTTGTTGGCCCCCATGCCCTAGCTAAGGCATATCGCGTCATGGCAGATAATCGTGATGATCGCACTGAAGAACGAGTCAAAAAATATAATGATTCGGGTTTTGTTTGGGACTGCACTCGCTGCTACAACTGCAATGAAGTTTGTCCAGTAGAAGTCCAACCACTAGATCGGATTTCCCAAATCAAGCATGAAATTCTCGCTAATCGCGATTTGCCAGAATCCATGCCACAACGTCATCGTCATACTCTGCTTGATTTAGTTAAAGAAGATGGCTGGATCGATGAAAGTAAATTTGCAGTACGACTGATCAGCGATGATTTCAAAGATTTAACAGCATTGCTAAGTATTTTCCCTGTTGGTATTCGGATGGTGCTAAGCGGCAAAATTCCCTATCCTTGGCAATTTAAAAAGTCAGAAGGTGCATCCGAAGCCAAAGCTTTAATAGAGGCAATTACTGGGAGCGTCTCAGTTTGACGTTAAGTACAAATACTTAGGAGAATAGAGATAAGATGATAGAAGCAAAATTCTGTCCCGAAGTAAATTACACCCGAAGACCAACAAAAGCTAGAAGAATACTGCTAAGGAATTGCCGCAATACTGTATCGAAATGCAGAGGCAAAGAATATTGAGCAGCTAAAGACCTTGGAAGGCATAGAACTAGCAGTACAAGAGCAAATGCTAGAAAATGTTAGCCCCAAAATCGGTGTTTTTTTCCAGAGAAGCAGTGGAACAAAAGCAGGAAAAGAGAGCCATCTGAAAAGTTGTATTGGTGAATTGCCAATCACCAGCAAGCAAGCAAAACAACTAAAAGAAAGAGCAAGAACCCAGCTTAGTCCAAACATGGAAAAATGCTGCTTGCTCACCAGTGGCAATGAGTCCTAGGCAAGAGCAACGAAAAACATTCAAGTCCTAATTGAGCGTATACAGCAACAGCCATTAGCAGAGATTGTCTCTTGTCTGGGGGATGGACATGACGGTATTTAGAATGTGAGCTATTTACGCAAAAATTGTCTGTGGATTCCTGAATATAGTTACCTCCATCACCTTGGTTTAACTATTGTCTCTGGTGCTGTCGAATCTTCGATTAAGCAAATTGGGCGGCGCATTAAGATTTCTGGCGCTCAATGGAATCAAAAAAAGTCCCACAAGTTTTGACGCATCGCTGTGCTTATCTCAATGGTTTGCTTGATTCTCCTATGTGTTCCTATTCAGTGCCAAACTAAGATGCTCCCATTTAAAACGGGCTTTGAGAGATGGTTTGAGTAGCAAATCATCTCTCAAAGCCCAAAAGTAAACGCCTTACTTAGCAAGGCTTTTACTTTTGGACTTTTAAAATTTGCCAACTTAGCCCAAACTGACGTTAAATTTTGTCTTGCTTTCTAAATTTATTATGACTTACCCAATAAGCGATCGCGCAAAGCCTTGATCTTGTCACGCAAAGCCGCCGCCTGTTCAAACTCTTGCTTTTTAGCGGCATCCTTCATTTGGGCTTCTAACTGCTCAATGATGGCGGGAATGTCATCTAGGGAAACTTCTTTTGCATTGTTGACTACATACTCAAGCTGACGCTCATTGAGTCGGCGTGACACTGAAAGGAAATCAAGAATTGCATTACCTTCAACTGACTTCACAATTGACCTTGGCGTAATTTGGTGATCTTTGTTGTATTTAATCTGAATGCATCGGCGACGTTCAGTTTCAGAAATTGCTTTTTCCATGCTGTTAGTTAGGCGATCGGCATACATAATCACCTGTCCCGATACATTTCTTGCGGCTCTACCGATAGTCTGGATCAACGATCTCTCAGCTCTTAAGAAACCTTCCTTATCAGCATCCAAAATCGCTACCAGTGATACCTCAGGTAGGTCTAGCCCTTCACGGAGAAGGTTTACGCCTATTAGAACATCAAATTCTCCTTTCCTCAGTGCTTGGAGAATTTCAATTCGTTCAATAGATTTAATGTCGGAATGGAGATAGCGGACAGAGAGATGTCTTTCTTGGAAATAGGTAGTTAAATCCTCTGCCATTTTCTTGGTTAGGGTGGTAATTAAGACCCGTTCTTTCTTCTTTAAACGTAATTGAATTTCATGATAGAGATCGTCAACTTGTCCATCCGTTGGACGAACAAAAATCTCAGGATCGACTACACCAGTTGGGCGAATAATCTGCTCGACTACCTGTTCCGACACTTCCATTTCCCAATCTCCTGGGGTTGCCGAAACAAATATGCATTGTTTGACTATATCCCAAAATTCATCAGATTTGAGAGGTCGATTATCCGCTGCGCTGGGCAAACGAAAGCCATGATCGATTAGAGTCATTTTCCTTGCGCGATCGCCATTATACATACCACGAATTTGAGGAATGGAAACATGAGACTCATCGACAATCAGTAACCAATCATCTTTGGGGAAATAGTCCACCAAACAAGCAGGCGGATCACCTGCTTCTCTTCCTGCGAGATGACGTGAATAGTTTTCTACGCCATTACAGAAGCCTACCTCTCGTAATAGTTCCAAATCATACTTGGTGCGTTGTTCTAGACGTTGTGCCTCTAGCAATTTACCAGCATTGGTTAATTCTTCTAATCTTTCCTCTAGTTCCTTTTTGATATCTGCACAGGCAATTTCAAGGCGCTCAGCAGGTGTGACAAAGTGCCTTGCGGGATAGATATTCAAGGCTTCCATGCTTTGCAAGATTTCACCTGTTACAGGATCAACATAGCGAATAGCTTCGATCTCATCGCCAAAAAATTCGATACGAATAGTGCGATCTTCGTAGGCGGGACCAATCTCTAAAATGTCGCCTTTGACTCGGAATTTGCCGCGACCTAGTTCGATATCATTGCGCTCGTATTGAATATTGGTTAATGCTTTGAGCAATTCTCTTTGGTCATATTCCACGCCTACAGCAAAGGGAATTGAGGCTTTGAGATATTCTTCGGGAATCCCTAGACCATAGATGCAACTTACTGAAGCAACCACAATGACATCTTTGCGCTCGAATAGCGATCGCGTGGCGGAGTGGCGTAGCATATCAATTTCATCGTTAATCGAGGCTGTTTTCTCGATGTATGTATCGGTGACGGGAATATAGGCTTCTGGCTGATAATAGTCGTAATAGCTGATGAAATATTCAACAGCATTATTAGGAAAGAATTCACGCAATTCGTTACATAGCTGCGCTGCTAAGGTTTTGTTGTGTGCAAGTACAAGGGTAGGCTTTTGATATTTGGCGATCGCATTAGCGACAGTCATTGTTTTGCCAGTACCTGTAGCGCCAAGCAGAGTCTGATAGCGCATTCCTTTTTGCAAACCATCAAGCAGTTGAGTGATCGCTTTGGGTTGATCGGCAGTAGGCTGCCAAGGGGTACGAATGTCGAACAGAGCCATGAGGTTAGAAATTGAGAGAGAACGCTATCAAGATTAAATGTCTCTATCATATCAAACCTTAATTTTATCTATTTTAGTTTTATATAAACCAAAGAAATTTATTAGGTTTGAGCTAGATGTGGTGCAATCAATGACTCTAACTTAGAACGCAAAATATTGAGAGCAATGGCTCGATGACTAATTTTTGCCTTGACTGGAGGCTCGATTTCGCCAAAGGTTTGATGTAGTTCGGGGACTAGGAAGACAGGATCATAACCAAATCCCTTATTTCCCCTTGGAGCATCAGCAATTAATCCTTTGCAAATACCAACCGCATCAGCAGCGATCGCTCCATCTGGTGAAGCGATCGCAATCGCACAGACAAATTGAGCTTCACGATTAGAGTGGTGAGTGAGTTCTTGTAAAACCCGATCAATTCGTGCTTGATCTGTCTCTGCATATCTCGCCGACAATACACCTGGAGCACAGTTGAGTGCGATTACCTCTAGCCCTGAATCATCCGCTAAAGCCCATTCCTGAGTAGCGATCGCCACCTGTGATGCCTTGAGATGAGCGTTCTCAATAAATGTTGTGCCTGTTTCTTCTACTTCAATACTGTCAGGCTTAGCGATGAGAGTCACACCCAAGTCCGCTAAATAAGCACGAAATTCATTTATTTTACCAGCATTTCCACTGGCAATCACTAATTTATGTAGTTGATTTGATATCTCAGACATTGTTAAACCATTGTTTTCTGTAAATCTTATAACATCAATTGAGTAGCTCAGCTTAATTTAAACTCGGAAGCTTGATTTGCCTAATACATAGGCAGATCAAGCTTCTAGGCTTACGCATTTAGATATGGGGCTACATCTAACTCAAACCTAACAAGTTCGTTTGGCTTTGGATATGCTTGTCTAAGTGAAGTCGAAACCTCTCTCATAATGGAATGAAGTGGTTTGATTAGGACTTCATGTCGATGGATGATTAACCGAGTTAGTGATTGCAGGCAAAGTCAAGTAGTCCAAAAAAGAAAAGAAAAAAAATAATACTAAGACTTACGCAAAATCACCAAGAGCTCAAGTTCTTGGCTCAAAGCTAAAGTCAGCTAAAGTGGACTCAAGAACGTCTGTAATCAGCTTGCTCACCATACAACAGCATAACTTAATGCTCTATTCTATGCTGTCTAGACCTATCTCCGTCTGGGACGACGAGCTGATCGCCTAATTGGTGGTTCATCTTCATAAGGCTTTTCGTAAGTATTGCCGTAGGACTTAGGGCGATCGCCAAAATCATCACGATAGTCATCCTTGTCCCAATCATCAAAACCATCAACATCTCCTTTATAGACATTTTTTGGGGGATCTAAAGGCTCTACATAGGGATCGGCATAATTGTCTTGGTAAGAATTTTGATAAGCCCGATCAAAGTCACTATCTCGATCAAAATTAAAGTCTTGGGGTGGGCGTGATTTGGTGCGGGGTCGGCGCTTGGGTTTGGTAGGTTTGGGACGAGGAGCACCGTATACATCTTCATCAAAGTCTCGCTCTTGGCGACTTTGATAGAGCTTAGTTGCTTGTTCACCCGCTTGGTTAAAGAGTTTGCCTAACTTTTCATCGATCGCAAAACCTTTGCGGGTTTGAATGGAAATCGTGCCACTGATGCGATCATGGAAGGCTTGGCGCTTTTCGCTATCAACGATCGCAAAGGCAGCATCAGCGACAAAGGGAATCCATGCGAAGACAATGAGGGTCGAGGTGATTGTTTTGATCAGAAAAATGGCACAAACAAAGACAAATATCTCACGCTTCATAAATGCGCCAAGTCCAGCAGTTTTGCCATATTCTGCGTCAATCACGCGAATACTGATCAACCATCTACCAAAGCTCTGTCCCTGTGCACGTGCAGCGATAAATACGCGAAAGACAAACCATGTCGAGATAAATATAAATAGATGCAGAGGGTTAGCAGGATCAATCGATAATATTGAGACGGTTAATTCGGAAATAAACCAACAACTTAAAAAGTCTACGATGAGCGCTCCGAGGCGTTGATTGACCGTAGCAAGGGGATAGCGGCTGTAGGCTGGCTCGAAGTCCATTGTGATTGCTTGATGATTAAGGCACAGGCTTATATTCTATACTGCCAAGTATGAGCGCAAATCAAGCGATCGCGCCTATATATCAGGAGCAAAACCAAAATGACACAGGTGATAACTCATAAATCCCTAGACACATCTCTATACGAGGCAGACTTTTTGCTATGGACTGAGGCAACTGTAGCCAAACTCAAAGCAAGGGATTTTGATCATATAGACTTGGAAAACTTGATAGAGGAGATTGAGAGTTTGGGACGTTCTGAAAAAAAGGAGGTTAGAAATCGGCTCAAAACTTTGCTTGAACATCTAATCAAGCGGATCTATGTCGATATGCCTCAAGAATTTAATGGATGGGAACGCACGATTAGAGAGCAACGTGCTGAAATTAGAATCGAACTCAAGGATATGCCAAGCCTCAAGAGGTTTTGGGATGAGTTATTTGATGTGGCTTGGGGACTTGCCTTGCTCAAAGTAAAAGATGAGTATGCGCCAAAAGGATATCACATTCCTGATCAATGGCAGTTTAACCGTGATATTGAGACAATGCTAAGCATGAAATTTTGGGATGAGTAATTTGGCTAATTACTTAGCGATCGCCATTGGCAATACCAGAATTAAGGCAGTGATTTTTGGTAGCGATCACCAAATTCTTGAGGAATATGCCTTTACCCATGACCAATTACCAATCTTAGAAGCGCAGCTTGCAGATCGAGATTTTGCTCATATTGCGATCGCTTCTGTAGTTCCTGAATTGATTACCAATTGGCATCATCTACCACAAACGCAAATTATTAAAACTTGTGATGTGCCTCTGCGAGGTCTGTACGCAACGATGGGGTGCGATCGCGCTTTGGCAGCATATGGTGCAGGGGAAACCTATGGCTATCCAGTTTTGGTAATTGATGCGGGGACAGCGATTGATTTAACAGGAATTAATGATCAAAAAACTTTAGTTGGTGGGGCAATTGTGGCAGGGTTGCGATCGCAGTTTTTAAGTTTGTACCAAAATACATCAGCTTTGCCCGATCTCCATGTTCCCACAGCCTTGCCAAATCGTTGGGGCATAGATACTAATAGCTCAATTCAAGCAGGAATTTCCCAAATACTATTAACAGGTTTACAGGCTTACATAAATGATTGGCGATCGCAATTTCCTGACAGCAAGGTGATAATTACTGGAGGCGATGGAGAATATTTAGTGAATTGGGGGCTACAAGTAGATATAATTGACAAGAATCTAATTTTTTGGGGGATTTGGGAACTGTCATGAGTTTCGATCCAAAGCTTTGTCGCAATGAGAGCGAGGTTGAAAGTAAATTAATTGTCCAGTATCTTTTGCCTACACTTGGCTATGACGCGAGTAAATGGCATCAGGAAGTTGCTTTAGGGAGCATTCGCTTAGACTTTTTAGCCCTGACTTCTCAGGTATTTCCGAGCATTAATGACTCTGCACCTAAGGTTTGTGTAGTGATGGAAGCGAAACATCCGAAGCAAAATCTTAATTCCCATGTGCGGCGATTGAGTCATTATTTAACTCGCTTACAGGTTGTGTATGGGGTACTAACCAATGGCAAGGATTTCCGAATTTATGAGCTTGCAGGTGATCAGATTAACTTAATTTTCCAATGTCAAGGCATCGAAATCACTGACAAAATCGAAAAAATTAAGGATATTATTGGGAGAGATAAATTAGCTGGGTTAAAAAATAACAAACCTGTTGATTTTTTTAATTTGCTTGATTTACCCGAAAAGACCGATCAACCACCTGAGCAGTTAATTGCCAATTTTTCCGCATCTCAAAAACTTTTTGCTACTAAAATTTCAAAACCTAAAATCATGAAAACGATCGCAATCTATCACAATAAAGGTGGTGTTGGTAAAACTACGACTACGATTAATCTTGCTGCTGCCATTAGCCGCAAGGGTTTGAAGGTTCTCATCATTGACCTCGACAGTCAGGCGAATACAACCTATGCCGCAGGGTTAATGAAGTTTGAGACTGAAGAAGAAGATACGCTCAAAGATAGCAATATTTACAATGTCGTCTTCTATCCCAAATCTAACTACATTCCTGAAGTTGCCCTCAAAAGCACATTTACTTATCCCCCAGTGGATGTCATTCCTGCCCACCTCAATTTGATTTGGCAAGAGCAAAGATTAGTTGATAAAGATAGTTCCAAAACGCATTTGATCAAGAAATTGGAACTGGTAAAAGATGAGTATGATGTGGTGCTGATCGATACGCCACCATCTCTGAATCTCTACGCCAAAATTGCACTGATAGCCTGTGATTATTTAATCATCCCCTCTGACCTCAAACCTTTTGCTAATGAAGGTTTACGCAATGTCAAAAACTTTATTGAAGAAATTGATGAGTTTCGGACTTTTATCAATAAACCTGCGATCGAGGTTTTAGGTGTATTACCTTCCAAAATCTTGACCATTCCCTCCTACATCAAAGCAACTTTGCCTAAGCAAGAAAAAGTTGTCGAAGATCGCTATGGATTTCCTGTGTTGGAAACTAGAATCTTCCAACGTGAAGACTTATCAAGGGCAATTGATAATTTTATATTTGAAGGTGATCGTCAAATTCCTGACCCTAAGTCTATTTTTGACTTTAAACCAGATTCCATATCTGCTGCTGAGTTTGAGGAATTAGCCAATGAAGTTCTTGAGAAAGTAGGATTATTAGGATTAAGTGCATGAGTCTATTAACTTCTTCTATCGATCTAGATACAATCACGCCGCCAGCAATATCTAATTCTCAATTTTCAGCCCATCAAGTTGAGAACCTTGCTAATTTATTTTTAAAAGCGGGTGATACCGTCAGCCCCATTCTTGTACGCAAAATTTCACCGATCGCCTTTGAAGTTTTAGAAGGTCATTTTGAATATTACGCAGCGATTAAAGCTCAGGAAATTGATGAGCAATTCACTGCAATTCGAGCCTATGTTGTACCACCTGATTTAGAATCAACAATTCTTGAACAGTATCAATTTTTGCGATCAACTTCTACAAATCATCCCACTCCTCCACAAGTGACTAATACCAACTCTCTAGATTTAGCCAATATCGAAGAGGCGATCGCTAATCGATTGGAACAAAAACTAACTGCGGCGATCGAGAAAACCATTGAAGATCAAATCAGTGCTAGTCTGCAAGTAATTGTGGGGCAAGTTACGAAACAACTAGATGCTCATTTAACCGACTTGCGTCAATCTTTATCCCTCGTCCCTATTAATCAAGTAATTGAAGTTAAAACTCAACCTAATCAATTAATACCTGAGGCAGTACCTGAAAAAACTACTAAAACCATAAAAACTCAAACCACTTCCAAAGCTACACCTAAAGCTACCAAGTCTAAGACTGAGCGTGTCAAAACTACGGCTAAAGATAAAAATATTGACAATAATGATCCCAAGGTATTGCAGGTACTTAATGACTTGAATAACCTTAGTTTTGCTGAATTACAACGTAAACTTTCTCAGTCGGCAAAAACTAATATCAAATTTGCTCGTCCAATTGATGAACTAAGATTAAAACAACCAAATCAAAAACTTTTGTCGATTCAAGATCTGATTATCAATGTTCAGGGACTTGCTGAAAAGACTATGCAGAAAATTATTGATGCATGGTAGTTAATAGTTAGGTCTAATTGATAGATTAAACCTATTTACAAATTGAATTTTTGTATTTAAAAAGGATTATTTGATTTTGTGAAAAAGATAGAGGCAATAAATTTACTTGTCAATAATGGTTGGACAAAAGCGGATGCAGAAAGAGCATTGGTAGATCTAGATTTTAGTCAAGCTCCTGATGAATTTACCGTTTATAAGTACAGTTCTTTATTTGCTGGCAAAGAACTGATTAATCGTCAACGTGCTCAATCTGCCCAAAAAGGTATGGTGACAAGAAAGACAAAAGAAATAGATCTTAAGACTGCTGAAAATACTGACTTACAAAATAAAGCCCAAGTCTTAGATTCACAAAACAGTAAACTTTCTAAAACTAATGAGAAGCTTTTACAAGTAAAAGATCAACTAGAACAAGACAATAGAAGATTAAAAAATCTTGTCGATGCTATTAGGTTAAGAATAACAATTGATGGTGGTAAACTTTTGCAATATGAAGATAGTGAAATCCGTAAAGCATTGTCCAAATGGTTTAAAGGTATGCAAGGTTAGTGGAATAAATTGATGTCTAATCAGAAAAATCAAACAAAACACTTCAGGTCAATGACCTATCGAGAAGTACAACGGGCTAACTCAAAAAATCGTACTGAGCTTAGTAAATCTGATCAGCAGTGGTTAAAGCAAGCAGGTTATCAGAATGTAGGATGGGAAAAGGTAATTATTCTTTTCCAAAAGATAGAAGAACTAAGTCAGGAACGTGATGATTTAGATAGTTTAAGCCTTGAAGATCTATTCCTAGAAGCAGATCGAATTGGTGACAAATACCTTGAATCAGCAGAAATTGCTGAAAACAGGCAAAAGTTAGCTTTGGCTAACAATATTATTAATGACCAAATTGATAAATTTTTTCCTGATACGGAAGATGAAACTATTGATTTTAGTGCTAAATCAAAGGCTAAGCATCGAAGTAAGAACAACGGCAAAAAATATTAGTAAATGTATATAAGTTTATGGATCTGGAAAATAAAACCTTAAAAGAGTTATTTGATCTTGTTGATAAAATTGGTAGAAAGCGTTATCACAAATTAACCAAGGAAGATTTTGATAACTACCAACAATATGAATGCTGGCGCTATATTGATGGGAATTTTGGTTCTGGCAGCAATCAAGAAAGTAAAAACTGGGTAAGAGATAATTCAGATTTTCACTGTCCAATTTGTAACGTTCGATATCATAAAGATAATGGTAGAACAGTTGATCACAAATTGCCTAGATCTAAATATCCTTGGCTATCTATTGATTTTAAAAATTTATGGGTAATTTGTAAAAAATGTAACCAAGAAAAAAGTGATATGGATTGGTATGAATATGAACGCTATATTTTTATAAACTATCCTCATCTCTATGAGAATTTAAAGCTATTTCGTCCTAGTCAATTACTTAAAGAACTAAAAAAGTCTTAATTTCATAGGGTAGAAATATAGCTTTAAAATATCTGTTCTTATTATTAACTAGTGAGATCAAATTATTTTTGCGTTCCATGAGATCACATTCCCATACATTTGATATTTGCAATAATTGTGATGAAATTTCAATATTAGTTTCTGCTGACTGACCATGTGACTCATATAAACGGATAATCCAACCTGATTGATCTTGCGATCGCTTGAATGCAGAAAGAATAATATTAGGTGCAGAAATATTTATAAAACTTCGATAATTTCCTTGAATTGAAGAATGCTTTAAAATAACTGGATTATTCAATTCTTGCGCTAACTGGACAATATTTGCCTTACGCCAATCACCTTGATGAGGAACTAGTCGATAGGTAAATTGATGAAGCCCGCGATCGCTATTTGGACTGGGCCAGTTAGGACTGCGTAACAAAGACAAGCGCAGACAATCGGGCTTAGCATCATAGCCATACTTGCTATCATTAATAACCGCTAAACCTAGAGCGTCATGCCCTGAAGATATATCTGCCCAATATTGTGCGGGAACCTCCCATTTAGCTTGATCTTCAGGAGTTTCACCCAAAGTGCTACGCTGAATTGTTCCCATAGGAATTTCGTAAGTGGCATAGGATGCTTGCCAATTCACAGGGAAATTAACTTTAACTAGAGTATGTTCCTCTTGCCAATCTACGAAACTATTGATAGTAATAAATTGCTCAAAAGCTGTTAATTGAATTTCTTGAATAAAAGTAGAATTATGAAATTTTTGAATAACCTGAATCGACACCAATAAACTAGAATTATCTAAAATTTTGATTGATGATAAGCTCGCAGATTCTAACTGTTTGGTCTCATAATTAGGATCGATATTCCAGGCATCCCAATATTGTCCTTTATCTTCAAAAAACTGTAATTTACTTGGAGATTGCAATATATTCTTTTGCGATCGCTTATCAAATATTTGAGAAATCACACCAGTTTTTGCATCAATCTCAACTCGCAGATAAATATTTTCGAGATAAAATTTATCATTTTCAGACGTAATGCTTAAAGGTTGGTTAGTCTCTCTAATTGCGACAGTTTCTAATTCAGCAAAGCCAAAACTAGGAATATTTTCTAACCAATATAAGGAGTTATCGGTAAGTCTCACTAATTGCGATCGCTGCCAATTTAAAAAATTCCAAGCCTGCAAACATGAGGTCTGCTGGTAAGAAGCATTAACAGGATCTAAAATGCGAACACAAATTTCCTGCACCTCAGCCCACGTGTGATCGGCATCGGTAAACACTTCAGGAATCGAGGTCCCAGGAAGAATATCGTGAAATTGATTAAGCAGTAATCCCTGCCAAGCTGTTTCTAAATTGGCTTGAGGATAGGGAATTTGACTAGTTAAATAGGCGATCGCGCTCAATTTTTCGGCATTACCTAAAAGCACTTCCATTTGGCGATTTTGATGTTTTTGATCTGCTTTAGTAGTAAACGTTCCGCGATGAAATTCTAAATAAAGTTCATCTCGCCAAACTGGTAAATCAGCAGGTAGTTTCCCTTTTAAATTCAACAGAAAATTCTCTAAAGTGCTAGGCTGCATTTTGAAGAAAAGGGGTGAATCCATCCACTCACGACCCAGATCCAACATATCGGCAGTTGGTCCGCCACCGTGATCACCAACACCATAAAGCCACACTGTTTCAGAGATATGATGCTTTGCTTCTTGAGTGGCGAGGTATTTGGTGATCGCTATAGGTTCTAAGCCTTGACCAAGCTCATTACTGAAATATGTAAAAATTCTACTTCCATCCACACCTTCCCACCAAAAGATCTGATGAGGAAATTTATTGCGATCATTCCATAGCAATTTCTGAGTCACAAATGCTTCAAAGCCGCTTTTTAAAAGGATTTGTGGCATTTGCCAATGAAAGCCAAAGGTGTCGGGTAGCCATGCAATTTTCACTTCCTTTTGGAATTGATCGTGAAAATATTGCTGACCATAGAGAATCTGTCTAATCAATGCTTCTCCACTCGGCAAGTTCCCATCTGGCTCCACCCACATGCCACCAATAAGTTCCCACTTACCCTCGGCAACGGCTGACTGAATCCGCGAAAATAATTCAGGATATTCCTGTTCCATCCATTGATAGGAAACTGCGGTACTTTGATTGAAAATTAATTCTGGATAATTATTTTGTAAATTTAAAGCGGACATAAAGGTGCGCTGCATTGCGTTTTTAGTTTCCGCGATCGCCCATAACCAAGCCACATCAATATGCGAATTACCAAGAATATAAATCTGGCGTTGTTTGAGAAAGTCACTATATTGCAGTAGTGGTTCACGAATCGCTGCAAGTTTGGCAAGGAAATTATCACTGTAAATGGGCTCAGATTTAGAGAACAGTGATATTAGGCAATCCGTAGCAGTTTCTAAAGGTAGTAAATCAATTTGATGTTTAACAAAAATGGGAATATAGGTCTGGAGAATCTCTAACTCAGTTGCAAATTTGTCAGGATCGCAGGGTTGATGAGGATACTCAAAAACTATTTCTGAAAGCTGCAACGCACCAATGTCATGCTTAGTGCTATTTAATTTAATTTCTAAAATAAATTCTTGATTTGCCTTTGCATTTTTAGCCAATAGCAGCCGACACTTCTGATCAAATAAATCCCCTTCTTGAACTTTCTCTCCATTAACCCAAACTTCACAAATATCTGCCCACCAAATTAAATTGAGACGAATGGTTGTACCCAAAGTTGGTAGATCTACATACATTGCGGGAACCTGCCAAACTTGCTTGATATAAATTTTTTCTTCCCTTGGCAAAAAGGATAATATCGGCTTATTCTGTTTAGAATTTACCGTTAGCAATGTCTTCCATTCCCCATACTGATCCTGTCTCTGCCAATTGCTAAGGATTGATAAATGCGATCGCGATCGTAATTGAGAGATAACTTGAGTTAGATTTTTTACAGAATCAACCATGGAGTTGTTAAAGATAGTACTTACACAAAAGTAGCTAAGAAACTCATTTTATTGTAGGTGTAGTTTATGAATTGCACCTACGATAAAATAATTTTGCGTAAGTCCTAACTCTGCAAACCATTCTTGACAGAATCAGAGTATTTACTCAATGCTTAACACTTTGTAATATTTTTGTAATAGCATAGAAATGTCTATACAAGTTACAAAATCTATGTTGGAACCTTCGCTCACCGTGACAACCCAAGATTCTTCGATCGCAGAAACCACAGAAACCAAAGAATTGAGGGTTCCAGCCTTTTCAAGCAATGCTAAGCATAATGAATATCTAGCAAATTGTCTTAGTGATGATGCACTTGCGCCCAATGATAGCTTTGTGCGCCGCCATATTGGCGCAACATCCGCAGAAATTCAGCAGATGCTCACTGCGATCGGTTGTGACACTATCGATGAAATGATTGATAAGACCGTACCTGCGGCGATCAGAATTAAGCAGCCATTGCAGCTAGGGGGAGCCCGTGGGGAATATGAGCTTTTACAAGAATTGAAGGGGATCGCTTCAAAAAATCAAGTTTGGCGATCGTATATCGGCACGGGCTATTACAACTGCATCACGCCACCAATTATTCAGCGCAATATTTTAGAAAATCCAGGGTGGTATACGCAATATACGCCTTACCAAGCCGAGATTGCTCAAGGTCGGTTGGAAGCTTTGCTCAATTTCCAAACCATGATTATCGACTTGACGGGTTTAGAAATTGCCAATGCTTCGCTTTTGGACGAGGGAACGGCGGCGGCGGAAGCGATGACGATGGCAGTAGGGATTGCTAAAAACAAGGGGAATAAGTTCTTAGTATCTAGTGATTGTCATCCCCAAACGATCGCTGTCGTTAAAACCCGTGCGATTCCCTTGGGGATTGAAATTGTGATTGGTAAGCATGACCAAGTGATGTTGGATCAGAATTACTTCGGCGCGTTATTGCAATATCCTGCTAGTGATGGCGCAATCTATGACTACACAGAGGTCATTTCACAAATCCATGCTCAAGGTGGTTTAGCGATTATTGCTGCGGATTTGTTAGCACTCACGCTAATTAAATCGCCTGCGGAATTAGGAGCAGATATTGCGATCGGTAGCGCCCAGAGATTTGGAGTTCCTTTTGGCTACGGCGGTCCTCATGCTGCTTACATAGCAACTAAGGAAACTTACAAACGGCAAATGCCCGGACGTTTAGTAGGAGTTTCTAAAGATGTGCATGGTCGACCTGCGCTGCGGCTAGCCTTGCAAACTCGCGAGCAGCATATCCGCCGCGACAAGGCAACCAGTAATATTTGTACAGCCCAAGTATTGCTGGCAATTATGGCAAGTATGTATGCGGTTTATCATGGTGCAAAAGGATTACACCAGATTGCTCAGCGAGTCAATCTATTAACTGCAAGCCTTGCCCAAGCGATCGCCGATCTCGGTCACACAGTCACGCATCAAGCTTTCTTCGATACGATTCGCATCGAGCTAAAGGGACTCTCTAGCAATGAGATTAAAGCTAGAGCCGAAGCAAAACAGATTAATTTACGGTATCTAGGAGATCATGCGATCGCCATCAGCCTCGATGAAACCGTCTCCAAACAAGATTTAATCGACCTCATCAAAATTTTTACTAACGCAAAAACAACCAACCCCCAACCCCCAACCCCCAATTCCCAATTCCCAATTCCCAATTCCCAATTCCAAATTCCCTAATTCGCACTTCTCCCTATCTCACCCATCCCACATTCAATTCTTACCATTCCGAATCAGAACTATTGCGCTA
>JADBWH010000108.1 GCA_020404105.1 Pseudanabaena sp. M53BS1SP1A06MG | reverse complement strand
TAGGGCTAAGCGCCATTGCCCAAACACGATTACTAGAATCTGCCTCCCAAGTATTTAGACATTCACCCGTTTCAAGATGCCAATGTTTAACTAGCTTGTCATAGCCACTACTAAATAAAGTCTTGCCATCGTGACTAAACCGAACTGCTAAAACAGAACTAGGATGACCTTGCAAAGTTTGTAAGCATTCACCAGATTCTAAATCCCACACTTTAACGGTGTGGTCATAGCTACCACTCGCTAAGAACTTGTTGTCAGGACTAATGGCAATTCCCCACACCCAACTGCGATGCCCTTGAAGCGTTTTGAGGGATTTCCCTGTATGGGGATTCCAAAGTCTAATCGTGCGATCGGCACTGCCACTAGCAAGCATCTGTCCATTGGGGCTGAAGGCAACGGAGAGAATGCGATCGCTATGCCCTCGAAGTACTTGAAACGGTTGAAGGTCAGGCTCTAAGGTATGGGGTGCATTGATATTGACATTCCAGAGTTTAATCGTCTGGTCTTCATGTCCACTGGCAAGTAGGTTTTGCGGATAGATCTGATAACTCTGATCACTCTGATCACTACTTTGAGGACTATAGGAGATCGCATAAATCGCATTGCTATTTCCTTGCAGAGTTTTGATACATTTTCCCCTATGAAGTTCCCAGATCTTAATCGCATGGTCATCACCACCGCTAACCACTAAATTCTCTTGGGGATGGAAGGCAACTGCCCATACTCGATTAGTATGCTTGTGCAGAGTGTCCAGACATTTACCTGTGGAGACATCCCAAATCTTGACGGATTGATCATAGCTACCTGTCACTAAGCGATCGCCTTGTGGACTATAGCCTAAGCAGGTGACAACCGCTTGATGTCCTACCAAAGTTTTTAGACATTCGCCAGTTTGCCAATCCCAGATTTTCACGGTGCTATCAAAGCTGCCACTGGCTAACGTTTTGCCATCAGGATTGAAGGCGATCGCTTTCACCCAATATTGATGACCTTGGAGAGTTTGCACACAGTCACCCGTTTCTAAGTTCCATATCTTGATCGTGTTATCTTCTGCTGCCGAAGCTAGAAGAAGACCATTGGGATGGAAATCGACTGACCAGACACAAGCATGATGTCCTTCTAAGATTTGGATAGATTCTCCTGTAACTAAGTTCCAGATTCTAACAGAGCGATCGGTGCTACTACTAGCAACAAGTTGACCATCAGGACTAAAGGCGATCGCGGTGACAATGTTGCTATGTCCATGTAAGGTTTTGAAGCTTTCTCCATTACTTGTATTCCAGAGTTTGATTGTATGATCCTGACCACAACTAGCGAGAATGGGCGCATTGGGACTATAAGCGACATCCCAAACCCAGCTATTATGTCCTTGGCAAATAAAGAGTTGCTGACCATTAACAGCGTCCCAAATCTGAATCTCACCATTGGTATCACTACTAGCAAGCGCAAGTCCATCAGGGCTAAAAGTAACGCTGGTAATACCGCCAAATGTCGCCGCAAACAAGCAATCTCGAAAGGAAGCCTTAGTGAAGTTGACCTGATGTAAGTTTAGCGATCGCAAATCACAGTCACGAATTGTCAGTCGCGAAAAGTCATAGCCCGTTAAATCAGTTCTCAAATGAGCCAGTAAATGAATGAGATTTGCACCTCCGTAATTATCCGCAAACTGTAGGGGCAATTCATGAATTGCCCCTACAGTTTGTTCTTTTTCATAAGTCCTAAGTTCAGTTTGCAGTTTGACAATCAATCCACCGAATTTATGTTTAAGTTTATCTGTAGAACCAAGAATAGTTTGTAATTGCTGAAGGATAGGCTGCACAATCAATTGAATTTGACTATCGCGAATGTAATCCTTAGCTTGGGCTTGGACTAGAGCATGGGTTAGTAAATATTGCGGTGATTCGGTAATTATTTCTTGACAGATCAGTTTAATTAATCGTTCCGTTACATATTCCATCACCACAGGTTGCTGCGTAAATCTATAGCGATCGCGCTCAATCAAATTGCAATTCACCAAGGACTCTAAAACTTCCATCAACTTCAATTTAGATATAGATGGTATAAATACGCTATGCAACTCTGTTAAAGAAACACTCTCACGATGGATCGCCAGCCAATACATAACTTGATTTTGCAGATCTGATAATCCCTGTAATTGTTGAGATAGCAGATTGCTGATTCCATTAAAGAGCGTGATGCCACTAGCTAAGAAATGATTAACATTTCCTCCATATAAGTCCCGAATGGAAGTCGCTGCAATCTTTAGTGCTAGAGGATTACCACTATAACAATCAACTACCTGTCTAGCTGCTGCATCAGAAATTAATAGACTTTTTAGAGCTAGTATTGTTTTCCCTGCATCAAGATCTAATCCAGTTAGAGTAAGTGTGCGTACTGCCAAACCATCACCTTCAAGGGCAACAATTTCTTTTGGCTTTTCGCGGCTAGTAAGCACCACGCAACTTTGATGATTAGTTTCTCCCAATCGCCACAAAAGTTCACCATAGGCTTCGTATCCATCAAGATAAGTACCTACCTCTTGACCATGCTCCAACAAGGTATCGTAGTTATCCAAAATCAGCAAACATTGATACTTACGGAAGTATTCAATTAAACAAGTAATCTGCTCATGGAAATTAGCAGGTAAGGTCGTGATTTGTTGCTGTGACAGAATTTTAAGACATTCTGTAATCTTGTCTTTAAAGGTTGGAGCATGGCGTAGCGATCGCCAAATCACATAGTCAAATTCGTTCTGCAATTGTTCGGCAATTTTCACTGATAGAGCCGTCTTCCCCATACCGCCCATACCGAGAATCGCGACCACTCGACAGCGATCGGCCATAATCCATTCTCTAAGAGTTTCTAATTCCTGAGTTCGTCCACAGAATTTAGCAACATCAATCGCTTCCCCCATGTGAATCTGACTCGTTACTGAGTTTGCATTTAAAGCCGCTTGCTGCTGGGCATATCTCTCCAATACTCCACGCAGATTATTTTTGGTCACTTTTTCGTTTAAAGCTTTAGAGAGCGATCTCCACAACTCCGAGCCAACATCCTTAATGTAGCCAAGATCATAACCCTCTTCTATAGCCATATCTGAGTATTTTTTACCGTCCCAAGATTGACTAAATACAAGTTTTTGAATTTTTGATAAGTCATGTAATAGTAATCGCGTGACTAATGCGATCGCATCGTTTTGTGTCATGTACTATCTGAAGCCAACTAAACTTAAGATTATTTTCGCATAATTAGACTTAAATATTAGAAGCTTTTACCTAAAATTCAATCAAGATTTATACAAGAGTTATAAATATTTAGGACTTACGCAGAATTTTCTAAGACCCTCACCCCTAGCCCCTCTCCCAAAAAGGGAGAAGGGAACAAGAAAAACCTCTTACTCCCCTTCTCCCGCTTTGGGAGAAGGGGTTGGGGGATGAGGGCAATTTAGGCTTTGCGTAAGTCCTAATATTCATTCACTTTAAGAGCTATTCTTGCTATATCTGGCTTATCCCTGCTTGAAAAATCTGATTTACAGTGAGATTTAACTCAAGAAAAACTTGTGAGATTAAGCGATCGCTATTTTGAAATTTACTAATTTGATATTCTCCATCCACCAAATTACAAACTAATATAGTTGGTTGTTTGGGATTCCCAATAAAATTACGTCCCCCCAGAGCCGCATAATCAATAATCCAATACTCAGCAATTCCCATCTCTTCATAATCGGCAAATTTTAAGTGGTAATCATCCCGCCAATTGGTTGACACAATTTCAATGGCTAATGCGATCGATGCACCTTGACTAAGAATCGCTTCTTTTTTCCATCGGGCTTCGTTGATGAGATTTGGACGGTTTACGACCAATATATCGGGGAAATATCCAGAATCTTTGCCTTCAGGTCTAACTATCGTTTGATTGGGGATCAGATAGGGTAACTCTAGTCTATCAATGAGACCACTAAGCTTGACCGTCAAAAATCCCTTTGATTCTTCATGTTCTCCAACTGGTTGGGCCGTTTCAATAATCTTTCCGTTATGTAGTTCGTAACGCACCCCAGAATTTTCAGGCAGAAATGCGACAAATTCATCAAAGGTCGTAACTTTAGGTAAGGTTTGGATCATCATGGCTGGTCTGCCTTGCTTACGACAAGAATATGATTTCTATGTTAACTCTAATCTTTACGGGAGGGGGTATTCTTTTGTGTAAGGTGATCGCCTTTTTTACGGAAATATTCGATTAAACAAGTAATTTGCTCATGATAGTCAGTAGATAAAGCCGCAATTTTCTGCTGTGACAGGCTTTTAACTCAACCCCCATCTTGTCGCTAAAAGTAGGTGCATGACGTAGCGATCGCCTCCTCCCTTAAAACTATAATGGGAGAAAGTGAGGATGATAATTTTAGCCGAAAATAACTATGAGAATTGATTACTCTCAAGAAGATTCAACTTCAACATTTACTCCCCGTCCACGCATTCATTCCAATCAGGAAGCAGGGTGGAAAAATATTCATCTCGCACACTATCAAGTGCCTGCAATGGAATTTCCTGAAATGACAAGTCTTCAGCACTTAATTTCTCTTCCGTCTTGGAATCAGCCAACAGAAGTAGAAATATTTGTTGACGGAAAGCGGCATCTATTGCAGCATGACCCAAAAGAGATAGGTTACATTGAAATGGCTCCCGCTTATATTCCGCTTAGGGTGCGAACGAATCAAGCAGCGGCAACAACTCACTGCTATCTCGATCCTACATTTCTAACTCATGCTGCTTACGAGTCCGCGAATTCGGAGCAAGTTGAACTGAAGCCATTGTTAACAGCCCCAGATCCGTTGGTTTATCAAATTGTCCTCTCTCTGAAAACAGTATTGGAAACTGATGCAACTAACAGTTGCTTCTATGCGGAGTCGATGGCGACGGCTCTAGCAGCCCATTTTTTGAGAAACTACTCAACGCGCAAGCACTCCCTACCAGAATATGAAGATGGTTTACCAAAGTTCAAGCTGAAGCAAGCTCTTGAATATATGAATGTTCATCTGCGTGAGAATATTTCATTGGCGATGATCTCAGATGAGCTAGGGATAAGCCAATACTATTTCTGTCGATTATTCAAGCAATCAACTGGCATGACTCCTCATGCGTACTTGATGCAGCAACGAGTCGAGCGATCGAAGCAATTACTGAGGCTGAAAGAATACTCAATAATTGATATTGCGATCGACTGCGGTTTTGCCAATCCGAGTCATTTTGCCAAGTGGTTCCGCCGATATACAGGGATTTCACCGAAACAATTTCGCATGTTGTAGCAAGAATATGTTGAGATCGCAAGAATATGTGCGACTTGAGTTGGTAAATCATATTAGAGTCACTCAAGACCTCTAGATTGATTCCGCTGTTATTTGCAGCCACTCAAACGAATCGCTAATTCAAGGTTATGCGCGATCACCTCTTTTTTTGAAATTGTTCGCCTTAAGCCCTTACTTTTACTTTTGTTCATGCAATAAGCGGAATGTGGGTTATCAAATTATGTTACCTGAGATCTTGCACCATTCCCAAAAGCTTTAAGTAGGAATGGGTTTGAGAACAATTTTAAAACCATAACGAGCAGCAATATCAGCATTAATTCGGATGTATCGGAGGAGTTTTAACCAAAGGACAGAAGGGAATAAAACAGAAAGTGTCAAATCAGAGGCAGCCTTCCAGTCCAAGACAGGAGGT
>JADBWH010000107.1 GCA_020404105.1 Pseudanabaena sp. M53BS1SP1A06MG | reverse complement strand
GGACTGATTATCAACGAACTAGTTTCTAATGCTTTAGAACATGCTTTTCCTGAACATAGCTCTGGTGAACTTTTTGTTAGTCTCAGTCATGATGAAAGAGATCAAATTATTCTCATGGTGGCAGATAATGGGGTAGGATTTCCAGAGGGGGTTGATTTCCGTCAAACTGAGAGTTTGGGCTGGCAGTTAGTATGTCTACTTACAGAACAGCTTGAAGGTGATGTGCAACTATTTCGCGAGTCTGGTACACGGGTAGTTATTTCTTTCTCAGAACTCAATTATCAAAGAAGAGTTTAGTCAGGGTTATCGCCAAATCATAATCATTATTGATTGCCTCGATTTCCAAAAATTTAGCGTAGTTGCAGAAATTCTTGCTCCAGATACCATGCAAAAACTTTCCCACAAGATCATTAGATCTTGGTAGTGCTAAATAACGCTAGTTCGGGATAATTTGAAACGGGCTTTGAGAGATGGTTTGCTACGCAAACCATCTCTCAAAGCCCAAAAGTAAAAGCCTTGCTTAGCAAGGCTTTTACTTTTGGGCTTTTAAAATTTGCCAGCTTAACCCGAACTGACGTTAAATAAGTAAGGATGGGCGGGTTCATCCTTACTTATTTAGCACTACCGATCATTTATGGTGCTTCATGTCATCAATGAACTTAGATTTTTGTATTGCAACGCAAGATTTAGATAGGACAAGTCAAAACCCAAAATTAAAGTGGCGGCACTTTGTGCTGCCACTTTAATTTTGGGTTTATGTCCTAGTCAACTTTTGCGGAGATACAGGAAAAATTCTAGGACGTTGCGACACAATACCTTGAGAAAAGCTATGTAATATGTAGCTTGATAGTCGCAATAAAGTAACTAAAGTCATTAATATAGTCTACTGTGCTGTTTATTTGCCGAATTTTTCACCATGAAACATACTCTCTCCGTTGTCGTCCAAGATGAGGCAGGTGTACTGACCCGTATTGCTAGCTTGTTCGCCCGCCGAGGTTTTAATATCGAGAGCCTTGCGGTCGGGACGGCTGAGCAAGATGGATTTACGCGCATTACGATGGTTGTCTCAGGCGACGATCACACGATTGAGCAGATCACTAAACAGTTGCACAAACTGATCAATGTGATCACTATTCTTGACTTTACCGATATTCCTTGTGTTGAGCGTGAGTTGATGCTTGTGAAGGTAAATGCTGCTCCGAATGTGCGTTCCGAAATTATTGAAATCTCGCAAATTTTCCGTGCCCGTATCGTTGATGTGGCTGATGATTTTTTAACTATCGAGGTAGTGGGTGATCCTGGTAAGATGGTTGCGATCCTAAAGATGTTAAACAAGTTTGGCATTCGCGAAATTGCCCGTACAGGCAAGGTTTCGCTCACCCGTGAATCTGGGGTTAATACGGAATACCTAAAAGTTGCCAAGGATACGGCTAAAAATCCAATTTCTAACTTCTAGTAAAATACAAAGCACCCCATGGGTGCTTTTTTTGTAGCCAGCATGTGTAACTACTATGCGTATCGCCATATTTACCGAGACATTTCTGCCTAAAATCGATGGCATCGTCACCCGCCTCAAATATACCGTTGAGTATTTGGTCAAGTTTGGTAATCAAGTATTGATATTTTCGCCCGATGGAGGGCTTACGGAATATTGCGGTGCTCAGATTTATGGGGTATCTGCTTTTGATTTTCCCCTCTATCCAGAACTAAAACTCGCTTTACCAAGACCATCGATTGGGTATGCATTAGAAAAATTCCAGCCTAATCTAATCCATGTCGTCAATCCCGCAATTTTGGGAATGGCTGGCATCTATTATGCCAAAAAGCTGAATTACCCCTTGATGGCTTCTTACCATACGCATTTGCCGCAATATTTGCAGCATTATGGTTTAGGCTTTCTCGAAGGTGTGATGTGGGATTTGGTAAAGAATACACACAATCAAGCGATGCTCAATCTCTGTACTTCTACAGTGATGATCGATGAGTTACGATCGCATGGAGTGGAACGCCTTGATCTGTGGCAGCGTGGTGTGGATACGGAGCAGTTTCATCCAAGATTTAAAAGTGATGAAATGCGATCGCAGCTGACCCAAGGACATCCCGAAGATACTTTATTTTTATATGTAGGTAGGCTGTCTGCGGAGAAAGAGATTCAGCAGATCCTGCCCGTATTACAGGCTATTCCCAATTGTCGTCTTGCCCTTGTCGGTGATGGTCCCTATCGTCAGGAGCTAGAGAAAATCTTTGCAGGGACAAATACTCATTTTGTCGGTTATCTGCGTGGTGATGATCTTGCATCTGCCTTTGCTTCTAGCGATGCCTTTCTATTCCCATCTCGCACCGAAACCCTCGGCTTAGTGCTATTGGAAGCAATGGCGGCAGGTTGTCCCGTTGTTGCCGCGAACTCAGGTGGTATCCCTGATATTGTGACCAATGGCGTTAATGGCTATTTATTTGAGCCAAGCGATCGCGATGGATTGGTGACAGCTACTCAAAATCTGTTTTATGATCGACATGAAGCAATGTGCTTTGCAGCCCGTCACGAAGCTGAAAAATGGGGATGGGAATCTGCTACAAAGCAGTTACAAAAATATTACGAACAAACGGTTAAGGCTGCTCAGCTAGCTTTAGCCTAAAAGCTGATACTCACTAGTAAATTGATCGTGTTGCCGAGCCAAATGAGGGCGACAACACCACCAGCGATCGCTAAAGGAATGATCGCCAAAGTTTTCCAGCTTTTAATACCGAGGGCTACCGATGCGCTCCATACCTGCCAGACGATAAACCAGATGATCACAGCGATCGCGCCAAGAAAACGGGATTGGGGTGGCAAGCTGAGGGCAGGAGCCATGAATATCCAAGGTAAGCTCGCAAAACCTGTGAGGGTCAGTAACTCCAGCATCTCAACATTTTTTTGAAACACATTAGCTAATTGTTTCAACAAAAAAGTGAAAAATACCCAGCCAATGCTGCCACCAATCACCGAGCCGACAATTCTCACAATCGATAAATGATCAAGGCGAATAGTCTCCAAAGCATTAACTAAAGCAATCACGATCGCGGCTTGCACAAATGACGGATGTGCTTTGAGTTGCTCAAAGGTGACTTGGGGCAAAAATAATGTCCCATATAAGCGATCGAGAAATGTCCCTAAATTTTGTGGTGGTGAGGGAGGCGTAACACTTTCAGCGTTGGTATTGGTATTGCTATCGGTGCTGCTATCGGACGCGATCGCATTAATATCTTCAGGATTGGGCGTGGCATTCATGGTTTCTTCCTATGAGCAACTATTCTTGAAAGGGTTATTTAGCAACGCTTTCAACAAAACTCTATGTTTTACGGAGAGCGCAAAGCACTGTAATCTAATAGTAATTGCTAACTGACTTTAACATGATTGACCTTGCAACTACGCACCCCAACCATATCCTAACTATTGACTCTAGCCATTTGCCTCAGGGGTTACGGGGCAGAATTACGATCCCGGGGGATAAATCCATTTCACATCGGGCGTTGATGCTTGGCTCGCTAGCCGAAGGCGAAACGCAAATTCACGGTTTACTACTAGGGGAAGATCCTCGCAGTACCGCCGCTTGTTTTGCAGCGATGGGTGCGGAAATATCTGAGCTAAATTCAGATTTAGTGATCGTCAAGGGGATCGGGCTAGGCAATCTCAAGGAACCTGTAGATGTGCTCAATGCTGGCAATTCAGGCACTACGCTACGGTTAATGTTAGGAATTTTAGCGAGCCATCCCGATCGCTTTTTTACAGTTACAGGTGATGCCTCATTGCGATCGCGCCCTATGTCCCGAGTCGTCAATCCTTTGCGCCAAATGGGAGCTAGTATTTGGGGTAGAGAAAATGGAGCGCGTGCGCCCCTCGCCATTTCAGGACAAAATCTTAAAGCAATTCACTATCAATCCCCCGTTGCTTCGGCACAGGTCAAGTCCTGCATCATGCTGGCAGGTTTGATGACCGATGGCGAAACGATTATCACTGAGCCAGAGCGATCGCGTGATCACAGTGAAAGAATGTTGGCTGCTTTTGGCGCGAATGTTAGTGTTGATGTTGATACCAATACGGTCTCAGTTAAGGGTGGTGCAAAATTAGTTGGTCAAGAAGTAACCGTCCCCGGAGATATTAGTTCCGCCGCTTTTTGGCTAGTCGCTGCATCAATTGTTCCCAACTCTGATTTAGTAATTGAGAATGTGGGAATTAATCCGACTCGTACAGGAATTTTAGAAGTTCTTGCAGAAATGGGAGCCGACATTACCTATGAAAATGAACGCGAAGTTACAGGCGAACCCGTTGCCGATTTACATGTGCGTTCGGCATCTCTCAAGGCTTGCCGCATCGGTGGTGCAGTTATTCCTCGATTGATTGATGAGATTCCTATTTTAGCGATCGCCGCTAGTTGTGCAGAAGGAACAACCATCATCGAGGATGCCGAAGAACTGCGGGTTAAGGAAAGCGATCGCATTGTAGCCATGGTGAAGGAATTAACCAAACTCGGTGCAAATGTAACCGAGCGTCCCGATGGCATGGAAATTGTCGGAGGTAAAGCGCTGACTGGTACTGAGGTCGATAGCTATGACGATCATCGTGTGGCGATGAGTTTAGCGATCGCGGCGCTAGTTGCCAAAGGCAAAACCTCAATCAACCGTGCCGAATCCGCCGCAATTTCCTATCCTTCCTTTATTCCAACTCTACAGAGCTTATATTCCAAATAAAAAGAGAGGCGCTTTGCGCCTCTCTTTTTATTTGTTAATTAAATTAGCAGAATCTTCTAACTTCCAGTCACTTATTAAAGCTTTTACTGTTTGATGAGCTAGAGTTAGCATATCGCATGTCGAATTTATAGGTATCATCAACCCATGAGCAATCTGATTTCTCAGCTTTAAAAAATCCTTGAAAACGTCAAACTGATCCATCGACATTTCTCCCCTTGAATAAAGATGATCCAGTAAATTACTCGCAGGAAGTCGTTCGATGGGAATATTTTCTATTACTGCTTTTCTACGCAGTAGTAACTCTAGAATGCTCCAAAGAAATAAAATAGCTGGCTCAAAAAGTGATGATTGAATGAGAATATCTACTTTTGACAATCGAGATTCTAAATCTTGCAAATATGGAAAATCTTTTGCTTCTAATGGGAAAACATAATCACTCTCATCATCCAAAGTGATTAATACAAACCGCCATTCATTATGGAATGCAATTTGTTCTGCAAGGTTTTGCAATCGATCAATAGAAAGACGTTTGCAACTAGTTTTAATCTCAAAAATTATACCTTGATCATTTTTAGTGGCAATTAAATCTGGAACGTAGTTACCTAGGTCAAACGGTAAATCTGATTTCGATGGCTCAGTAATAACTCTATATCCGCTTTCTTGTAATTGTTGAGCAGTGTGCTGAATTTTCTGTTCATGTAAAGATTGAGTTATCGTAGTCATAGGTATACCTCTAAATTTTCAGCCAAACTAACGCTTACATAAACACATTCTTCGCCAGACTCAGCACCTCGGATTAAAAGTCTTGGCAAATTTGTTAGGTCAATGCCATCTGTAATAAATCTTCTATGGCTATCGACATCCGTAATAAGAGAATCATCAGCATATACAACTCCTACCAAGGCATCTTGTATAGGTTTAACTATATTATCTATATCGGCTGGAGAATCGTCACATAAATACACTAAGGTTAGGCGAAGCCCTGATTTTCATAGGGAGTCCCACCTTCTCAATCGTTTCTGGCGCGACCATACACATAATCTTTCCAAGCTTGTAAATTATGATTTTTTGCCTGAAGTGATAACGGTCGTTTGGGGATGAGCATTTCAAATAGCTTGTCTTTCATTCCCTAATTTTCGATTTCTACTTCCTGCTTAGCTACAGGATTAATGTAAAAACTACTGATAATGGCGATCGCTAACCACCAGAGTAACTGCACTTGGGGACGATACCAGACTGTATCGACTAGACCATGAACGAGCATCCCCACTAAAGTGGCGATCGCCCCTATAATCCATAAACCACTAGAATCGCGATCGCTTCTCAATCGATTTAATCCCAGAAAGCCTTGGCGGAAAACAGTAAACACTAACCAACCATAACAAACTACACCGACTATCCCCGTCTCCACCGTGATTTCCAAAGGCACGGAATAAGTACCCAAGGCGCTATAGCCTGATCGTTGATAAAGGGGATAGATTTGATTAAAAGCTTTGTTTCCTGGTCCAATCCCTAAAATTGGCTTGGCTCTGATCATATTGAAAACCGATTGCCAAACATTGACTCGGAATGCATTGCTACTATCATCGGTTCCGAAAATACTAAATACCCGTTTACGCAATGTCGGTACGAGAATTGTACCTAGAGCGATTGCCCCAGCCATACCGCCGAAGACCGTAGGAAAAGTCCACTTCGGCAACCGCTTGCCCCACCAATACACCAATAACAATACTAGCGTAAAACTCTCAGCCGCTAAGCCCATGAGTCCGCCCCGACTCTGGGTTTGCGTAATGCAAAATGTCCCAAAAATTGCCGTAATAATTCCTAACGCCTTCAAGCCCCAACCACGCCAATGAATAGCAGCGATCGCGCCTAAAGGTAACGCTGGCATTAAGTATCCTGCAAATAAATTAGGATTACCCAAAAAACTATAAACACGGGTCACGCCTGCGGTCTCAGAAGTAGGATCTGTCCATGTAGCGAGTTCGGGTGCGCCGAGATACCATTGCTGCACACCATAGGCACTGGCAATCAGTGCCGAGCCTAAATATGCCCCAATGAAAATTGATCGCCATCCCAAACGCATCAACCGACTCATTGACACAAAGGCAAGCATATATAGCGTGAGTTTGACCATGCCATCGACAGCCGCCGCCCGCACGGGTGAGACCAAAGTGGCAACAAAAGCGATCGCCCAGTAGCTAATTAAAGGCGTATGTATGGCAGTCCAAATCGGTACTGTTTGCTCCTGTTCGTCGCGGCGATCGCTAAGCCATAGTAATAACCATGCGATCGCTACTGCTGCACAGATTACCCCTGTCTGAGCATTTTCCAAAAAGGGCAAAGTCACCAGCATCACCACTAGCAAGCCGCCCAAAAACTTAGCACTTAACAAGCGACTACCTTCACGCCATGCTTGCAATGGGCTAATTATTTGAAAAAATTTAGCTTGGCTGCTGAGCCACCATGATAGCAGGGTTTGCAAAAACTTGGGCATCGGTAGTTTGAGCTTGGAATTCATAGAGCAATCAGCATATTAGAACTTACGGTAAAGTTATTTTGACACCTTAATGTCCAAGGAAAAAGGGAAAAGGGAAAAGGGAAAAGGAAAAAATTTGCTTCCACATCACTAAAAGCTAAAAGACAACAGCTAACAGCTAACAGCCAATCACCAATCACCAATCACCAACTATGGAAACCTTAAATTCAGCAACAGCTTATAATGATCGCGGCATACAACGTGCCGAAAATGGCGACTATACTGGGGCGATCGCTGACTATACCGAAGCGATCGCAATCGATCCCAATTATGCTGAGGCATACTACAACCGCGCCTACGATCGCTCAGAAATCAAGGACTATAAGGGTGCGATCGAGGATTACACCAAAGTCATCGAGTTAGCTCCCGATGCTGCTCCAGCCTATTTCAATCGCGGCATGGCAAAGGCAAAAATCGGTGATGCTGAAGGCGCAAATGCTGACTGTGAGTATGCAAAGAGTCTTGGATTGTAAATCTATGTATGCCAAGGTGCAAAAATTGGTTAATAGCTAAGGCATCAGGTTAAGCACAGAGATATTGGCACAAGCAAATATTGTGATTGGTGACGATCTAGAAATTTTTACTTCACAAGATCAAATAGTTATAGTTAAACAGAATTTTTTCGTCTAATATCATAGTTAGACTTCTTTTTAGTCTGTTAGTCGTAACGAAGGTTAAATCTAGGATGAGTCTTTCCTAGATGATTAAGACTGGATCAGAACAAACGTTGAATAACAGATCATCTCAAGGAAAAATCCGTGAAAAGCTCAAGATTATTTTTTAGCTCTTTAGTTGCTTCCTTTTCCCTGACTATTGTATGCAGTCTAAATGCAAGTGCTCAGTCTTCAAGTGATTGGGTAGATCAAGCTCTCGGAAACTATCAAAGTCGAATTTTGAGTGCAGGTAGTTTAGTATCTGGAACAACAGAATTTAGGAAAACTAGAGAAGACTCTTTAGAAGGTAGCTACACGATGGATGAGCAAGGGAAAGTGGTATTCGGCACATTGTCTCAATGCCAAGTAATGCAGGTTCTTGTTATGCGATGTGTTTGGAATGATAAATATGGAACTGGGAATCTTGAAGTGACCTTTTCGGAGAATTTCTCTAGTTTTAATGGCTATTGGGGAGAAATAGGTTCCGAACCAGTATTTCGCTGGAGTGGCTCACGATGAAATTCTAACAAGTAGCTGAAGCGAACTGCCAAAAACCTTGGTATTAAACTCAACGTAAATTACAGCCGCTCAAGGGAAGGTTAGATATGACGAAATGATGATTTTATCGGAATAGTTTTTTGCCTTCTAGGGAACGGAAATAAAGAGTTCCCATCGTTGATAGGAAGATGCAATAACTGACAATCTGAGTTGTGTATAACTTATCAGAATAGCCAAATAGCGTTGAGAAGATAATTCCAGGGAATTTATCAGCAGGTAAGATTGATGAAGTATCTGTAATCTGAGAACCGAGGGTAAACCACTCAACTACACGATGGGGTGGATCGAGGAACTCATAGGATTGAGTTATGGGATTGAAGACTTTATCAACGGTATTAGCCAGATCAAAAGCGGAAAGAGAAGTAATTACTAGTCCTGACACAATCAACAGGAGAATTACTCCCAAAACTTGAAAGAAAGCACGAATATTCAGTTTCACACCAAATTTAAACATAGCAATCCCGATCGCGATCGCTACAATAATTCCTGTAAAACAACCGATCGCTGGTGCATATTGCGCTAAGCCTGATTGCGTCGGGTCAGGGGTTAATGTACCTGTGATAAAAAGAACAGTTTCCGCACCTTCCCGTAGAACTGCCACGGCGATGAGAGTAAATACCCCCCAACCTGCTTTACGAATTTCTACTGAACTGATGGCTTTTTCAAGACTAGATTGAACTTGATGGCGCATAGTTTTGGCTTGCTGCGTCATCCAAATCAACATCCAACTCAGCATCACGATCGCCGCAACCGAGAAAATACCCTTTGTCAAATAATAGACCGTACCGCTAAAGCCACCAATCAAACTTTGAGCGATCGCGCCCATAATACTACTGACGAATAGCCCTGCCGCCGCTCCTAAATAGACCCATTTTTGGAGGACAGATTGTTTTGCTTGTATCAAGTAAGCTAATACGATCCCCACAACCAAAGTTGCCTCTGTACCTTCTCTAAGGGTGATTAAGAAGGTTGGCAGTGCGCTACTAAAATCCATACTTTCCCTACTTGGTTTCAGTGGTAACTAGATTCTGAATTAATTTGAATTCTTCGGCAGAGATTGCCTTTTTGGTTACAAGATCATCAATTTGTTTATATGGTCTACCACCTTCAATTCGCTCGGATAACGAAGGCTTAGTGCCTGGTAACTCTAGCTTGTCCAACTCAGCATTGGTAGCTGTATTAATATTGATTTTGCTGGATTTCGCTGACTTGGGGTCGGCAGCATCAGGAGTAGCAGAGGGAGTTGCTTTTGGCTCGGCGGCGGGAGGCGCGGCAGATGACGAAGTTTTAACAGCTTCAGGTTTAGTTGCCTCTGGGATCGTTGTACAGCCACCAGCTATTAATGCCAAAACAAATCCAGAAAGTAATATACGAGTAAATGAAAAGGTAGATTTAGTCACACGTATAATTCAGACATAAAGATATTAATTCTCAAAAAGCTATACAAAATTTTAGGCAGTGACCTTGTTATCAGCTTTAATGCGAATAGATCGCAAATTTAATCCTCAATAAATACTTATACACTATTTAAGTGAGAATTAATTGCAATAAACCAAGAAATTGTCAATAACATTATATTATAGATTATTCATATGTAATAGTGTTTGATTATTCTTTGGGGGATGATCTGGCACTTTTCGAGGCGTTCATGCTGGATAATTCATGTTTGACTTAATATCACTCCTCCCTAAAAATTATTGTTAGGCTTAGGTAATAGTACTGTTAGCCATCTCTAAATTTAAATTCAACCATCAATTACCTATTCCATGCCATTTCCCTCTGTAATTCGTTCATTAATCCGATCGCCACTCACTGATGAACTAGAGAGTAAACTGGCGAGGAATCATCAACTAACGCTTTCAGGCTTATCGCGCGTAAGCAAAGGTTTAGTTAGCTCAACCCTGAGCCAGCGCCAAGAAAGATTAATGCTGGTGATTACCTCCACAATTGAGGAGGCAGGACGCTGGGCGGTGCAGCTTGAGACGATGGGCTGGCATACGGTGCATTACTATCCCAATTCCGATATGTTGCCCTATGAGCCATATCAGCCTGAGTCAGAGGTAATCTGGGGACAGATGCAGGTATTGGCGGATTTAGCGGATTGGGATCAACTGGAAGGGGAAAAGAAAAAAATGGCGATCGTGGCAACCGATCGCGCTCTTCAAAAACATTTACCCAGCCCCCAAAAATTTAATGACTATTGTGCTCAACTTGAAGTTGGTTCCGAGATCAAGTTGCGGGATTTAGCCGAAAATCTCACGATCATGGGTTACGAAAATGCTTCTACCGTTGAGACTGAGGGGCAATGGGCAAGGCGTGGGGACATCATCGATATTTTCCCTGTATCTAGCGAAATGCCTGTGCGGATTGATTGGTTCGGTGATGAGATTGAGAGAATTCGCGAATTTGATCCTGCCACGCAGCGAGCCTTAGATAGCATTCCTTCAGTTTTACTAACTCCCATTAGTTACGGACATATTTTAGGTAGTTTAGAATTTCCTGATCAAGATGCTGAAGACGAATTTAGCAGCAAGGGCTTTGCTGTCCATCCGCTTTCTAGCGCTTCGCTCTTAGACTATTTACCCAAGCCAGAGCAATGCATCATCGTCATTGATGAATTAGAGCAATGTCAAGCCCATTGCGATCGCTGGTACGAATCCGCCGAAGAACTTTTCCCAGCTTTCTTCCACCCCTCTCCCCATGGGAGAGGATCTGGGGGTGAGGGCAAACTCCATCGCTCCTTTGCGGAATGTTTAGCAGAAATCACTAAATTCGATCGCCTTGATTTATTTGAACTTGCCGAAGAAAATCGTGGCATAAATATGTCAAGTCGTCCTGTGCCAGCGATTCCGCATCAATTCGGTAAGATTGCTCAGACAATCCGTGACTATCGTGAACAGAAGTACAAAATTATTCTCATTTCGGCACAACCATCACGCACAGTTGCCCTATTACAAGAGCATGACTGCCAAGCGCAATTTATCCCTAATGTGCGAGATTATCCTGCGATCGAGAAAACCCATAACCTTCGAATAGCCGTAGCTTTGAAATATTCAGGTATTGCCGAGATTCAAGGGTTTGTGTTGCCGACTTATCGTATTGTCGTCATTAGCGATCGCGAATTTTTTGGACAGCATGCCCTTGGTACACCCAATTATGTGCGAAAGCGCCGCAGAGCAACTTCTAAGCAGGTTGACATAAATAAGCTCTCCCCAGGGGATTACGTCGTCCACAAAAATCATGGTGTGGGGCAGTTTATCAAATTAGAGAAGTTGACTGTTAATAATGAAACTCGCGAATATCTCGTTCTTAAATATGCGGATGGATTATTGCGCGTCGTAGTCGATCAGATGTCGATTCTGTCACGCTATCGGGGAATGCATGAGGCAAAACCTGAACTGCATAAAATGACGGGCAAGGCTTGGGCGAATACCACGACCAAGGCAAAGAAAGCTATTAAGAAAATTGCCTTTGATTTGCTAGAACTCTATGCCAAGCGATCGCAACAGGCTGGTTATGCTTTCCCGCCTGATAATCCTTGGCAACAGGAAATGGAAGATTCTTTTCCCTATCAACCCACACCTGACCAACTCAAGGCAACTCAAGATGTCAAGCTAGATATGGAAAGTTCCCGACCAATGGATCGCCTTGTGTGTGGTGATGTTGGTTTCGGGAAAACAGAAGTTGCGATTCGGACGATCTTTAAAGCAGTAACTTCTGGTAAACAGGCGGCACTACTCGTTCCTACAACAATTCTCGCGCAACAGCATTACCACAGCCTCCAAGAGCGCTATGCTGCCTATCCCGTGAATATAGCCCTACTGAACCGCTTTAAGAGTACTTCCGAAAAGAAAGAAATTATCCGCAAGCTGAAAACAGGTGAATTAGATATTGTCGTGGGTACGCACCAGCTTTTAGCTAAGGATGCAGAATTTAAGGATTTGGGTTTACTTGTCATTGACGAAGAGCAACGCTTCGGGGTGGCACAAAAAGAGAAAATTAAAACTATGAAAACGGAAGTGGATGTGCTGACTCTCTCGGCAACACCAATTCCCAGAACCCTCTATATGGCTATGTCGGGCGTGCGGGAAATGAGTCTGATTACGACCCCACCACCATCGAGGCGATCGATCATAACCCATTTATCTCGCTATAACCTCGAATTAGTTCGCGCTGCCATTCGTCAAGAACTCGATCGCGGTGGGCAGATTTTCTATGTAGTATCGCGCATTGATGATATTGATGAAGTTGCAGCGAAAGTCCATGAAATGTTGCCATCGGTACGCATGGCGATCGCCCACGGACAGATGCCCGAATCAGAGCTAGAGTCTACCATGCTCAGCTTTAGTAGTGGCGAAGCGGACATGATGATCTGTACCACGATTATCGAATCAGGCTTAGACATTCCAAGGGTAAATACCATCATTATCGAAGATGCCCAACGCTTTGGACTTGCTCAGCTTTATCAGTTGCGTGGTCGTGTCGGTCGGGCAGGCATCCAAGCCCATGCATGGCTCTTTTATCAAGAAAAGGGCGAACTCACCGATGTGGCTCGGAAACGTCTCAAGGCAATTCAAGAATTTACCCATCTTGGCTCAGGCTATCAGTTAGCGATGCGTGATATGGAAATTAGAGGTGTCGGCAATCTCCTCGGTGCGGAACAATCTGGACAAATTAACACAATTGGCTTTGATCTCTATATGGAAATGCTCCAGGAAGCGATCGCGGAAATACGTGGCTCGGAAATCCCTGAAGTCGATGATACGCAGGTAGATCTACCGATTACCGCCTTTATTCCTGCGGAATATATCCCCGATGGAGATCGCAAGATGAGCGCCTACCGATCCGTATCTTCCGTGACTTCACGCCGCGAACTCGCCCAAATCATAGAAGAATGGAATGATTGCTATGGCAAAGTACCTGCACCAGCGATGCAACTGGTTAAAGTGATGGAATTGAAACTGATTGCCAAACGGATTGGCTTCTCGCGTATCAAACCTGAAGGTAAACAGCACGTTGTCCTCGAATCAAAGATGGAAGAACCTGCATGGAAATTACTCCATGAGCATCTCCCTAGCCATTTGCGATCGCGCTTTGTCTATAGCAAAGGTAATGTCACCGTGCGCGGATTGGGCACACTTTCGCATGATAAGCAGCTTGATAGCCTAATCGAATGGCTGGACACAATGCAACTTGCGAAATCAGAAGCATAGTTTTACATAACTCATAATTCAATTTCCATCAGAAGAAAATGGTCGAAACAAATCATGATTCTCCTCCTCTAGGAATAGCCGATTGGACAGCAGATCGGGTGATATCTCTAGCCCCCGATCCTGCCTCAGCAAAGAATGGTATAGGCTTAGCGACATTAAATAAATGGAGCAATTTGGGCAAGGAACAACAGATAATTTGGGGTGAATGCAAAGGTAGTGGGAAAGATCCCTATCGCACACAGGTTGACTTGTCTGAGCCTGCATTTCGTTGTAGTTGTCCTAGCCGCAAATTCCCTTGTAAGCATGGGTTGGGATTATTGTTTTTGATGGTCAGCCAACCCACAGTTTTAACTGAGGGAACCCCACCTGATTGGGTAACTGATTGGATCGCATCACGGACGAAACGGGAAGAGAAACAAAAGCAAAAACTAAATCAACCTGAAAAAGCGATCAATCCAGAGGCTCAAGCCAAACGTGCTAGCGCCAGACTCCATAAGGTCACAGCAGGAGTTCAGGATCTGCAAATGTGGCTCAATGACTTAATCCGTCAGGGGTTAACTTCAGTTCGCACAGAGTCTTATCAGTTTTGGGAACAGCCTGCGGCGCGGATGGTTGATGCCCAAGCACCGAGTTTAGCCAGACAGTTGCGGGAGATTCCCAGTATCATTAATTCGGGTACAGGTTGGGAATCGCGACTATTAGCAAAATTAGGCAAGTTACATTTACTTTTGGAAGGTTTTCAGCATCTAGAGTCTCTTCCCTTACCCAATCAAGCTGATATTCGCAATCAAATCGGCTGGACGCAAAACCAGTCAGAATTAATTACTACTCAGGAAAATTCTTCAACTTTGTCTCCATACCTCCAGCAGGATCTCTGGCTAGTCATCGGACAGCAAATAGAAACAGAGGAACGTCTGCAGATGAGTCGGACTTGGCTCTGGGGGAAACGTAGTAATCGGTATGCCCTATTACTACAATTTGCCCATGGCAATCAAGCCTTTGAGCTGAGTTTTGGTTTAGGAACTTCTTTAGAAGCAGAACTTGCATTTTTCGAGAGTGCCTATCCGCTTCGTGCAATTATTAAATCTAGACAGAACTCGTCATCGTTTGTATCCGTACGCGAGATTGTCGGATATGAAACTATTGATTTAGCGATCGCCTCTTACAGTAGCGCCCTAGTTAAAAATCCTTGGTTAGAAAGATTTCCCCTCACCCTTCAGCAGGTCATCCCAGTTCATAATGATGGCAAATGGTTCATTCGCGATCATGCCAATCATCTATTAGCAATCAACCCAAGGTTTGAGCGTGGATGGGCAACTTTAGCTTTAAGTGGTGGACATCCTGTCATGATCTTTGGTGAATGGAGTGACAATTATATTTATCCTTTAAGTATTTGGGTTAAAGAAAAAATTTATGGTGCTTAAACAGTTCTCACAGAGCTTTGTGCTTACTTAAAACATGATGTTAAGTGGAACCCTTATGTCCTAACTCTTTCTCCCGCAGGAGAATGCGAGCAAAACTCATATTATTGTCTTGTTCCACGTAACATCAGTTATTAAAACCACAAAAAAGCCACTAAGTGGCTTTTTTGTGGTTTTAATAAGGAAAGGATTGATTGTAGTAAGGAAGGATGTGCGAAGCACAGCTCTTCCTTAGCAATTTAGTACTACCACATTTTTAACTTTGATCTCCTTGTCGATAGAGTTCACGGGCGTAGTCTGTCCATGTGCCCTGTCCCCAATAACGGAAGCAACTGGTTTGAACAAGCAGGTTATAAAGTAAGGCTTGCTGATAGTCTGATCGCTTAGTAATCGAAGGGTCTTGAGCGATCAGTGAATCATATTTTGCATGGAACTTTGCACTGAGTTGATTCATCGGTTCTAAGACATTTTCGTAGCCATTTATCCAACTTAAACTATTTGTCCATGATGCCCCGTCCATATGGAATTGATGATCACTGGCTTTGAGTTCACTAATGGCTTGCTCGACCATAGCTGTATTCAGATTTTGGCGATCGCCGATTTGCTCGACCTTTTGCCAGACCTTATGCTGCTGCACTGCTTGAATTGGCGGATAGTCAAGGGGACTCACACCTGCTGCCTCGATCATTTCTAGATATTCAGTACCATTTAGACCAACAACACCCACAGTACCACGACCATTATTTTTCAGATGATCCCATACCAAAGGATAATCGCGGGGGAATTCATTCATCATCACACCACCATTCTCACCATCGGCAATCTGAGTGACTAAAGAGGGAATGGAAATATTCCCAAGTTGCTGTTTGCCTCGACTTTTGGCTTCGTGATAGGGCTGCATTTGCGCGACCAATTTGGTATCAGAACCTTGGGTTTTAATCAGAACTGTGATACTAATCGATTCACCCAGAGAGTTCTTTGCAATCAAGCGATTCGGTACATATTTCTGCTCTTGAGTTAAACCTGAACCATCACAGCGTTCTACGGAATGCTCTTGTACCATCAACCAGCGATAGCCGCATTCCTTAAGTGCTTTAATATATTCGTAGAGTGTATCAGGATGATTGGGAAGATGCATCTCTGGCGGCGAAAATCCTTTCACTCGCTTGAGAGCATCAATTCCGAAAATAGAAGCAAAATGACTTTGCCATGCTTGAATATGCAGTTTGATATCAGGAATCGGTGTCGAGGGAATCACGGCATGACTCCACATTGTACCGAGCCATTCCACATAGGGCTGATATTGGCGATCGCAAGTAATGCGTTTGAGATTATCTAAAACGTCATGGCGTTGCATCTGCTGCAAACCCCAGAGCAGGTTTCCTGAATAGTCCAGCATTATCCGAGGATTGCTGCCCTGCGCGACAAGTTGGGGAATGAAATCACCCATGCGACTATAGCACCAAGCAAATACCCCAGCGTTGTGATTGTCGCCTTCACCTTGATGCTCGAACATATGCTGAAGATTGCTAATTAAAGCCCCATTCATACCTGCGGGAATAGTCGGTTGGTGCATATGCAAGGCACAGGCAAAAGCGGAAGTAATCTCTTCTAGTTTTAGGTTATTGCTATTTAGATTGCTATTTAGAAATACAGGTGCATCATCCTGTACTGTGCGTTGAATTAATTCTTCATTGCCACAAATAGCAGGAAAATCAGAGGCAACAAAGCTTGATGGTGTCGTTGAAATCAAAACTTATAAACCTCGATAAAGTTATGTTGATAGTCAATCTAGCATAGCCAAAAAGAGTAGCTATGGAATGACAGATACATCAAGATATATAAATATGTCAAAATTGTTAATTTTCAAGAGGCAATGACGAACATCTCTTTGAGTCAAAGATCCTATCTCTAAAATTCTGCCATTCTTATCAATCCCCCTAAATTATAGCAATTCAAGTTTTGTGATTAGAAACACTAAAGTCCACAATCCGTTCCAATCTTGATCTTTGTTCTTACCCTAAAATACGAATTCTCATTTTAACCAAAACCATAAACTAAGTTTAACTCAAAGTTAAACTATCAAGGCTTGCATAAACGTATGATGTCTCCAAGTACGAGAAGAACATGCTGCCTTTTATTTGTAAAAGATGCTTCTGTCTTTAATACTTATTTAGAAAAGATGTAAGTGATCATGTCTGTTGGTTTAACGAATGAGATGTTTCCAAAGATGTATATGCTCTATACCTTTTGTCTCGTGACAGTTATTCAACAATTATCTGCGATCACAGCGATATCAGTTGGAATAGTTAAGAACTAAAAGAGAACTGCAAGTGCAGTTCTCTTTTAGTTCTTAAGCCAATACTTAAGCAAATAAATGTGATTCTTGCTCAGCTAACGAGTTTTATAAAGTAGGTAATTATTAATTATGCTTATCAACAAACTTAGCAAAAAAAAGTGGCTGAAATTCGCCCTAAGCTTACTATCAGCGTTTCTGATAACTGTAGCTGTAACGGCTTGTGTCCAAACCCAAACTCCAGAAAAAAAGCCTGAAGTTGCAACTACTGCAAAATCGACAGCAACTTCTACCGAAGCAGCCAAGCCTGCTACTGGTAGCATCACAATTTATACTGCTTTAGAAGACGACCAATTGTCTGAATATTTGCCTTTGTTTCAGAAAACATATCCAGATATTAAAGTGAATAAAGTGCGGGACTCTACGGGGGTCGTAACTGCTAAATTGCTTGCTGAAAAAGATAATCCAACTGCTGATGTAGTTTGGGGATTGGCTGCCTCTAGCTTGCTCATTGCTGAAAAGCAAGGAATGCTCGAACCCTATGCTCCTAAAGGTCTAGAAGCAGTTCAACCACAGTTTAGAGATAGTGAAAATCCTCCTAAATGGGTTGGTATAGATGTTTGGGAATCTGCTTTCTGCGTTAATACTGTAGAAGTTGGTAAGAAGAACCTGCAAATTCCAACATCTTGGGCAGATCTGATCAAGCCTGAATATAAGGGTCAGATCGTCATGTCTAATCCTGCATCTTCGGGGACTGGATTCCTATCTGTATCCGCGATCCTACAAATGATGGGAGAAGCTGAAGGTTGGAAATATCTTGATGCACTTCATGAAAATATCGCTCAATACGTTCACTCTGGTTCTAAGCCTTGCAAACTTGCTGGTTCTGGTGAATATGCGATCGGGATTTCCTTCGGCTATCGCGCTGTGAAGCAGAAAAATGGCGGTGAACCAATTCAGCCTGTATTCCCTAAAGAAGGTTCGGGTTGGGATATTGAAGCCAATGCTTTGATCAAGAAAGCGAATATCAATCCTGCGGCTAAGACCTTCTTGGATTGGGCGATTTCTCCAGAAATTTCTAAGAAGTACGCTAAGAACTTCCCCATAACTGCGGTGAAGACAGACGTACCTGTTCCTGCTGGTTTCCCTGAAGATCCGATCAAGCAGTTATTTCCCAAGAATGACTTCAAATGGGCGGCTGCTAATCGCGATGCAATTTTGGCAGAATGGACAAAGCGTTACGATTCTAAGTCTGAAGCGAAGAAGAAGTAAAACCTAATAAGCTCAGTTGAGATCCCCGACTTTTTTGACGAATTTGCAAATTACCTTTAATTGCATAAAAAAAGTCGGGGATCGGGGATCTTGGAAATTTACGGATTCCTTTTGCTGGCTTACTTAGCACTTTTTCAGGGTATGGGCAATTTCAGATTTGCTCGTACCTTTCAGAATTTATTACTAAATAACTACTATGACAAATTTTCCAGACGGGACAGAGGCGATCGCTAATCAAGCTAGTCCCCCTAATCATGGGCAAATAGCTTCTTCAGGCTCATCCACGCATCAACCAGACTTGGGGCAGCCTTATCTACAAATTGAGAATATCTGTAAATCTTTCGGACAATTTACTGCGCTAAACAGTATCAATCTCAATGTCTACGTTGGAGAATTTGTCTGCTTATTAGGACCTAGTGGCTGCGGCAAAACGACATTGCTGCGAATTATTGCGGGACTCGAACAGCAAAGTAGCGGTCGCATAATTCAAGGCGGAAAAGATGTCTCGCGGTTGCCGCCTGCAAAAAGAGATTTTGGGATTGTCTTTCAGTCTTACGCACTGTTTCCAAATCTGACGGCAACACAAAATATTGCCTATGGGTTAGAAAATACACCTATGCCCAAGCGACAAATCGAGCAACGGGTAAAAGAATTATTGGAAACAGTTGGTTTAGAAGGATTCGGGCAAAAATATCCTTCACAAATGTCTGGCGGACAGCAACAGCGAATTGCTCTAGCCAGAGCTTTAGCGCTTTCGCCCAGTTTGTTGCTTTTAGATGAACCACTCTCGGCTTTGGATGCAAAGGTGCGAAATCGGTTGCGCGTTGAGATTACTCAATTACAGAAGCGTCTGGGCGTGACGACGGTAATGGTCACGCACGATCAAGAGGAAGCGCTCACTATGTCCGATCGCGTGGTGGTGATGGATAAAGGTGTCATCGCGCAGGTGGGAACGCCGCGTGTGGTCTATCAAAGCCCCAAAACCCCCTTTGTGGCAAATTTTATCGGCGCGACGAATCTGTTGACAGGTGAAGTGGTTTCAAGCACTCAGGTGCGCTGTGGCAATATCGTTCTTGAAGCAAAGATTGAAGATTTAGAAATTAATAGTCAAATCGCGATCGCTATTCGTCCTGAAGCAATCCATATATTGGATGGGAGCGAACAAAACGAGAATTTGCCAAATATGATTTCGGCTGATATCGAAGGTATTGAGTTTCTCGGTTCGGTGTATCACCTGACATTAAGACCTGATGGCAATGCGAAGGTCGCAATGATAATTGAGATTTCGATCTATAAGGCAAGACAGATCGACTTGAATTTAGGAACTACTTTAAAAATTCAACTTCCCGCCAATGAATTGCAAATCTTTCCGAGTCGTTCTTGATTAAGTGAAAATAAGTGAAAATCTATGACGCTAACACCATTTAAGAACAAAATATTTCCGTTTCAGCCCCAAAAAGAAGTACATCAAATTCCTACGAAGGAAGATTGGATGTTAAGGATAGCGATCGCTTTAAGTACACTTTGGCTTTTAGTTGGTGTGCTATTGCCGCTTTATCCGATGTTGATCCGCAGCTTTCAGGATACTGAAGGACAATGGATCGGACTAGCTAATTACATTCGTTATTTTCAGACTCCAGCGCTTTCTGTCTCGATTTTCAATACTTTTTATATTGCGATCCTCAGTTCAGCGATTTCCGTAGTTTTAGGTTTTATCTATGCCTATGCCCTAACTCGCACAGCAATGTTTGGCAAGCCGATTTTTCGGATTCTCGGATTACTACCAATATTTATCCCTCCCCTCGCTCACAGTATCGGCTTGGTTTATCTTTTTGGGAATAAAGGATTAGTTACCACTGGTTTCTTATCATTACTGCCAAGCTGGAATATTAACCTTTACGGTGCAAATGGCATCATTATTGGTGAAGTTCTCTATTGCTTCCCACAAGCCGTAATTTTGATGATTACGGCGCTGAATATTACCGATGCCCGTCTTTATGAAGCTGCTGCTGCTTTGCGAACACATGCCCACCGCGTATTTTTTACGGTGACTTTACCGAGCGTCAAGTATGGATTGATGAGCGCGATTTTTGTGTGCTTCACCCTTGCCTTTACAGATTTCGGTGTGCCGAAAGTTGTGGGTGGTAGCTTTAATGTGTTGGCAACTGACATTTATAAGCAAGTCATCGGTCAGCAAAACTTCTCAATGGGAGCGACCATTGGGGTATTTCTACTCTTGCCAACAGCGATCGCCTACATTCTGGATCGCCTTTTTCAAGGTCGCCAAAGTGCCTTAGTCAGCAGTCGCTCAGTTCCATTTCAACCAAGTCTCAATCCCAATCTCGATTGGCTCATGTTCGGCTTTTGCAGCATCATCGCCAGTTTTATTCTCTTAGTATTCGGCACAATTATTCTCGCTTCTTTAGTGAAGGTCTGGCCCTACAACTTTGAACTTACTACTAAGCATTATGACTTTAATGCCGTTGGCGGCGGCGGGCTTAATGCTTATTGGAATAGCATCCAAGTTTCTCTATATACGTCTATATTTGGCACGATCACGGTTTTTCTGGGTGCTTATCTGGTAGAAAAGGGAAAGGGATTTAAAGCGATGCGTTCCTTTAACTATTTCCTATCAACAATTCCCCTAGCATTACCAGGGCTAGTATTGGGACTTTCCTATGTCTTTTTCTTTAACAAACCCTTGTGGAATATTCCCTATACAAATTTAGCACTAGTCAATCCTTTTAATGGACTATACGGCACGATCGCTTTATTAGTGATTTGCAACATCGTTCATTTCTATACAGTGGGCTTTCTGACCGCGAGTACAGCTCTTAAACAAATCGACCCAGAGTTTGAATCAGTCTCCGCTTCGATGGGCGTTCCCTTTTACAAAACCTTCTGGCGCGTGACGATTCCATTGACGATTCCTGCGATTTTGGAACTAGGTAGCTACTTTTTTGTAAACTCAATGGTGACTATCTCGGCAATCATCTTCTTGTATCCCCCCAATGCGCCTTTAGCGGCGGTAGCGATCGTGAATATGGATGATGCTGGCGATGTTGCTCCTGCGGCGGCGATGTCTACAGCCCTAGTTTTAACTAGCATTGGCGTACGAATTCTGTATTGGCTGTTGACGCAAGGTTTATCAAAGCGAACGTAAACTTGGCTAAAGCGATAAGGCGAAAGTTTTACTGGGCTGGTTATAATGAACTAGACTCAATAAAATTAAGTCGGAAATAGTTTATGCGTCCCAAAAACCCACTATTTCAAAAGTGCATAGCACATCTTGAGGCTTTACCCAATCTTAAGGTTGAAGCGACTATTCAAGATGAGCCTTATTTTTCTAGTGAGGTTTTGGCTGATGGAGAGTTAATAATTAGTACCTCTAATAAGACAGCTAATTATATATGTGAAATCAAAACTGGGATAACCAATGACATAGTTGAGCAAGTTGCTGAATATTTTGTCAATTTAAGGAAAAGACTGAATGATAAACAACGACCTTTATTAGTTACTCGTAATTTATCTAGTCTGGTTGTAGATCAATTAATAGAGAGAAGCATTGAATTTATTGATGTTGATGGAAGTGTCTATCTGAATAGCCCAGAAATGTACATAGTTATTCGTAATCAGTTTTCTAGAGATAGTCCAAACAAATCTTTAGAGCTTACTGCAAATGCATTAGAAGTTATGTATTTCATTCTCAAACATCCAAGTATTATCATGCTTGAAGGAATTGAGGAAAAAATCAATCATTGGTCTGGAAATAGACTCACTCAAAAAACAGTAAAAATCACACTTGAAAAGCTTCAAAAACTTGATTACATTAAACGTAACTCTAAAGGATATGAAATAGTTGACTACATCAAGTTCCTTGAAAGATGGGAAATTGGATATGCAGAGAGACTCCGAGCAAAATTATTGATTGGCACATTTAGAGCTATAGGGAAACGCGATTTTCATGAAATTGAAGATGAATTAAAACAGTATTCTCATAAATATGGATATCGATTAGGTGGTGAACTTGCAGCTTCAATAATGACTCAATATCTTCGTCCTGTTGGCGCGGTAATATATATTAATGAAGATCGTTACCTTCCTTTAGCAGTCGATCTAAAACTAAAACCTGATCCTGATGGCAATATTGAAATACACCAAGAAATTGATAGACAAAACTTTCAGCATATTCATAATGGAGAATTAAACAATCTTATTCATCCATTACTAATTCATGCCGAATTAGTCCGTACTGGTGATAGTCGCTTGAAAGAAACTGCTCAACTTATTTTTGATAAATATATTGAGGAGATAGCGCAAAGGTAGTGATCGATTCTAGAGAGAAGCAGGTTTTAGCTGACCTAACAGCTATTGTCAAAGTGCTAAATTTACCAATGATTTTAGTTGGGGCAGGGGCAAGGTTGATAATATGCGATCCAAAAAAATTTGGGGAAGGAAGAAGCACAAAAGATTGGGATGTCGCAATATCTGTAGATAGTTGGGATTCCTATCAAGCATTAGGTGAAGCTCTAACCAATGGTGATTATCCACCCTTTCGGTCTACAAAAACACCTCATAGATTTAGACATATTGAAACTGGTATTGATGTTGATATTGTCCCTTTTGGCGCAATTGGTGAACCAGACAAGCAAATTATATGGGCTGATAGTGGAAATCCTATGAGCATTTTAGGTTTTGAAGAAGCGCTATCTCATGCCACAACCACTAATATTGATGATTTGGAAATTCAAGTAATTGATATTCCATCTTTTGTAGTTCTCAAAGTTTTTGCTTGGGGCGATCGCGGAGAAAGTACCAACAAAGATGTAGATGATATTGAATTCATTCTATCGAAGTATGAAGATGACGATCGCGTTTATAGTGAATTGGTAGAAGAGCTTTCTAGTGGAGATGTGGATTTTTATGATGCAAATATCTATCTGCTCGGACAAGATATTCGTAGAATGTTGCAAGACAAAACTCTGATTGAGCTAAATAAATTGTTGGGAAAAATGATTAAAAAGTTTGATTACGATGAAGAAAGATCTTTCGGCTATATGTTAAAAGTCTTACAGAAAGGAATTAACTCAATAAATCTAAAAAAGTGAAAATCTTAGAGTCTTTCTTAGAGTCTTTTCAGGCGATCGCTTTGTCTCACATCCACTTGAGATTTTGATTTAGTGATATGGGGTTGAGGCGATCGCCCTAATGTTAGGATAAAGATGATTTTCAATTCAGATATAGATCGATGAATGAAATTAAATTAGTAGTTCTTGATATGGCTGGAACCACAGTCAGAGACGATCGCGAAGTCGAACAATGCTTTATGCAAGCAGCCGCGAATACAGGATTACAGGCTCCGACTGATCGAGTGATTGCCATGATGGGAATTTCTAAGAAATTAGTTTTCCAAACCCTATGGGCGGAGCAGATTGATAAAGCAGATCCTAACTACGCCTCCAATGTAGAAACTTCCTTTATCGAATTTAAACAGATTTTAGAAAACCACTACCGTACTCAACCCGTTGAACCAACGGTCGGATGCTTGGAACTATTTGACTGGTTGCGATCGCAACAAATTAAAATCGCGCTAAACACTGGTTTTTATCGGGAAGTGACCGATATCATTCTCAATCGACTCGGATGGGATCGCGGATTAAATGCAAATCATCTTGGTTCTGAAGATACGTTTATTCAATCTTCGATTACTCCATCAGAGATTTACAATCAAGAAGGTCGCCCTGCCCCCTATATGATCCAAAAGGCAATGTATTTACTTGGAATCAACGATCCCAAGCAAGTAGTTTGTATTGGCGATACTCCTTCCGATCTTGCCGCAGGGAAAAACGCTAGCTGCCTTTATACTTTTGGTATCACGAATGGAACCCATACTGAAGAGCAATTAGCTGCCTATCCTCACGATGGACTAGTTTCATCCTTGTCAGAATTTCAGAATAAACTAGCTAGTCTATAAAGTGTTAAGGATAGACGGCGCTCTGCGCCGCCTATCCTTAAACCAGCAAAGTCAGGTAATACAATCATGAGCAACAAAAATCATAAAAAACACACAGAAATAGCGATCGTAGGTGCGGGGATTGTCGGACTAGCCCATACCCTTGCTGCTGCTAAACGCGGCTATCAAGTTACAGTATTTGAGCGAAATTTAAGGGCTGTGGGAGCTTCCATTCGCAACTTTGGTATGATCTGGCCAGTCGGACAGCCTTTAGGGAAATTACGCGATCGCGCTCTAAAGTCCAGAGAAATCTGGCTCGAAGTTATCGAAAAAGCAGGACTATATCATGATCCCAGTGGTTCTCTATTACTCGCCTATCGTCAGGACGAACTAGACGTACTTGAAGAATTTATCGCTACTAATGAAGGCGTTAACACGATCGCTTTATTAAATGCTGAAGCCGTCGCCCAAAAGAGTGAAGCCGCGATTACCAAGGGCTTGCTCGGCGCTCTATGGAGTAGCACGGAAGTAACCGTCGATCCGAGGGAAGTGATCCAAAAGTTACCAGCATTTTTAGCGAGAAATTATCCGATTGAATTTCAATTTGGCAAAGTTGTAAATGCGATCTCACATCCTAATCTGCAAGTGGGGAATGAGACTTGGACAGCCGATCGCATTTTTGTTTGTAGCGGTGCAGATTTTGAAACCCTTTATCCAGAAATCTATACAGAGAGCAATATCACTAAAGTCAAGCTACAAATGATGCGAACTGTGTCCCAACCTGCAAATTGGCGATTAGGTCCTTCCCTCTATGCAGGGCTGACACTAACTCACTATAGTTCTTTTAGTCATTGCCAAACCTTAGATGCTTTGAAGAAAAGGATTGAAATAGAAACTCCACATTTTCCTGAATGGGGAATTCATGTCATGGTTTCGCAAAATGGTTTGGGTGAGTTAATTCTAGGTGATTCCCACGAATATGGATTGACTCCCGATCCCTTCGATCGCGCAGAAATTAATAACTACGTTCTCGAATACTTACAAACCTTTGCCAAATTTCCAGAACTCAAGATTGCGGAAACGTGGCATGGAGTCTATGCAAAGCTTGCTGGCAAAACCGAATTTATGGCTGAGCCTGAAGCCAACGTCACCATCGTTAACGGGCTTAGTGGAGCAGGAATGACTCTATCCTTTGGCTTAGCCGAAGAAAATATTACTGCGTTACTTTAGGAATAGGGCATGAGATTAAATCTTGACGAAATCTTTGATATATTCGCAACTAAAGGTCACGCCCAATATGGAGGCGAACCAATTACCCAGTTAGAGCATGGGTTGCAATGTGCCACTCTTGCTATGGAACATGCAGCTAGTCCCGAACTAATTACCGCTTGCCTTCTCCATGATATTGGGCATTTGCTGCACGATCTTGGCGAAAATCCTACTGAACAGGCGATCGATGATCGCCATGAAAAAGAAGGAGCAAAATATTTAGAGCAAATCTTTTCACATGCTGTCACCGAACCGATCCGATTGCATGTTGATGCGAAGCGCTATCTTTGTGCGATCGATCCTAATTATCGTGCCAGTCTTTCCGAAAATTCTGAAAGTAGTTTGATTTTGCAGGGTGGCACTTTTTCTAAGAAGGAATCTGCAACATTTATTGCTAAACCCTATGCTAAAGATGCCGTCAAGCTTAGAATCTGGGATGATCGCGCCAAGGTTGTGGGGCTGGAGACTCAAGATTTACTTAGCTTTGTGGCGATCGCTAAAAGTTGTCTCTAATTAAATTGAACTATACACAATGACTTTAGAAACTAGATTGAGAGTAACAGTAAATGGTTTATTTGTGGATTCAGGTGAGGTATTGCTAATTCATCAAATGACATTGCCCGAAGTAGACTGTTGGGACTTACCAGGTGGCGGACTAGAGCCTCAAGAACCAGTTCTTGATGGACTACGTCGGGAAATTGAAGAAGAAACAGGTATTACTACCTTTGAAATTATTCAGCTTTTAACAGTTACTGATAGTTTTTTTCCCGATCCGCTTATGCAAGGAAGACAACTCCATAATGTAAATATTGTTTATCTATGCTCTGTCGATCGCCAATCTTGTGTTTTGAGCAGTTCCGATCCAGAAATTGGGGAAAAGGGAATTCAGTGGCTTCAAATTGATACAATTACTGCTGATATTTGCTCAGTTCGCTGTTGGCAATCGCTGAATGTATTGCTAGAGCAACAAAGTTTATATAAGAAATAGACTCGCGTTAAAACTGAGAAGTGCTGCTTTGCAGCACTTCTCAGTTTTAACGCGAGTTCGGGATAATTTGAAACGAGCTTTTAGAGATGGTTTGCGTAGCAAATCATCTCTAGGAAGTAAAAGCCTTGCTAAGCAAGGCTTTTACTTCTTAGATTTCAAAATTTGCCAATTTAACCCAAACTGGCGTTATTCAATTAGGAGGCAGGTAACTCAGTGGTAACATTGACCTTAAAAGCTTTGACTTCATTAGCTTTTGGCAAGGCTAGAGTGAGAATACCATTGGAGTATTCAGCCTTAACTTGTTCATTTTCGATCGCTACAGGCAGTGCAAATACACGGCGGAACTTACCATAGCTGATTTCACTCCAGTAGTAACCTTTTTCAGGAGATTCTTCTTTGCGTTCGAGGTGACGTTCACCAGCAATTGTCAACGAATCCTTGGTTACTTGAATATCGAGATCCTTAGCTTCGATATCAGGAATGGAGAGTCTGAGGGTCAAATGATCGCCATCATCGCGCAATTCACTAGCGGGAACCCAACCTTTAGCGGCTTCTTGATCCAAGCTAGTAATGTCGCGGAACATGCGATCAAACTGACGACGAACTTCTTCGATTTCTTGTAAAGGTTGCCAACGTACTAACATAAATATCACCTTGAGCTATTTCAAAACAACTATGAACATTTAGAAGTAGGTTTAGGATTTAGTTGATATTTTGTACTTCCCTTTCGTTCACAGTTTTATTATGAAATAGCTGCAAAGCTATGCACAGAAGGAGAACCGAACTTTTTCGGTAGGGTTCACCTCACCCCTTTGACTGCATAATCTTTGCGTTTGATAAAGGCTAAACCTAAGACAAGGAAAGTACAAATACCTGCTAAATAGAGGGGATAGCTGTAAGATTCAGGATATTCCTGATTGATAACTAAGCCTGCTATGACTGGTCCAAATCCATTGGAAATGCTAAGGTAGGAAGAGTTAACACCTAACATAGAGCCTTGCTCTGCAGGAGGCGCATTAAGAGAAATTAAGGCGCTAATCATCGGTTGAACGACTGAATTCAGTAATGAGAACAGTATACAAACGGCAATAAAGTAATTGATATCTTTCCAAATTGGCATGAGCACAAAGGAGATACTACGGATCAGTAGTCCTAAAAACAAGATTTGTACCAATTGTAGATATCTAGTCATCTGGGAAATCCCCACTGTTTGCATAATGACCGCGAGTACACCGAACAGCAAAAACATGAGGGCAAGCCCATCGCTGTTTTGCTTGAGAACATTGAGAAAGTAGGGCTGGAAGGCAAAGGTAAAGATATTGAAGGTTAATCCCGTTAAGAAATTAATAATCAATAAAATACCGATTTTGGGCATCAATAAGCCATTGATCAGATTCTCTAAGCCGATGTCAAAAATATTTTGAGCTTTTTGGGCTTTAGTCGTGGTGGTTTCTGGTAAGAAGAAAATTGTTAAAAATAAAGCGATCGCAGCAATCACTCCTGACACTAAAAACGAAGCACCAAATGATTTTCCTAGGGGGGTATTCAAGGCAACTTTCTGCGCGAGCAAGCTAATCGCAGGACCTAAAATAAAACCTAAACCAAAGGCAGCTCCATTAATCCCAAAAGCCTTAGCACGATTTTCGGGGGTAGTGACATCGGAAATGACCGCTTGGGCAACTGAGGCATTTCCCCCTGTAATACCATCTAGAAATCTTGCAAAAAATAATACTGCGGCGGTCGTAGCGCTTCCTGCCATTAGATTAGCGATGACTGTACCCGCTAAGCTGATAATTAACAATGGTTTGCGCCCAAAGCGATCACTAAGTTTCCCGATGACTGGCGTGGAGACGAATTGGGAGATCGCGTAGATTGAAAATAGTAAACTCGTCTCAAAATCATTTAACTGGAACTGTCTACCGTACTGATACAGAACAGGGATGAGAATCGTAAAGCTCAGGGAGTTAATGAAAGAAATGAGGGCAATAATCCAAAATTTACGATTCATGCTAAAGGCGATCGCTTAGAGTCCTTGTTTATACTACAGCTCGATTAGAGCAAATTCTTCAGGGCAATTACCCTGTTCCATATTGCAGACCTAAGTCAGTTGTGAGAATTATTGGCTTCGGCTTCGCTCAGCCAGCAAAAATGAACGTTGGCTGAGCGAAGTCGAACCCACTCATATTTTGTTGAGGACTACTTTATAAGCAGCTAGACATAAGTAAACTAAAAACCGAGAGTTTTGTTCCGCCCGCTATGCGGGCGGAACAAAACTCTCGGTTTGGGTTTTAATTAAGTTGAGCTACTTATATCCAGATATAAAATATCAGATATAAAGTTTTTCAGCTTAGTGAATTTCACCTTTGTTAACTCATCTGCGATAAGTCAACAAATTTCTACAATTTGCTATGATCACCTAGTCTTGTAAAGCTTGCAAAGCCAGATGAAATGCAGTGATGGACTTGGCATCGAGGCTAGTATCTGCACTCTGCGATCGCAATAAATTAGCGATTTCTTCCCGACTGAGCAAGACTACTTCTATCTCTTCATCTTCATCTTGAGCAGGGGGGTGTGCCAATTTAGTGAGATCTTGGGCTAGATAGGCATGGATAATCTCATCAGAATAGCCTGGACAAATGTAGAATCCACCGAGATATTGCCATTTACTAGCACTGTAACCCGTCTCTTCTTCAATTTCTCGCTTAATCGTCACATCATGATGTTCACCAACTTCCAAAGTTCCCGCAGGAAATTCTAATAAATAGCGCTGAATGGCAAATCGATATTGCTTGACTAAGACAAACTTGCCATCAGCAGTCACAGGAACCGCCATGCCTGCCCCAGGATGTTTGATATAGGAATATTCACCAATCGCGCCATTAGGTAATTTGATGCGATCAGTATGAAAAGAGAACTTACTACCATGATAGCTCAGACGATTTTGAAGAATTTGGGCTGAAGTGTGATCTGACATGAATTTGGTTGTGCGAAAATCTCTGCTTATTCTACTTGACAACCCGAATTGTTTCTAAGCTGTCATCACTCGCACCATTAATCATCCCGCCCGATCTCAAAATACATTGCAACATCTCCACCACTTCGGCAGTAATTTCTTCGCCAATACAAATTAGGGGAATTCCAGGTGGATAGGGACAGAGGGACTCCGCGCTAATTCTGCCGATTGCTTGCTTTAGAGGTAGACGCTCTCTTTTAGCGAAATAAGCTTCACGGGGAGTAAGTTGAGATTGGTAATTGTTGATTGGTAATTGGTAGTAGGTGATTGATGATTGATGATTGGTGATTGGTTTTTCATGAATATCTTGAGCAATTTGTTGGAACGCGAGAATTAAGCGATCAATATCTGCTTGGGTATTACCGAGGCTAAGGATGAATACTAATTGATTCAGTGTAGGCATTTCTGCCATGACATTTAATTGAGAATGTAACCAGAGATCTGCATCAAAGCCTGTAATTCCTAAGTGATCAACTAAAACTGTTAAGCGAGTAAGCTCAAGACTAGGGACTGCTATTTGGTCAAAGGTTCGCAAATGAGGAATTTGCTGTAAGCGCGATCGCGCTTCTTTGGCTAAGCGTAAAGTCTCACTTAACAAATCTTTGCCATTGGTTGCTATTTGTCGCCGCGCCACATCTAGGGAAATTAGCAGCAAGAGATTGGGACTGCTGGATCGCAATACCTGCAAGGCGCGATCCACTTGTTCCGCTTGAATGCGTTCACCTTGTAAATGTAGTAACGAAGATTGGGTCAGGCTACCTGCGACCTTGTGTGTTGATTGCACTACGAGATCGGCTCCTGCTTGCAATGCTGAGATTGGCAGGTCAGGATGAAAGCCTAAATGAGCGCCATGTGCTGCGTCGACTAGTAGGGGAACATTAAAAGCATGGGCGATCGCTACTAGTTTTTCGATTTCACCGCAAACTCCAAAATAATTAGGACTCACGATCATTACCGCTTTAGCATCAGGATACTTTTGGAGAAATAATTCTAGAGTTGCTGGACTAACTCCCAAATCTAAATCAAATGCTGGTAAATAGTCCGTGGGTAAATAAATTGGGGTCGCTCCATTAAGGACTAATCCCGCGATCACTGCCTTGTGGCAATTGCGCCCAATCAGGATCTTGTCGCCCTGTTTACAGGTTGCCAAGAGCATCGCCTGTATGCCACAGGTAGATCCATTGGTGAGAAACCATACGTGATCGCTACCATACGCCTCAGCCGCTAATAATTCCGCTTCCGTAATCGCCTCTTCTAGTTCCGGTAATTCTGGTAAATCTAAACGAAAGACCGTTTCACCCAAGAGCTTACGAAACTCACGATCAATGCCTTGACCACGTTTATGTCCAGGCATATAAAAAGGTGCGTGATCGATATTGAGATATCGCCACGCCGCTTCTAGTAATGGAGCTGTATCCTGATTCATTTTGCTCTCAATCAAAGATCTTCTCTTAAGAGAGTAGATCTTTAGAAGCCTATGCTAAATATTTCTCCAGAGCCGCTTCCACAACATCCTTCATTGATGAACCTTGCTCTTCAACTGCTTTCTTGAGAAGCTCAAAGGACTTGGTGGAAAGTGTGACCCGATGGCGAACATCGCGGCGCTTACCTTTAGCTTTTTCTTCGGGAAGTTCCGACACATAGGTTTCTGCAAACTGCTGTAAGTCGTTAATGCTCTTGCGATCGCAAAAATCACCAAAGCTTTCGCCTGCTAAGCGATCTTTCTTGAAATAGAAGAATAGAGGTTCTAAACCTTGTTCTAGATTATTAATATGGAGACGTTGCACATAGGGCTGAGCTAAACGAGTGGAGTTAAAACTACCACCTAACCAAATCTGATATTCATCAACAGCACTACCAACAAAGGCAAGTTCCGCCATGTAGGGACGGGCGCAACCATTGGGACAACCTGTGATGCGAGTAACAAAGGTTTCATCTTCCAACCCTAAACGCACCAACAATTTGCGAATTCTTGCCAAGATATCGGGTAAAGCGCGTTCTGACTCCGCGATCGCTAATCCACAGGTGGGGAAAGCAGGACAAGCCATCGAGTAACGCACCAATGTATCGATCTGGTCAGGAGCTAAAATACCGCAACGATCGAGGATTTTCTGGATTTCTTCTTTCTCATCGGCAGCAATTTCGGTAATTAGTAAATTCTGATTAGGAGTCAGGACAAAATCATGGTGGAATTTCTCGCTGATTTCGCGCAAAGCTGTTTTAAGGTGTAAACCTTTGCGATCAAGTACCCGACCATTCTCAATGGATACACCAACAAAATACTTGCCATCACCCTGTTCATGCCAACCCAGATAATCTTGATATTTGAAAGGAGGCAATTCACGGGCATCTGCAAGTTTTGTTGGATAATAATCCAACAAAACTTGCTTGAACTTTTCTACACCCCATTCTTCCAAAATATATTTAAAACGGGAGTGACGACGGTTGTGGCGATCGCCATAATCACGCTGCAACGCAACAATCGCTTTCACAAGATCGTAAACCTGCACCACAGGGACAAAACCAATACTGTCAGCAATTCGCACAATTGTTGCATCATTGTTATGGGCACGACCTAACCCGCCCCCAACATAGACATTAAATCCTTCTAACTCATTAGCCGCATTGGTAATTACCACTAATGACAAATCATTGGTATAGAGATCAACGGAGTTATCACCAGCAACCGCGATTGCAATTTTAAATTTGCGGGGTAAATACTGTGTGCCATAGATTGGCTCAATCTCACTAATATTAGTTTTTGCTGTTCCTGCACCTTGACGCTTTCTTGCTTCAGTGACCTCTGGGGCTTCGGTGGCAGTTACGGCAACTTCACCATCTAGCCAAATATCGTAATAGGCTCCAGCTTGTGGTGCTAAAAGATCAGCAAGCCTAACTGCATATTCCCGCGCATAGTCATATTCAGGCTTATTTTTAAAAGGAGCAGGTGGAGCCATCACATTCCGGTTAATGTCACCACAAGCACCCACAGTTGATCCCATATTCTTGGTGATATCGACGATCACTGTTTTGAGATTTTCTTTAAGAATGCCGTGAAGCTGAAAGCCCTGTCTGGTCGTGGCACGTAAAGTGTGATTGCCATAGCGATCGCTTAATTTATCCAAAGCGACATACAACTGCCAAGGAATAAATCCCCCAGGGCTGCGAGTCCTCAACATCATGCTGTACTGAGCTTCTTCCCCCTTCGCCTTTGCCTTTTCTAAATCCCGATCTTTTTGTTGATAAGAACCATGAAATTTTAAGATTTGCAATCCATCTTGACTAAAAAATGGATTGCCATCGTTTAACTCAACGTCGATAGGACCTCTCAAAAAATTGCTTTTTTGCTTGAGGACTTCAACCTTTGATACTTTACCAGTATTAATCAGATTATTTGTCATGGTTCAACTATCGAGACTTAATATAATTTAGTTTTCTTTGCCCCACCATTATACCCCGATAATCCTATCGGAATTAGGATGAAGTTTACAAAAAGCAATCCAAAAAAAAGACGATGCTAAGCATCGTCTTTTTAAATAGTTGTAATAGTAGCTAAGTCAATAATTAACTTTCACTTTCCTTACCAAAACCAGGGTAAGCCTCCATAGCATGTTCGGAAATATCGAGACCTTTAATTTCCTCTTCCTCAGATACTCGAATACCACCTGTAATAAGAGAAATTACATACCAAGCAATGAAGCTAAATACAACTGTGAAGCCACCAACGGCAATAAACCCAACAAATTGATACCAAAGTTGCTCAGCGCCACCACCAAAGAATAATCCAGCTTTGGGAGCAGGAGCAGCGCCAAACTCTCCTGCTTTGCTAAATAGTCCTAAAGCTAAAGTTCCCCAAGCTCCACAAACAAGGTGAACTGATGTTGCCCCAACAGGGTCATCAATCTTGATAGAATCAAAAAATCCAACCGCAAAAACAACAATCCCACCTGCAACAGCACCAATTATTGCGGCGCTAGGAATATCAACAAATGCACATGATGCGGTAACACCAACCAACCCAGCTAGGATTCCGTTAACAATCATTGAAAGATCTGGTTTACCTAAGTAAAGCCAAGCAACAATTATTGCTGCAATACCACCTGTAGAAGCAGCCATGTTTGTTGTCAGAGCAATATGAGCAATGAGTTTACCATTGGCATCCATCGTTGAACCTGGGTTAAATCCAAACCATCCTAACCACAGAATCAAGCAACCTAGAGTGGCTAAACCCATATTGTGACCGGGGATCGCTCTTACTTTTCCATCTGCTCCATACCTACCTAATCGAGGACCAAGTAAAGCCGCACCGACTAGAGCGCCCCAGCCCCCAACAGTATGTACAACGGTGGACCCTGCAAAGTCATAAAATCCCATTTTGGCAGCCCAGCCACCACCCCAGATCCAGTGACCTGTGATTGCATAGGAAACGCCTACTAGTAAAAAGCTAAAAATTAAAAATGCGACAAACTTAATTCGCTCAGCAACAGCACCTGAAACGATCGTTGCGGCGGTTCCTGCAAATACAAGTTGGAATAGGAATTTGGCTTCTAGGGGGATACTTGTCCAGTTAAGAGCAGCAAAGTCTCCTTTATATGCATCACCGATCGCAGGACTATTATCAGCCCCAGAAATAAAGAATCCTTTCAAGCCGATGAAAGCATTGCCATCATCGTTACCAAACATAAATGCAAAACCAATCGCCCAATAAGCAATTGTAGCGATCGCAAATACAACTAAGTTCTTAGTGAGAATATTAACTGCATTCTTTCGGCGACAAAACCCAGACTCGACCAATGCAAAACCAGCATTCATGAAAAATACTAAAAATGCTGCAATGACGACCCAAAGGGTGTCTAGAGTTGCATCGAGAGCACTTACACTAGCTTTAACTTCATCTATTGTCGGTGCAGCAGTTGGAGCCGTAGTCTGAGCAGTGGCTGCATAGATCCAAAAAACACCAATAATCGCTGCTAGAGGTACACAAGCAGTCCAGTTGACTGAACTCCTGAGCCTCTTCTTATGATTTGACTTATAAACCAACACTTTATAGTTCTCCTCGTTGAAGTAATGCAATCATGCCAATGCAAATATCAATGAAATCAATCACATCAGATTTAAGCACCTATATATTGTATAGACTTATACAAAATACTTTGGTATGTGCATTCTTCAGACATAAGAGATCAACGAAAAAAACTAATTATAATCATAGATAATTACTTATCTCTATCTATGCTGCCTTGAGTTTTGATAATAAAAAACAATCAAAAAATTAACGTCAGTTCTGGTTTGCCAACTTTACAATCCTAGACACAAGGGCTTTGAGAAACTATTTGCCATCTTAACCCGAACTGACATTAATTAATATCCCAACAACTAAAGATGGGTGGCTGATATAGCCACCCATCTTTAAGTTAAGTATTTAAATATACTTCCTAGAAACTGTAACTAGCAAGTAAGGTTAACCTTCAGAAGAAGATCCTTGGCTGATGAATACTCCAGAACCAAACTCGTTACCATAACCCTCTTCACCATGAATAGGTAAGTCGATACCTTGTTCTTCGATCGAATGGGCTACTCTCAAATCCATAAATAACTTGAGAATGAACATGATAACAAATGTACCAACTGCCGCAAATACATAGGTAAAAGCAACACCTTCAAACTGCTTCCAAATTAGACCAGGATTGCCATCTAAAAGTCCAAGACTAGCTTCTCCACCAAAAGCAGCTTTTGTTGCAAATATACCAGTTAACATTGCTCCAATAGTTCCACCAACACCATGCACAGAGAAGGTATCAAGGGAATCATCAAACTTGAATTTGGCACGCAAACTCACAGCAATAAAACAGCACACAGATGTAATTGAGCCAATTAAAATTGCACCAATGGGAGTTACAAAACCAGCAGCAGGAGTAATACCAACTAGTCCAGCTAAAAATCCGCTAGCAATACCGACAGCAGTTGGTTTACCACGTAATACCCATTCAACTAATAGCCATGTGAGTCCACCAGCTGAAGTAGAAACAGTAGTTGCCACAAATGCAACAGCAGCAAGCGGTCCAGCTGCCAGAGCGCTACCAGCATTAAAGCCAAACCATCCAAACCACAGTAGTCCAATTCCTAAAAGCACGTATGGAACATTGTGGGGAGTATGTGGTCTAGTCGCAAAGTCTTTACGAGAACCAACTACCAAAACAGCCACTACGGCAGCAACACCAGAGCTGATATGAACAACCGTTCCGCCAGCAAAGTCTAAAGCTCCAAGTTCTTGCAGAAAGCCACGTCCCCAGACCATATGGGCGAGAGGTGAGTAGACTAAAGTTGACCAAAGCAGAATAAACCAGAAATAAGCCTTGAAGCTCATCCGTTCAACGATCGCACCAGAGATTAGGGCTGGTGTGATGATTGCAAACATCATCTGGTAAACCATGAATATTGCATGGGGGATCGTACCTGCATAGCCAATAGGATCGGGAGCATCAAATTTAACTCCGTTGAGAAATACCCAATCAAGTCCACCAATAAACTTTTCTAGCCCTTGTCCAAAAGTCCCCTTAGATACTTCAGCAGTTACATCAAAGGCTAAGCTATATCCCCATAAAACCCAAGTGACGCCGACAACTGCCATGAGCAATAGGCTCATCATCATTGTGTTCAGTACGTTGCGGGTTCTGACCAGACCACCATAGAAAAAGGCAAGACCAGGAGTCATCAATAACACTAGAGCTGCCGCTACCAACATAAAAGCGGTATCGCCTGAACTGATTGGCGAAGCAGGAGGTGCAGGGGCTAGCAGCTTGTCTAGGGCAGCCTTTTGATCCTTTGTTAAAGTTACAACATCACCACTTGTAGGAGCCAATGTCGGTGCGGCGCTAGGTGATGCAGTGGGTGAGGCGCTAGAAGTAGGACTAGGGGAAGTAGTTGATGTTGGGCTAGTTGTAGGAGAAGTAGTTGCTTGTGCCCAAGTTTGACCTGTAAAAGGTAAACTCACTAACCATAATACTAGCAACGCACTCAGCAAAAATTTTTTGATCACAGACTCTATCCTTTCACAAAGTTTTCTTGTAATTACGATAAGGTGACATGGGATGGGTAAGCACCATTTTCAAGAGCACTCCATCACTGAAAGCGAACAACTAATGGCACTCATTCATTACTTATTTTATATGGTTACCATAGAGAAGTTACTCAAGAATGATTTCACCAATTTGTAAGACACCAATTTGTATTAGAAGCTACATTCATGACTTAGAAGAGGCAAAATCTGGTGTTTGAGATCGTAATCAGAACGAATTTATTAGGTTTTACTAATTTCATCACACGCTTAAAAACTCCTGTGCTAGAGTTGATGTACTTATAAATCTCGCATTCCTCACTTACATCACCTTTCAGGAAGTTGACATGGCAAAAGGCGGACTTGTACTTGGTACAACAGCAGCATTAGCGGCTGCGGTCGCAGTTGTTGGTTTTCAGCTAGCCAATCCTAGCATCGCCGCATTTCGGGATAGCCCCAAAGAAATTGTTGACGAAGCTTGGCAGCTTATCAATCGGGAATATGTCGATGGCTCCTTTAACAAAGTAGACTGGCGACAAGTTAGACGACAGTATGTCGAAAATCGTGATTATGCATCCAAGGCTGAGGCATATCGATCAGTTCGAGAAATGCTTAAGTTGCTTGATGATCCCTATACTCGCTTTATGGATCCTGAGCAATTCAAGAGTATGCAAATTGATACGTCGGGGGAACTCACAGGAGTTGGTATTCAATTAGGCATGGATGATGCCACCAAACAACTAACAGTAGTTGCTCCGATTGAGGACTCACCCGCAGCTCGTGCTGGGCTTTTAACCAAGGACATTATTACAGCGATCGCGGGTAAATCTACAGATGGTATGGATATCAACCAAGCTGTAGCCCTCATTCGTGGTCCTGCTGGGACAAAGGTTAAGTTAGGTATTAAGCGTGGCGAGCGACAATTTGATGTCGAATTAGAACGCGCTAAGATTGAAATTCATCCAGTCAAGGCAGAGTTGCGCGATACCAATATTGGTAAGGTTGGCTATATCAGCTTGCGCCAGTTTAATGCTAATGCAGCGAGCGATATGCGTAAGGCAATCCAAGATCACGTTAGCAAGGGTGCAGTTGGCTTTGTACTCGATTTACGATCTAACCCTGGTGGGTTACTTTATTCCAGTGCTGAGATTGCCAGAATGTGGCTCGATAACGCCACCATCGTTTCCACTATTGACCGCAAGGGCGAGAGTGAAAGATTGACCGCAAATCGTCAATCTCTAACCAATAAGCCTCTAGTGGTAATAGTAGATGGTGGCTCTGCAAGTGCTAGTGAAATCCTATCTGGTGCTTTGCAAGATAACAAACGGGCTATCATTGTTGGTACAAAAACCTTTGGTAAAGGGCTAGTACAGTCAGTTCATTCCTTGACCGATGGTTCAGGGATGGCGGTGACAATCGCGAAGTACTACACACCCAATGGACGCGATATTAACCACATGGGTATTGTGCCTGATCGTGTAGTTGAGTTGACTAAAGAGGATCTCGAAAAATTGAACAAGAATCGCGATCTTGTTGGTACAGTTGCTGACCCACAATTTGCCAAAGCGATCGATATTCTGTCGAGCGAATTAAAAAACGTTAGTTCCCGCTAGTTCAAAGCAATAAATCAAAGCCACAGCCAGTTCAAGTTAATCTTGTAAGTTTTTAGCTATAAATCAAAAGCCTTGCTATGCAAGGCTTTTGATTTATAGCTTTAAGAGATGGTTTGCTATGCAAACCATCTCTTAAAGTCTTGCCGACTCTTAATAAAAAAATGCCCTAGAGATGCCTTTTTATTAAAAGTCAGGATGACGAGTCAAGATTGCTTCAATAGTGCTCTCTAGATTTTGTCCAGCAATGATACCACCTGCTAAGAAATAGGTATTATTCTCGCGACGATACAAAGTTTGAAAACCTGTTCGCATTTTTTTATCACCTATGACCCAATAGCGCTGAATAATTGAATCGGGTCCGATGATACCCTCACCTTCCACTTTCCCCAGATAACTATCATCCACAACATAGGTAAATTGACGCTCATCAGTGTCAATTCGTCCTTTGTACGCCATAGTTAACTCGTCGCGATCGCTATTGGGAAAAGTCAATTTTGTGACCATCGTAAACCAATAATTATCCTTAGACCAACCTACTAAAGTTCTACCTTTGACTTCAGTAGGCATTGAGTCTCGATCTATCCAGTTGCCTTCGAGAGTCCATTTACCAGGTTGAACTAAAAAGGTATGCGCCACAGTGTTTATAAGCTTAATTTACTGCCTATTATATATCTCGTTAGCGATTGTCGATACAAAACCTAGCTTCCCAAAAAACCTATTACAGGGACATGATCAAGAATTTACATTAATTGACTAATCCCGATCGCAAAGCAATTACTGCCGCCTGAACGCGATCATCCACCGATAATTTATTCATAATGCTACGGACATGAGTTTTAATCGTATTTGGGCTGAGGTAAAGCAGTTTGGCAATTTCAGGGTTACTTTTGCCTTCAACAATTAATTTCAGGACTTCTAATTCCCTTTGAGATAGATGCGAAGTGTTGTCAATTTGGATAGGAGGTTTGAGGTGATCCATAACTTTACGTGCAATTTGCGGATCAAGGTAGGTTGCCCCATCCTTAGCTACAGAAAAAGCCGCTAGTAGGCTCTCAGTGCTTGTGCCTTTGACACAGTATGCATCAGCCCCACTGGAAAGCGCCGCGATGATTTCTATATCATCTGTATGGGAGCTAAGCATCACAATGTGCACATTAGGTAAAATCGTTTTGATTTTCTGAGTTGCCGAAATTCCATCCAGTCTTGGCAAACCTATATCCATCACAATAATATCGGGATTTAATTCCTGAGCCATTTTTACGCCGATATAGCCATCTTCAGCGATACCAATTAACGTTACATGGGGTTGTTGAGATAGGGATTGCTCTAAACCGAGTTGGATTAATGGATCATCTTCAACAATGAGAACTCTTAGAGCCTTTGATGTTTTTGTCACAGACATAATTCTAAATTTCCCTCAGTTTGATTTATTTGCCTTAGATCATACCAATTCAGTGAAGTGTAACTCCAACTTATGTAACTGATGTTACGTGGAACAAATATCACCCTCACCCCCCTGCCCCCTCTCCCTTGATGGGAGAGGGGGAT
>JADBWH010000106.1 GCA_020404105.1 Pseudanabaena sp. M53BS1SP1A06MG | reverse complement strand
TTTTGTTGAACAACAAAGCCTTTTTGCCCCGCAAGATGGACAACAACAAGTAAACACCAGAAAAAAGTATGCAGAATTGCCAGAATGAAGACCTTACCGTTATCACCACGATCTACCCAAATTGTTGACAGACGTGGGAATCGGTCACGAATTAGGTTAAATTCTTTCAAAACCAAGGTTGCACCCTTGCGGTCATTAAGATTTGCCGCAGTGACAATCACCATCATTTAGTAAACCGAATGTATCCACTAAGTAGCTCAACTTAATTAAAACCCAAACCAGAGTTTTATTCCGCCCGCTACGCGGGCGGAATAAAACTCTCGGGTTTTAGTTTACTTATGTCTAGCTACTTAGAATATGTCATTAGAGACCAATGACTAATGCCACCATCAAGACCAACTTCTTCAGGTGACGGTTCAAGCTTTAGTGAATTTCTTAAGAGGTTTAATAGATATTTAAGCTACTAGTTGATACCTGCTGTTTCCTTAGAAAAAAGGAATGATAGGGGATAACTGGGATTGACAGCAAATCCTAAGATGCCGCGATCGCGATGCTCGTAAATTAACTGATTATTAGCATCAAAGAGGAATGTTGCGCCACGCTGCGTCATGTATGAGGCATCAGGGACATATGCATTCCAATTACCGAGAACTTCTGCCATATTTCGCAAGCGCAATGTGGCTAGCTCAAAGGGACGCTGAAATCCAGAGCCACCTGCCCATTTAAAGAAGGAACCCCTTAATGGTGGTAATGGTGCAGCATTGATCACTTCATCATCAGCGATTAACTGTGGTGCATGGCGATCGCCTGTGTAGCCGCGCAAAACTTCCTTTAATGTGCCTTGACTACCAATGCCTGCACACATCAACATGAGATTGACCCATGCACTTTGACCTGATGTCAGTAAGGGAAACTTCGTTGTTAGTCCAGCATAGAGATTTAACTGCCGATGGAGTTCTCCTGTATTATCGATAAACATCCAATTAGGCTCAAAACCTGTAAATTTACAAAAATATTCTCCTGACTGGCGATCGCCTATACCTATTGCTCTCATAGCGATTCCCTCTGATTCAATGCGATCGCGCTCTCTTTGAATCCACCAGATATATTCCAGACTATCAAAATCGCCTAGCTGTGGTAATACTAAAATCAGTTTGCGTGATGCTGATTGGCAACCATCGAATATTGAGGTGATCGTACCATCGCTCACCCGTTGACGTTGAGTTTGACTAAGGACTTCGTATGTATTCATGCTCGTATTATTGAACTTCTGCGAGTAAATTAGCTAGACGTGGATATTTAGAAACTAGTCCAAAGGTTTCAGGGGAGACCACATTATAGGTGAAATGACGCTGGGCAATGCAGAAGCGATCCCATGCAGCAACTTCGATACGGAATAATTTGATAATCGTATCCACTAACCAAGGCGTAAGTTCAAATTGCCAACCAACTTTTAAATTTAAAAATTCACAGAACTGAGCCACTAAATCTTGAGCAGTTAAGCGCTGCATTCCCAAAACTAGGCGGGCAGGTGATGATGGCACTGATGGCGCAGTTAGCAAATGGGTCACAATTTGAGCAATATCACTGGCATGGACAAAATGGAAACTGCCATCGGTTTTCAGAAATCTGGCATAGGGGACATATTTGAGAATGTCTTTTAATCCCTTAGAAAGATGGGAATAGGGCTTATCCTTAGCTCCGCCAAAAACGAGGGTGGGAAATACAACGATTAGGCGATCGCGAATGATTGAATTCTCTAAAGTTTCCAAACAAGTATATTTAGATGCAATGTAATCTGTGCCAAATTCCCCTGCTTCAGGAATAATTTGATTATGGGAATCAAGAATGCTAGCTGTGGAGAAATAGATCGCCCGTTCGCATACCTGTGGGTCAAGAGAGGAAAATAGCTCAATGGTTTTATCACGATTAACGATAAAAGCTTCTTCTCCTCCCCAACCTGCGGCAGTACTGACCACAAATTCCATCGTGCGGAGTAATTCTTTATGATTACCAATATTCTGCATCGAGTCTTCAATGACATGCACATTGGAGCGATCGCTAAGATCGATCTGTAACTTACGGCGATCGCGCACCAACAGATATAGTTCGTAATCAGTCTTTGCTAAAAGCTCCTCGATCAAATAATGACCAACACAACCACTCGCACCTGTAATAAAGACTTTTTTCGGCATTCTCTTGAATAATTAGGGATTTTAACAATAGGATCTATCAATGTATCGTTTAACAATATCTTGATTAGGGACTTGCGTTAAAGTACCTATAAAGTACCTACGGCTTCGACTTCGCTCAGCCAACGATGGCTTAGCGAAGTCGAAGCCATACAAACTCAGTGGTACCTTTTTTCTCATCAAGTCCCTTATTGACGCGAAACCTTAACATATCCTTCTTGACATATTAGATTAAGTAGCTAGACATAAGTAAATTAAAAACCGAGAGTTTTGTTCCGCCCGCTACACGGGCGGAACAAAACTCTGGTTTGGGTTTTAATTAAGTTGAGCTACTTAGTAAGTACTTGTGCAAAATTGACACTCCCCGCACTGAAGTGACGGGGATTCCTGATTCAGCGAGACAACTTG
>JADBWH010000105.1 GCA_020404105.1 Pseudanabaena sp. M53BS1SP1A06MG | reverse complement strand
TATGCTCAATCGCAGTTCTGACCTCATCGCTACAGTGGAGATTGAGATTGTCCATCACGACGACCATCGTATCGTTTAGCTGAGGTACAAGTACCTCAGTCACATAAAACAAAAAAGTTACCGCATTGTTACTACCAAAAATTGATAAAGCCGCAATTACACCCGTAATGGAGATCGCCGCGAATCCTGAAGGATTACAACGCGCAGTCACTGTGCAAAGATTAGTTCACAACTGGGTGCGTCCTCATAGGGGCTTAAGACTCCAGCTATGGCGATTGGGTTATATGATCGCCATAGCTGGAGTTGCTTTCATTGTGCGGCTTTCACTACCTCACGTCTTAACTGACCAGTGCCTGATCGCATAATTTTTGTGTTTCGATATGTTTCGACATCATAATCACCCAAAAATTTTTGATGTTAGAGAACACAAATTTATTTGCGCTTAGGATGCACTTAGAGCATGATTGAGAAATAATCGCTCTATTATCCGAGGATCTCCGAGGAGAAATTATGAATTCTACATATAAAGCATTTTGGCTAGAAGCAGGCGATCTCGTTGTGATTGACCAGACCCAACTTCCCTTTAGCCTAGTCACTAAGACCCTCAAAACTAGCACTGATGCTACACTTGCCATTAAAGATATGACCGTGCGTGGCGCAGGTGTAATCGGTAATGTGGCTGCCTTTGGTGTGTACCTTGCTGCTAGAGAAAGCAAAGGGGATCTTGACAAGATTAAAGAACTTTCCGCTGTGATTCGTCGCGCCCGCCCTACTGCTGTCAACCTGATGTGGGCAGTTGATCGCTTACTCTCTGTATTAGAAAAAACCGCTACGAAAAAACTTGATTTAGTAGAAGTTGCCCTTAAAGAAGCGATCGCTATTGCCGATGAAGATGTAGTTGGTACGCGCAATATTGGCAAATATGGCTGTGAAATAATTGAGGCGATCGCCAAAACTAAACCCCAAGGCGAACCTGTCAATATTCTGACGCACTGTAATGCGGGATGGTTGGCGATTGTTGATCGCGGTAGTGCCTTAGCACCGATTTATGAAGCTAGCGATCGGGGGATTAACGTTCATGTATGGGTCGATGAAACCCGTCCGCGCAATCAAGGCGCAAACCTGACCGCATGGGAACTCGGACAATCGCAGATTCCCCATACATTGATTGCTGATAATACGGGGGGGCTATTAATGCAATATGGCAAGGTCGATCTCTGCATCGTTGGAACAGATCGCACCACCCGTAGTGGTGATGTTGCTAATAAAATCGGTACATATCTCAAGGCTCTTGCCGCTTTTGATAATCAGATTCCCTTCTATGTGGCTCTGCCAAGTTCCACTTTTGATATGCAGATTTTGGATGGCGTGAAAGAAATCGCGATCGAAACTCGTAGTGCTGATGAAGTTCTCTATCTGCAAGGTCTACAGGATAACGGTGAAATAGGCAAAGTACGTGTTGCACCTCTAGAAACTACTGCTTTAAATTACGGATTTGATGTCACACCTGCCCGACTAGTCACAGGATTGATTACTGAGCGTGGTATTTGCGATGCTAATGAAACTGCGATCTCTGCGATGTTTCTCGATCTCATTCCTTAGATTAGTGGTGGTACTTTGTGCCACCACTAACCGATAAAAACTTTTCTATTGTCTGATAAGTTTTACAGGTTGATCATCCGCTTGTAATGTCTTGCCATCCGACAACAATGTATAGGATTGAGTTGGGAATGGTTCATTGGGCTTTTCTCCATTCAAAGTTTCTACTTGAGAAACCACTTTTCCGTTAACAATTCTCACTTTACCCGTTGTTCTAATAGTCTGTACCTCACTTTTAATATTGACAGTTTCCAAGGTCGCGACGAATGAGCCATCGGGATTAATCGTCCATTTCCCTGAGATTGATACAATTCCTTCTTTCCTCGCATCTTCCATCACTTGAGGCTCTAGAACAACTCGATAATTACCTGTGATTTTAACAACTCTCCGTTGAGATTGCTTTTCCTTGAAGCGAGATATCTGTTCAGAGGCTTGGATTGATTGACAAGGGAGAAATAGACCACAAGTAGTTATTGTGAAAGCCATTGAAGCGATCGCTACATAGCCAAGAGAGGTGATTTTTTTAGCTTTATTTGAAAAAAACGTATTTTTTGTCATCGGACACCTCGCATAAATTTATTTGTTTAGCCGTAGTCACTCAAATCAAATGCAAGCCAGCACTAACAAGATTGAAAGGGCTTAAAGGAGATGGAAATCTTCGATTTCGATAACATCGCCGATCGCTGCCATCGTCATTACATCATCACGAATCTTGGCAGTAACACTTACTTTCAAACCTTCCTGTAAAACCTCTTCAGGGGCAGGTTGCCAAATCTCATACTGCTCATCGGTATCCGTAACAATCGCCCAAGCGCCTGTACCAATATCGATATATTCCACAGTTCCCTTAATTTGAATGTTCATTTTTTCTAGAAGTTGTAAATTTTTTCAGCAGTCTTGTATCGCAAGGCTGCTGAAAGTTTAAATGGTTGCAGTTTCGGACTTAATCGATAGATAGGCACAGCCAAAACAGAGGATAGCATTGACGCTAAGAAATGCGATCGCAGGTACTCCATCACCAATCCACATCATTTGTGGCGCTAACACTGCGCTTGTAGCTAAACAGACAGAAGTGCCAATTGCCGAACCCATCGCAAACCATTTCCATTGCGGATGCCCCAATAAAATAACTAATAAGCCCAGTGGCAATAGGACACTAGCTGTAATCGGATTGAGCGCATTGGTATTAGAAAAAGCATTACCTAACTCAGGGAGCGAACTTCCTGCAATGCGGAATGGTAGTTGTGTAATGTCAAATAAATAGAAGCCACGCAAGAAAAATAAACCTGCACCACCAAAGAAAACACCATTAGAAAAAGCCCAATTCCATCTGAAGGGTAGCCACCGATTAATCAACCATGCCAGTAAATAGGAACCAATCACCATAATTAGCTTCGGAATCAAAGCGATCGCTCCGCCATCAATCCAAAAACGAGGACTTAAATAGCCATTGTCTCTTGCCCAGCGTAAGAAATCAGGAATTCCCAATTGTCCTTGCGAAGCTAAGTTTACAGCCGCCGCCGCATTTAGCTGACCTGCGCCAAAGTAATTGAGCGTATCATCAGCAACCTTGCTTGCAGACTGTTTGAGAATTTGCATTACTTTCTCTGGATCTTTCACCCCCGAGGCTTCGATGAGAGCAACGACACCCGCAACGTGTGGAGATGCCATACTGGTTCCCTGAAAAGAGCGAAATACGGATTCCTTAGTTTTTGGGTCAATCGTATTTTGCAAAATGCCACCTGATAGATCGCCTTTTTCTTTATTCTTACCCCTTGTGATCGCACCTCCAGGTGCTGAGATATCGATACCTGCTCCATAGTTAGAATAGGGAGCTTTTTCGCCAGTGGAACTAGTTGCGGATACAGCGATTACTTTAGGATAACGGGCAGGGTAGAAGGCAGCATTGCGGTTCGAGTTGCCAGCCGCCGCCACGATTACCACACCTTTTTTGTAGGCATAGTCGATCGCCTCTTGCATGAGCTTACTTTCGCCACCACCACCGAGGCTCATATTAATTACATTTGCGCCATTATCTGCCGCGAAAATAATCGCCTCAGCAATATCGGAAATAGTGCCGCCCCCTGATGCTGACAGCACCTTAAGCGGCATGATATTTGCTTCATAGGCAATTCCCGCAACACCAAAATTATTATTCGTTGATTGCGCGATCGTACCTGCTACATGGGTTCCATGCCCATTATCATCACTAGCATCTTCGCGATCGTTGACAAAATCATAACCCTTAACAAAACTAGTGTTCTTTAAATCGTCAACTTTGCTTACACCTGTATCAATGACGGCAATAGTAATACCTTTACCTTTAGTCTTTGCCCATGCCTTCTCAACATCGATCGCCTTGAGATTCCATTGATCTTTATACATTGGATCATTAGGAGTTGTGCCGCCAAAAAAGTCTATGGAATAGACATAGTTTGCCTCGACATATTCCGTCAGTTCCTGTAGTTCCTTTGATTGTTTTAGCTTTTCGAGGACTTGAGTATCCCCCTTAACAATATAAAGGTTATTTCCTTTGGAAAAGGCACTATTAAACTTCGGATCAATACCGTATTTTGAGGCGATCGCCTTCAATTCGCGATCAACCTGAGCAGGCGATAGGCTATCGCGAAAGTTTAATACCATAGAGTCAAATTTACCTTCGACTGCTAAGCCTTGGTAAGTCGACAATGCCCAAAACAAACCTGCAACAAACAAGCAAGCGAGTATAAATTTTTTCATAATTCCAAAACCCTCGATCTCAAGTCCCTAGTCACTATTGCTATCATATTAGCTATTTTCCTTTTGTCTTATGGCGCTTTGCGAAGACTTAAAACCTAGAAAAAATTTGAAATTGTTACTTGTCATTGCTTTCAAATTTCTTTTGAAAGCAAGCAAAATGAAATGACCTAGATGATTCAGAGAGTATCTCACTCTCTATGCAAATAATCTACTCTCTAGTTTTGGGCTTTACAGCCTATTGAGGATTTAAGTAGTACAGAAATATTTTGAAAGTGTTGCTTTGCAATACATTCAAAATATTTCTGAGTTTTAAGTAAGTGCAAAGCGCTGTAATTATGCCGAGCTACTATGAACTAACTAGTACCTGACCTTGATCAATTTTAGCTGTGTAAGTTGTTAGTGGCTTCTTCGCAGGTTCTTCCAGAACTGTACCATCGGGAGCAAACTTAGCATCATGACAAGGACAAACATAGACTTTTTTGTCAGTTTGCCAATTCACTTTACAACCGTTATGAGTACAGGTGCGGCTGACTGCTAATAGACTATCCTTGTTTTTCGGATCCCGAACGATAGCTATTTGTTTATCAGAAGTGATTAATACACCATCCTTATCAAGCTGAGCAACAGTGCCGATCACTTTAAAATTTTTGCTAGGGGCAGCAACGACACTTTCAGGTGCGGACTTAGTTGACGCAACTGATGTAGAGGGAACTGATGTGTTGGGATTGGAATCAGTGCAACCTAGCAATGACGATGGAATTAAACTCACCAGCCATCCTAAGCCAAACCAAGAAAGTAACTTACGGCGATCCATATTTTTTCTCTATAGTTCTCTATATCGTTGTCAAATGTGAGGTAGAAGCTTAAACGGCAAAAGTTAGATCCTATGACAAAACTTTTTGGGAGTTTTTGACCTAGTAAAGTAGGAGTTTGTTTCCCCTCTCTACCTCGCTATCCTAGCCCCAATATACCCTAGTCCCTAAATATCAGCATTCATGCCGTATACAAATCATCACAATGTTGCTATATATGACTAAGTTTTACTAAAATTCAAATATTATCCATGTACACATTTTTCGAGCAAGTCAAGCATCAAGATATTAAGACGGATGCTCAAACCCAAGTCAAGCTGAGTACTTACTTGAAGTTTGCGATCGATCCTCAAACGCTTGGCTTATTAGAAAGTGAATTTACAAAGGAAGTGTTAACAATTAAAGCCTCTCATGTTATGCCAGTGCCGAATAAACCATCTTGTATTTTAGGAATTTTAAGTCGGCATCGTCGTGTTTACTGGGCAGTTGATTTAGCTATGCTTTTAGGCTTTCAGCCCCTAGATCCCAATATCCGTCTCTATGAAGTGATTCTGATATCTTTACAGGATCTTTCACTTGCTTTAATTGTTCCTGACATTATGGGGGTTGTGCGTCTGCCTAGCAATAATTTTGAGAATGATACTTTCGCACTCCCTGAAACATTAAAACCCTACCAAAAGGGCTATATTCGTGATGAGAGTAAAGAAAGTATGGCTTATCTACTGAAAGTTGAGCATATTCTACAGTCAGCAATTTTACATTCGTAGTTTGATAGAAATAGACATAGAAAATGATGTACTTCATTTTCTATGTCTATCAAGTTTCTATGGCTTTATATTCATCGCTCCTAAAATTCGATAGAATAATTTAAACTTGGATGCTCCTTAGTACATAATCATGCAATCACTTCCATGGAATCTTGTCGTAATGTGCTCATTGAATTTGTTTATAGGGAAGCTCATGCTCAAATCCAGAGCTTAGGCAGTGGAATTAGACATAAGTATAGTGTCAATGAAGTCATAGCCTATGCGTTAAATCGCTTGCCTGCGATGTTTGCCTCAACAGATGTCGAATTGCAGCAAAAGCGGCAGGAATGTCTGTTGATGCGAGAAAATATTACAAAAATGACTCGCCAAGCCTTGATAGCAGTGTGCAGTGATCCCTTACGTCAACCGCAACCTCTAGCAGATATTGAGTTAGCTAATGCTCCCTATGCTTTATTCTGTGTTCAAGAATTACTGGGTTGGCAAAATCTCATGTGGTGTGATGTTCCTAAAGCTATAGAAGAAGCTTTAGAAAATGCGATCGCTAAATATAACTTTGAAAATCTGCCTCCAAAGTTAAGTAAGTATGGGGCATTAGGAAGAAGACAGATAAATACTCAAATGACTGATGATACTGCTCAAAAATGTAGTGTTGCTTCTGAATCAAAACAAAGTGAATATGATATCTATATGATTGAATCTAATCATCTTGTGCATTCTCTAGAAAGACTTGTGATTAGAATAGCTCAAAAGCTTGCTCGAAATTTTCCACCTACGGAACTAAAGTTTATTCGTTTAGAAGATGTACTGGCGCGGACTTTAAATCAGTTACCACCGTTATACTCAACTTCGGAAAAAGGATTAAATCATTTACGTAATTATGCCAAAATGAATATTGTCTCTGAAGTAACGATTATGGTGCATGAGGCGATGCTAGAAGTACGGAATCTGAGCTATCAGAAGATCAATCCTTTAATGTTCCATCAAATTCGTCATGAGAGAGAACATGCCTTAGTCGCAGTCAGTAAGTTATTACTGAATCGCGATGTGAAATGGCAAAATTTGGCGGAAGTCGTAGCTCAGTCTTTAGAACAGGCAAAAATGGGAAACCTTTGTTGGGAGAGATCATCTTCTAAAACCTCTGTACCAGCCAAAGGGGGCTTTGAAAAGCAATTTATGTAATCCTCATGGACGGCGCAAAGCGCTAGCCATTATCTACTCCTAACGCTCATTGTGTCAAAGTAAGATGCTCGCCTATAACATAGAGATCAATGTAGGCTTAGCCTCTGATCTGTTCAATATCGTAGATGTTTAGGAAAAATTCATGAGTGATTGCTTAATTCGCGCTATTGCTGCTGATGCTAGAGTCAGAGTTGTTGGTGTTAATGTCACCAAATCGATTAATGAAGCCCAATGTCGTCACCACTTGTCTGCTGTGGCAACAGCCGCCCTAAGTAGGGCGATGTGTGCGAGTTTGTTGCTTGCATCAAATATGAAACAGCCCCAAGCTAGAGTCAATGTAAGGATTTCGGGAGATGGCGGGTTAGGACTAGTGTATGCAGATGCTGGTTTTGATGGTACTGTGCGTGGATTTGTGTCTAATCCCCATTTCGATTTGCCAACCCTTGTCGATGGTCAACAAAATGTGGGCGGGGCGATCGGTACGACTGGTTTACTGAAAGTGTTACGAGATGTTGGTTATGGTGAACCCTATAGCAGTACTGTTGAATTAATTTCGGGAGACATTGCAGAGGATGTGGCTTGGTTTCTGGCTTCCTCAGAGCAAACTTACTCTAAGTTAATGCTAACGGAAGTAATCGACGAAAAGGCGATCGCTGATCCCAGTTCTGGTAATAGTCCTGTGAAATTTGCGGCGGGTATCTTGCTGCAAGTCATGCCTAAGGCAGCTTTGCGGGCGGCGAAAACTTCTAATTTTTCTCAGGCAGATTTGCTGAATCAATTAGAGGCGAAAAGTGATATCAATCAATTTAAGGATCTGCTGACACAAGGTAAGGCTCTTGAAGAAGTAATGACAACAATCCTTGGTGATCTCAATCTGGAGATCCTGCCGATGGGTAAGGAAGTGCGTTTTCATTGTCGATGCACCCTTGAGCGGATGTTGGCAGCGATGAAAATGTTTGGTGAGGAAGATTTGCGATTAATGATTGCAGAAGATCATGGTGCTGAGGCTACTTGTCATTTCTGTAGTCAGGTTTATCACGCAACGACAGATCAGCTAAATAATTTACTTAAGGAATTACAGCTTGAGGCAAAGGCTTGATTTTTAAGAGTGCTTATTTGGAAATAGGGGAATTCCTATGTGGGTTGTTCCAACTTTGTTTATATATAGGACTTACGCAAATCGAACGAATTTATTAGGATTGAGGTAGATGTAGTGCGGGCTTCGCCCGCACTACATCTACCCAATGCGTAATTCCTAATATAGCAGTCTTGATTTCGACTCCACTCAGCCATCGGTTTATGGATAGCTGAGCTTAAGATTCATTTAAAATCTACAGGGCTTTACAGCCTATAGAGGCTTTTGAGTAGTACAGCAATATTTTTGAAAGTGCGGCGAAGCGTCACTTTCAAAAATATTGCTGGGTTTTAAGTTGTATAAGTCCTTTTGCATAAGTACTAAGTAGCTAGACATAAGTAAACTAGAAACTGAGAGTTTTGTTCCGCCCGCGTAGCGGGCGGAACAAAACTCTCGTTTGGGTTTTAATTAAGTTGAGCTACTTAAGTCTTAACTACGGTTCTGCAATAGGTCTATTTGGCTAGATTTTGATATCTCTACGGGTGATTCGACCATTAGGAGCATCAATATAGCGCGGCAAAGTACTCTGATCGACAACCTTGAGCTTATCCATATCGTAGGTTGTATAAATCGTTTCCGCAGTATCTACCTTAATATCGATGACGGAAACAGTCCGATTTGGTGCAATTGCACCGCTCAAAAGTCGGCGCGGTCCATCACCTAAAACACCTGCATTCAGAAGTTCTAATTTCCCTTTATGGGCAGGATAGTAGGCGTGATCATGTCCACTAATGTAGGTGTGAACATTGTACTTCTCAAGCAAAGCTCTTAAACGATCTGCATCATTTAGGTAATTACCAGCTGTCTCGCGTCCCTTTGCAACTGCATAAAGTGGCAAATGCCCCATCACAATGCGTAGCTTCGCCTTTTGAGATGCATCACTTGCAAGACTTTTTTCTGCCCATTTCATCTGATCTGTTGGAATCTCCGAGGTAGATGCATCCCAAGTTAAAAAGAAAATATCATTTTGGGTAAATGTATAGTAGAAGGGAAATCCTGAGCGATCAACAAAGTTTAAATTCGCATCATGTTTAGGGTCTTGCCAATACTTCAGTACAGCATTGCGATCTTTCTCAAAGGTTAACTTTCCACCAAAGGATGAACCTGATGCATCATGATTACCAATTGTAAATCCAAAGGGAAGTTTTGCTTTACGGATTGGTGCAGCAATATGTTTATCAAAGCCTTGCCACATAGCTTCTATTTCTGAAGGTTTGAGGGTATTGTCTTGTCCTGCCACCATATCGCCGCCACATAGCACTAGGTCTGGTTCCCAATCTGGCACAAAGGTGATTGCCTGTTTGACCTGAGCAATATAATCTGTCGAGCCATAGGCACTATTAAGATCGCTAATCAGGACGATCCGCACATCACCTCGCGTAGGGGCATATAGCCCTTTAGGTGCAGGATTTAGTGATCGCGTTACATTAGTTTTGGCTGGTTTAGAACTATTTGCTGTAGTTGCTTGGGGTTCTGTGAGGGTATCCGCTTTACTGTTACGACTTAAAATTCCTGAAACTGCCGCACCACCAATCCCGCCTCCAAGAGCTAATCCACCTAATATCAATAACTGCCGCCGTTTGATTGCCATAGGAAATAAAACATCTACTTGCAGCAATATTTTATAGTGTTTATAAGGATCGCTGACATCGAGTAAGATCCTGCTGATTTAAGTAGCTAGACATAAGTAAACTAAAAACCGAGAGTTTTGTTCCGCCCGCATAGCGGGCGGAACAAAACTCTCGGTTTGGGTTTTAATTAAGTTGAGCTACTTAGTAATCATTTGAACTGGGATTCTAGAGACAAAATAAATACAAGATTAATGGACTTACCACTCGTCTATCATCCCAATTACGTCGCACCGATCACTAACACCCATCGCTTTCCGATGGAGAAATTTCGCTTGCTTTACGAGATGTTGATTGCTGATGGAGTAGCTAGACCAGAGCAGTTTTTGCGACCCGAATTACCAGACTTAGAAATCATTGCCTCAGTTCACGATCACCAATATGTTGAGGCATACTGGCAAGGCACACTCGACCATAAAGCTCAACGTCGCATCGGTTTACCTTGGAGTTATGAACTTGCTTATCGGACGAGGATTGCTGTTGGTGGCACATTGTTAACGACGAGATTAGCATTAGCTCATGGTTTAGCTTGCAATACCGCAGGGGGAACTCATCATGCATTCCCTAGCTATGGCTCAGGATTTTGTATCTTTAACGATCTGGCGATCGCCTCACGAGTATTACTCAATGAGGGGCTAGTCAAAAAGATATTAATTGTTGATTTGGATGTGCATCAAGGCGATGGCACGGCGCTCATTTTTCAGGATGAACCGAATGTGTTTACCTTTTCTATGCACTGCCTGATTAACTTCCCTTCAATTAAACAAATTAGCGATCGTGATGTTCCTCTTCCTGAAGGAATGGAAGATGATGCTTATTTACGCACCCTTGCCAATCATTTACCCGATTTACTTAGTGAAGTTCAACCTGATTTGGTTCTCTATGATGCTGGTGTTGATCCGCACATCGGTGATCGTCTAGGGAAATTAGCGCTTACTGATTCGGGACTATATAGGCGCGATATGCAGGTTTTGAGTACCTGCGTGTCCCAAGGTATTCCTGTAGCCTGCGTGATTGGTGGTGGTTATTGCGAAGATATGCGATCGCTAGTTTATCGACATTCTCTCTTACATCGTGCCGCCAGTGATGTTTATCGTCAATATCATTTATAGCTCTTGCCAAAATGTTGTGAGATCTGATTTCGGTTCTGCTAACAAGTAAATCTAACCGATGTTACGGTGCGATGTAATAATCGCGAGTTGCGATTGCTTTGTGATGAATGTCGAGAGGTGTTACTCTTTTCTATTCAAAAATGTAAAGACAAGTTTGGGTTTAAGCTCTATGCCATCTGCATCTAGCCTCACCCCCTCGATATATTCCATCACAATACAAGGGTGATTATTTTCCTGTGGCAAAAGCAACTTTTCGATGATTTTGACAATATACTCATGTTCACATTTTGCCAAAGCCTTCGCCTCTTCATTGAAATAGCGAATATGTTGCTTGAGCGTATCTTGATTTTCGGGATGATTAAAAATCTCATGTTTGTGGGACTTGATCACATACTTGGTTTTCTGACGGTTGGCTAACCAAGTCTCACTCCATGCCCCACCATAGATATCCTTTTCCAACACATAGGCATCCCAAAATAGAGCTTACCCAAAGCGTCCCGCACGATCGCCTAATAGCTCAATAAATTTTTTATCTCGATATAGCTTTTGCCCAACATTCCAACCCATTGAGATCGCCTATCAAAATTGCAGTTTGGTAATTTCTATTTTTACATGAAGCTTTAGAATGATGTATTTTTTCTAATCTAGTTTTTACTTCTGATTCTTGAGTCATGGGGCTAATGGGGGCTTGAGGGGCGATCGCGAAAAAGCCATTATAATTATGACAGGCTAACTCAAAGGTGCAGTCATGGTCGCTACTCCCGTTATCGCTCCAGTTAAACCCATCTCATCGGTAATTTCTCCCGATGCTGCTGATCCTGCTCAATCAACATTTGTCGCCTTAGAGGATTATTGATCGCTTGCGGAAGCCGCCGAAGAACGCCTCGAATATCGCAACGGAGAAATTTTTGTTATGTCTGGTGGTTCCCATCCCCATAGTCTTATTGTAGCAAATATCATAATTTTTCTGGGTATTAATCTGCGTGATACTGATTTTCAAATTTGTGGTAGTGATATGCGGATCTGGATTCCTGAATTTAACTGCGGAACCTATGCGGATGCCTTAGTGATTAATGGGGAGACAGAATTTAATGATAATCGCACTGATGAAATTCTCAATCCGATATTGATTGTGGAAGTTCTCTCACCATTGACACAGGGATATGATCGAGGTGAGAAATTCCGTAAATATCGCTCCATTTCTAGCCTTAGAGAATATCTATTGATTAGCCAATCAGAGCCATATATTGAGCATTATTCTCGATCTGAGAATGCTGATATATGGCAATTGCAAATTAGCGATCGCCTAGAACAAAAAATCACATTAACTAGCCTGAGTACCGACGTGCCTCTGACTGAAATTTATTGCCGTGTTGTCACCAATCAAGAAGCTTAAACCCAGCTATGGAAGTTTAGGATATTGACGGAAATTGGGTTTGCGCTTTTCGATAAAGGCTTGCTTACCCTCCTGCGCCTCCTGCGTCATATAGAACAATAAAGTCGCATTACCCGCCAGTTCCTGAATCCCTGCCTGACCGTCACAATCAGCATTAAAAGCCGACTTGAGACAGCGAATCGCTAACGGACTCTTCTCCAAAATTTCCTGCGCCCATTGAATACCTTCCGCTTCCAATTGCTCCACAGATACAACCTTATTCACTAAACCCATGTCTAGAGCTTCCTGGGCATCATATTGACGACAGAGATACCAAATTTCGCGAGCCTTCTTCTGTCCTACTAATCGCGCCAAATAGGAAGCACCGAAGCCACCATCAAAACTACCAACCATAGGACCAGTCTGCCCAAAGATAGCATTATCCGCAGCGATCGTGAGGTCGCAAACTACATGCAAAACATGACCACCACCGATCGCATAGCCAGCCACCAAAGCAATCACAGGTTGAGGCATCGTGCGAATCAGTCGTTGCAAATCAAGCACATTTAAACGTGGTACACCAGATTCTGAGATATAGCCACCATCACCACGCACTTTCTGATCTCCCCCTGCACAGAAAGCATATTTCCCATCAGGAGCAGGTCCTGCACCAGTTAACAACACCACCCCAATCTCCACATCCTCTCGCGCATCCGCGAAGGCAGCGAGCATTTCTGTAATTGTCTTAGGGCGAAAAGCATTACGAACTTGAGGACGATTGATCGTAATTTTTGCCATGCCATCGGCTTTGTGATAGAGAATGTCTTCAAATTCGGCGGCGAGTTGCCAGTCGGTCATGGGTTTTGGATATGGGATAGTACAGGGACAGATTTTAGCAAAATCACACCCCAAAAAGTAGTTTGTGATGTGATCTACAGAGCTTTGTACTCAAAAACGAACCGAAAAACTTATGAAAAGTTTTGCATGGCAAAACTTTTCATAAGTTTTTCGGAGATCGCTTGCTTGAAAATAGCTATGTTTATTTGGGGTGCTAAATCTGTAAATAGATATTAATTTTTGTTTTTTATCATGTCGAAGCTAATAAGCTGAATAAGCTGTAAGTATGTAGATATAGCAACATTTACTTTTTAAATTTTGCGTGTTAGCGGTTGCTATAATCAGAAATTGAGATTTTTTATAAATTTTTGAATATAAGGGCAAATAATGGCGACTCCCCACAGGACAAAACAGGTAAATCTTCGTTTTCCTTTGCCTTTATTGAGCCAAGTTAAATCCCAAGCCGATGCCAAACAACAGGCGATCGCTGACTGGATTTTGGCGGTAGTTAGCCGCGAGTTTTCGCCAGAGCCAACTGCTACGAAAGCACCTGAGCCTGCTTTCTCCGAACCTGCTCCCTTTGTTTTACATCCTGAGCTAGCCGTCTATGTGGAGAGTTGCTTAGCGCCACTCCAGACACAAGTTGTGGAGTTGAGGACACAATTGGGGGAGTCCAACGCCTGATTGACAACGGGAAATCTAGTCAGGCTTCAGAATCTATCCCAAACGCATCTAGTTATAACACTCAGTCCGATCAAAATCATGAAGTTTGGTCATCAGACCATTCTAAGCCTTTGTTTAGTTCTTTGGCAGGTTTTGCTTTAGAGGTAGGCGATCACCTAGTCATTAACGGTGAAGAGTTAATTTTTAAAGGATGGGTCGATCAGTCACAGACAGCGATTGAAGTAAAGTCTCTCGCTGATGAGGCAGTTCAGGTCAAGCAAATTCGTGCTAAAGAGATCAAAAGTTTGGCGCGATCGCTAGAGGATATCCCCAATTATTCATCATCAAAGCCAGCAGTTCCAGAAACGGAGCAGTCTCCATCTACAGGTAGTCCCGCTAGTACGGAGACAAACTCATCTGAAGCTGAATCTATAACTAGTGATCGTAAAGATTCTGATGTAAAAATTCCTCATAATTCAGATGACTCTGAAAATAATGCTCAACTAGAAGAAACTCCTGAGATCCCTAAAGAACCTGAATACAATGCTTGGGAGGTATGGACTTATCTGGAACGGCAACGGGTGAAGACACTCAAGCTGATCAGTACCTTTCATGCAGAGTGGGAGGCAAATCGGTTTGTCCGTGAGGCGGAACGCAATACGCCGCCTAATTTGCGAGTGCATTATGAGATCCGTCCTGTTTTGCTAGATGAAGCCGAACTGAGCGGTTCCTATCCAAAATCTGAAAATACAGAAAATCAGCAGGAGCCACCATTTCATAACAATGCAACAGACTATGTTGATGCGATCGATGTGGAGATTTTGACTTAGGCTCATAGGCTACAGCAAGGTTGAGGTACAATCCCAAGGGATGCACTTCAACAAATCCAAAAATTTACGAACCCAAACTGCTGTTTTGCTCACATAGTGAGCAAAACAGCAGTTTGGGTTTGGTTGATAACTATGCTGAGCTACTTAATGCAATCTGTGAGCTATCTTTTACTGTAAAATTTCTAAAGCAATATTAAGCAATATTATTTATTTTAAAGAGAAAATTATGGGAGAAATGGTTAACGCGATGGTCTTGTGCATAGTACTGATTCCTGTCGGTATTGCATTTGGCTACTTTTTGCTCAAGCTCCAAGGCGAAGAAAAAGAAGAAGCTTAAGGATTCTAAGGCATAAAAAAGGCTCCCCGAAAGGGAGCCTTTTTTATGCCTTAGAATCTGATTTGAAGGTCAGTTCAGTGCCGTTGAGAATACGCTCGATATTGGAGCGATGTAACCAAATTACAAATATACAGCCCACCGTGACAAAGCAGGAATAAGCAATATTGCCCTGTAATGTCCACATCAAAATGGGAGCCGCAGTTGCTGCCGAGATGGAGCTAATAGAAACCGTGCGCCAGATTGCCATTGTAACTAACCATACGCTAAAGGCTGCGATCGCCACAGTCCAGTTCAACATAAATAAAACCCCAACCCCCGTTGCTACCGACTTACCACCTTTAAAGCCAAGCCATATAGGGCGACTGTGACCAATTAATGCCAGCATCCCTGCACCAATTACAAATAGTGACAGATGCTCGATCGCGATATTTGCTATTAATCCCAAGCTGGAGAGCAACCAATTTGCTTGTTGCATCACATAAATTGCGATCGCCCCTTTCGCAAAGTCCACTGCAAATACACTAATTCCTGCCAACTTACCGACATTGCGCCAGACATTCGTTGCCCCCGTCGAGCCTGAGCCATGCTCACGAATATCGATACCCGCTATCCGTCCTACCAGATAACCCGTCGGGAAAGATCCTAAAAGATAGGCGAGCGCCAGCAAGAGATAAGGAAACCACATAATCTGTATTTGCAATTAAAAGTAGGTTTACAAGCGTGATGCTACATAAATTTTAAGGCTCGCTAAGCGAGCCTTAAAATTTTCTTTTTGATCCTTTTAAGGAGAAATTTTTGAAAGCTTGGCTTTGAAAAGCTTTTAAAAATTTCTCTCAAGTCATAGCTTTGCACTTTATCAGTCAATCGAAATTGATTGTGGCCCATCACTTTTGCCACTGTTACTAGCTGAGGAGGTCTTGGTCGGTGTAGCTCCTTGCTTTTCTAGCCAACCCTTCAACGGATCTTGTTGGAGATCGAGCTTAAGAAAGCCCGAAACGAGTCCACCAAAAAATGCAACGGGTTGACCTAAGAACTCATTGAGAATCGGTTTTAGCTCGTCCATAAGTGTAAAAATTGTAATTTGGGTTAGATAATAGAAATATTTAGAAATGCTAGTAACTATGCCAATGGCTGTAAGAATTACTTATTACGATTGTATCGCAATCACATAAGAGGCGTGCAGTAAAATTTTATGGTAGTGCTGCCAAGTTACTAAAAACTAGTGCTAGCCTATGAGAGTGCGCTATCTGGGAAGCGCTATGACCAAGCATAATTACTGCCTGACCAGATGATTGCTACAATTTCTAATCTTTTCTAACAATTTCTAGCCATATCATAGTTAAATCGATCAATGCACTCTTACGAATTTCCTATACGAATTTTCTAAGAGTGGCTAATCTAGAGAACATTTTCGATGACCACGTTAAACCGCTCCACTCTTCGTCGCCTCAAAAAGCTCAAGCAGACATCTGCAGTTTGGGAAGGCGATCGCCGTACCTTACCAGCCAAGATCAGTCAACCTCAAGACTCTTCTAACATTGTTCCGCTTCATGCCCATGAAGAAGAGTCCAAGTCCCAATGTATTTTGTGGGTAGATGGCTCAATGGGCATGGTAAGGTCGATGGATGTAGTTGACTCGTCAGTGGGGCAAGAGGCTTTTGTCCGCGCCTTATTGCAAGCGATCGAACATCCCCAAAGTCCTGCTCAACCCTCCTTGCCACAAAAGATTTTGGTATGCGATCGCGAACTTCAGTTTTATTTGCGTGGTGTACTCCAAGATTTGGGGATTTCCGTTGAGTATATTGAGCGACTTCCTCTAATTGATGAAATTTTTTCGCATATTTTAGAGAGTTTTTCTGCTACCCCCCCCGTAATTCCAGAGCGATTTGCCGAAGACTTGCATAGACAGTCAGAACAGCTATGGCACAACGCTCCTTGGAAATCACTCTGGGATCATCAAGTAATTTCAATTAAGCTCGATGCATGGGATCTGGAAACCCTATATGCGATCGTGATGGGCAAAATGGGTCTAGAGCAAGGGGTAATCTTTTATCGCACCGAAGAGTCTCTGGTCAAGTTTCGCCATCGAATTATTGCAGGTAGTTCTGAGGATGAAATCGAAGAAACCTTCCTACATCAAGACTGTTTGTTTAATTTGTTTGAAATCCCAGAGTTGGAAATGGAAGATGATTTCCCGCCATTTCCATTTCGTGGCAAGGTGAAAGCATTACCTGTAACCTCTACCCCCATGAGACCTATCTATGGCACATTGCATCCTCTCGAAGGCGGTAGACCTTACCTATACGATGAAGAGGCGATCGCGCTCACTGTAGCGCTAGAAGCCTTAAATAAATTCTGGGAGCAGTACAGTAATCGTCTGCAATCTGGCTTTAGTAAACTCAAGGGAACTTACACCATTTATGCCCCCAGTCTCGATAGCGATGTCGAAGAAAGCATAGAGGTAGTAGTCCAGACTATGCCCGATCTAGCAGATGAGTTGCATAACTTGGTTGAAGATGATGATGACGATTCGCCATTGATCAATGAGGATCTCTGGCCAGAGAACGTCCTAATTCATATGATGACCATCCCTTGGTCACAGGTAGGTTTTTTACGTGATGCAAAGATCCATCGACAGCTTGCGGACAAACCTATAGCGACATCTGCTCAAAAAAGCGAAGGCTTACCAGGACTGATGATTCAGACCTCCCGCCCTAAAGCCTTAGAATTAATCGAAAAAATTAGCAGCTTTGGAGGTATTCATGCTTTATGCTTCAATCCTGCGGAGGATATCCTCGGCAATGCCTGTCAACTGGGCTTAATGGTGATGAACAATGAAGATCTGCATCTCTTTGGCGAATTTGATAAGAAAGCGCTCAGCAGTGATCATCATAAACGTTGGAAGCAACGCGCTAAAAATACCAAAGGCAATATCTGCGTCATTATTGCTATGGGTCTTACGGGCGCTTCACGAGGCAATCCTGCACCCAATCATATCTTGGGATATTACGAAATCAAACTCATGGATGATAAAGAATTAGGTTTAGGTAAATTACGCGCTGAACCTGCCTTTGACTTTGATTTTGACTTTTAAACTAATTTGCTCCATGTCTCAACAAATTATTTATCGCATTCTCGATGCCAATCTTGATCGCGCCCGTGAGGCAATTCGTACCATCGAAGAATGGTGTCGCTTTGGCTTAGAAGATCTTGAACTTTGCGATCGCTGCAAACAGATGCGTCAAGAACTCGCTCAATGGCATCGGGAAGAGTTCCGTCGTGCCCGTAATACCCCCGATGACCCTGCTACGGGATTGAGCCATGCCAATGAAGCTAGTCGGGCGGATGTGCAGTCGGTATTGAGAGCGAATATGGGGCGTTTGCAGGAAGCGCTGAGGGTTTTAGAGGAATATGGCAAAGTTGTTGATCCCAATTTGGGCGCTGCGATGAAGCAATTACGCTATCAGGTCTATACCTTAGAGAGCCAATTACTAAGTTATGAAGTGACTAATCTTGGACAGATGCGCCGCCAAAAGTTGCAAGCGGCGAATTTATATCTGGTGACTATGCCCGTAGATAATATTGTCTCCGTGGTGGAGTCGGCATTGCAAGGTGGGGTACAGATCGTGCAGTATCGTCAAAAGGAAGGAGAAGACTGCACTCGTTTAAAACTTGCCCAGCAACTTTGCGACATTTGCCATCAATACGATGCGCTGTTTCTGGTGAATGATCGCGTTGACATTGCGATCGCTGTCGGAGCCGATGGTATTCATGTGGGACAAACGGATTTACCAGTTGCCTCAGTTCGCCAAATCCTCAGTGCTAATGGTGGTGATGCTTCTCAATACATCATTGGACAATCCACCACAAATCCTCAAGAATTAGCGATCTCTCTGAATGATCAAGTAGATTATGTCGGTGTAGGTCCCGTCCATGCCACACCCACGAAACCTAATAAGGCAGCCGCAGGTTATGAGTATGTTAATTATGCAGCGCAAAATATTCAGATTCCTTGGTTTGCGATCGGCGGTATCGATGAACATAATCTAGAAGAAGCGATCACCGCAGGTGCAAAGCGAGTAGCTGTAGTACGTGCTCTGATGAAAGCCGAACATCCCGATCACGTGGCAAGACAAATGAAATCGCTATTATCTCCAGCCTAAATAGTTTCTTGAGAATGACCCGAAGGGTCATTCTCAAGAAATATTGTGTGATTATGTTTCAATATGTAGTATACATACTACATATTGAAACGTCCTTAAAATTATGCCTTTTCAAAAATTAGATATTTCCACACCCAAGCCAGTCTTGTCTTGGGCAGATCATGGTCTAGGTCATGCTGAAACACAAATGGCAAAAAATGTTGCCTCCTTGCCCTTTGTGTTCAAACATGTAGCCCTCATGCCCGATGTCCATCTCGGTAAAGGCGCACTCGTAGGTTCCGTCGTTGCCACCAAAGAAGCGATCGTACCTGCGGCTGTGGGCGTAGACATTGGTTGTGGCATGACCGCGATCAAAACTCCATTTCACTATGAACAGCTAGAGGGAAAGCTAAAGCAAATTCGTTTAGAAATTGAAACTGCAATTCCTGTCGGTTTTAACGATAATAAAGAAGTAGAAAAGCCTGTTCTCAACTGGCAAGGATGGCGTGAATTCAACGATTTGCATAGTGGCGTTCAGCACCTAGAGAGCAAAGCGATGAAGCAAATGGGTTCCCTCGGTGGAGGCAATCACTTCATCGAAGTCTGCATAGATACGGATAATCAAATATGGCTTATGCTACATTCTGGATCTCGGAATATCGGCAATATGCTAGCGCAAAGACATATTGAGACGGCAAAGGATTTAGCAAAACTCGCAGGAACTTCTTTGCCCGATAAAGACCTCGCCTATTTTGTGGCAGGCACTTCTGAATTCGCCGCTTACTGGCGCGATTTGCAATGGGCTCAAGCATATGCACATTGGAATCGAGATGTGATGATGGCACGATTTAAGAAGATTATCGAGAAGTATGCGAGTGGGGGTAAACCATGTAAGCCTCTGCTCGCTGTCAATTGTCATCACAACTACGCTGAAAAGGAAACTCATTTCGGTGAAGATGTGTATGTCACGCGCAAAGGTGCGGTGAGAGCGAGAACAGAAGACTATGGCATTATTCCTGGTTCCATGGGAGCGAAATCTTTCATTGTTAAAGGAAAGGGAAATGCTGAAAGTTATTGTTCCTGTTCTCATGGTGCGGGGCGATTGCTATCTCGCAGTAAAGCCAAGGATCAGTTCACTTTAGATGATTTGATTCAGCAGACTAAAGGAGTTGAATGTCGCAAGGATACAGGTATCATTGATGAGATCCCTGCGGCTTATAAACCGATTGAGCAAGTGATGCATCAGCAATTCGATCTTGTAGAAGTAGTTGCGACTTTGAAGCAAATTATTTGTGTGAAAGGTTGAAATACTCCATGTTTCGCACTTGCTCAACTTCGGAAAAGTTTTTCTAAATACAACTTGGACTATAACAATCATAAATGGGGGGCACTTCCACAAACCATTTAGGATTGTTATATATAAGACAAGAAGTTATCAATAATTTTAGTGATAAAAATACAAATAGTTATTACTGTAAATATGCCAAATAGCTATTTGTAACTTGAAATACAAGTTATAGCGCTTTTCAATTAATCCTGTACCTCGTTTGTTTAAAAACCACTATAGCGATCGCCTAAGTATTGCTTAGGTATTACTACGGGATATAATCAACCGCAGGTCTATAAATTTTTGTAAATATGTCATCTCCAACCCCTGACGTACCAGCGAGCGAGTCTCGCGAAGCCCGTACCCGCCAAATGCTCGGAATGAAAGGTGCGGATATTAAAGAAGCTTCGATCTGGAAGATCCGTTTGCAATTGATGAAACCGATTACATGGATCCCTCTAATGTGGGGCGTACTCTGTGGTGCTGCCTCCTCTGGCGAGTTTACATGGTCAATTGAAAACGTATTGCGATCGCTACTTTGTATGCTTATGTCAGGTCCCCTACTGACGGGCTATACCCAGACGATTAATGATTATTATGATCGCGAAATTGACGCAATTAACGAACCATATCGCCCAATTCCATCGGGAGCAATTCCCCTCAATCAAGTTATTGCTCAGATTTGGATTTTGTTGCTGGGTGGTATTGGTGTCGCCGCGATCCTCGATATCACCGCAGGTCATGCCGACTTTATCATGACCAAATTAGCGCTAGGTGGCTCACTGGTTGCCTATATCTACTCTGCTCCCCCTTTAAAGCTTAAGCAAAATGGATGGCTCGGTAACTATGCTCTTGGAGCCAGCTATATCGCCCTACCTTGGTGGGCAGGTCATGCACTTTACGGGCATCTGAATGCGACTGTGGTAATTGTCACCTTGATTTACAGTTTCGCAGGCTTAGGGATTGCTGTAGTTAACGACTTCAAGAGCGTGGAAGGCGATCGCGAATTAGGCTTGCAGTCTTTACCCGTGATCTTTGGGGTACAGAAAGCAGCATTGATCTCCGCAACAGCGATCGATGTTTTCCAAATTGGAATTGCTGTCTATCTAGTTACGGTCGGGCAGCAACTATTAGCGAGTTTAATCGTGCTATTAGTAATTCCCCAGATAACCTTCCAAGATATGTACTTCCTCCGCGATCCACTGAAGAACGATGTCAAATATCAGGCAAGCGCTCAACCCTTCCTTGTGATTGGGATGCTAGTCGCAGGTATTGCAATGGGACATGCAGGGATTTAAATAATTGGGTGATTTTTGAAGCTTATTTATTGCTAGAGTTTTGAGAGGCTTGCACCAATAAATCACTGATACATCAAAAAAACTTTGCTAATATTATGGATGATACAAACGACAAACTTACCTAAGAAGTGATACTGAAGTGATACTTTGTGCAACACTTCAGTATCACTTCTTAGGTTTAGGACGACTTTCTTGCCAAGCAGTACCAATCCCTTGTAATACACCACGTCCGATTAGCCCAATCCCGCGTCCAATCACATTGGTTAAGACATACACAAACCCACTACCGATAAAGGCGATCGCTGACTTGAATCTTGGTGCGATCGCATCTTGTAGCTCTAGAACTAAAGTTACTGCTAGTTGAATTCCTTCTAATTGTTGTAATTCCTGACTACGTGGTGCATAGATTCTAACTTGCTTGATTCCTGAATTTGCAAAAGCAAATAGAACTTGGCGACTTTCAAAAATCAACTGTGGATTAGTAATATATTTCTCCAAGCGATATTTCCAAGACAAATCATTACGAAATCGTTCAATTTCACGAGTAGGTAATAAGTTGTAGCGATAGAATCTTTGCTTAATTTCTTCCACATCAGCAAAATGATTTAAAAGCGGGTAGATTACGCCATTGGCAATTTGAATCAATAAATTATCGAGAATTAATTCAGCTCTCCGCATTGCTTCAGGCGTACCAATTGCTAAATTAGCATTATTAACTATTAATTCAGTCTCAAAAAGTAAATGGGATAAGAAATTCTCAATCTGCGGAATTTTATTTAAGAAAGCAATTTCGACAATTGCAACATCTTTTAGTAGTACATCAACAATATTTATTTCTGAATTATCTAAATAATTACTCAGACAATAATATTTACCAAAAAAGTTAATAACCGTTTCCTGCCAAATATTTTTTAAAATTGTTGAAATTTGATCATGCAGTTGCGATGATTGAATCTCAGAGAAGCGTAATTCTGTCAAGCTTTGCTCCACCTGCCGCAGTGCAATATATAACAGTTCCCGTTTTTTCTCATCCTTCAAAATATCAATTTCTAAAGGAGTCTTACTCAGATTCACTAAATTTGACTGCAACTTCTCGACAGTTCGATCCCATAGACTTGCTTGAACTGCCAGCGTATTTGACTCCTTCGTTAGTCCACTGATATCCACTTGAGGATTCACAACTTCGACATCACTAGCTAGGTTATTTGGAATTACCTCATTCGATGACGACAGAATATTTGGTCTTTTTGAGGGTTTCCATAGTTGATGGATTAACCAACGCGCTGCTTTTAACTCTCGTACCTGTCCTGCTAAAACTAATTGAGTTAGGCGTTCTCCCAGTTGTTGAGGATTGACTTCCTCTAAATTTGCCTTAACTTCATATAGAGCACAATCAATTTGTCTCAGTCCCGACAAATAGAAATTATGACGAATAATGGATAGTACACTAACTGGTTCATTAGGTAGGTTTAATGGCTGCTTAGTTTGGTTAATCTGAAGAGAATTGGGATCGCCTAGATAAATTTCTCCTGCGGCAACTTGACGAATAGCAATAATTAGTTCTTCAGGATTAGCTCCTTTGAGACAATACCCTTCCACGCCAGCCCGTAAAGCGATCGCCACTACTTCGGTCGGCTGGGTTGAAATTAGCAACAAAATCGGTAAATCTGGATATTTTGTCTTTAGTTGCTGACAAAGTTCTAACCCTGATAGATGTATAGAGCTAGCCTCAGAATTACTACGTTCTAGGTTGAGATCAAGTAATATCAAATCAAGGTCTATTGCATCATCGCTAAGGAGTTCAAAAACTGCCTCAGCAGTATTGACTTCCGCCACAACTTCCAAGTCAGAAAACTGTGCCAACCAAGCCCGCATCCCCATCCGAAAAATGCGATCGCTATCAATTAAAAGTAACCTATATAAATCATTACTCATTGAGGAACTGACGTAATAAAATTAGCGTTAATAGCTTTGCAAATACATATGCAAATACATAACTATGCAAAATACTCGAATCAGCACTATTGTAACCGTTTTCTCTGGACAGATATCACGTTGGTCACGTCAGTCTTGGCGGCGATCATCTTTGATCTTGATTAGTTTATTAATGGGATTCTTTTTGGCTTCGGTGATCTCCACTTCAACAGGTGCTAAATCAAATTTAGATATTATCGCGGCAGGAGTAACAGTTGTGATTGTAGAAGTCATTAGCCGATTTATCTATAGCGCTAATCGAGTAACTCTTGCAGATGGTAGCTTGGCTCCGCGACCATTAATCCAAGAATTATTAAATTCGCTGAAGATTGGTGTCATTTATGGCTTATTCCTTGAAGCCTTTAAGTTGGGTTCATGAAAGCCCGCTCAGCGAGCTTTCTTGAACCCTTTGCTTAAATTGCAGAGCGGATTAATTGCGGCGATGGGTAACTTGATCAGCATAATCAGCAATACTTGCTGGCATCGCAATACCCGTCAAAATGATATTTACTTTAGGCGATCGCGTTTCTAGCACATTGAGCAACTCTTCTTCAGTAATTAGTGATCGCGCCACGAGCAAATTTGCCTCATCCAGAACAACTAAACCTGCATTGCCAGACTTAATAGCAATCTTGGCATAGTCCCACAATTCTAAAACTGCGGTCTTTTCCTCATCTGTCAATCCGATTTCAGAGTTAGACAGATCACGCTGAGCGTCACAACGAAGCCATTCAAGATTTTCTACCAACCGACGAGGATTACTCAAGCCTTGATTAATGCCTGATTGAAAGAGTTGGACAAGTAATACCTGTGTGCCTTGCCCCGCTATTCGTAAGCCTTGGGCGATGATATCGGTATAAAGGTTACGATGGGGCGCAATAAAAACCTGAACATTGCCTTTAATTGGTGTCACGAGAGATGTGGTTTTCGGTGAATTGGTAATAGCGAGGTTAGTCCTAGGCTGATTGGTCTGATTGTGATGAGGATTAGGCTGATTTGCCTTAATCTGAGCCGTTTTAATTTGAGCCACCATATACAAATCTAGCGTTTAATTTTCTATCAAGCATCATAGCAGACACTAGATATAGAAAAAGTTTGTTTTGCCAAATGTATAAATCTTAAATGTTTTGTGGAAGTGTTCCCCTTCGGGGAGCCCTCCCACAAACCTAAAAATCTACAAATGATTTAGGACTGCTAAGTAGCTAGACATAAGTAAACTAAAAATCGAGAATTTTGTTCCGCCCGCGTAGCGGGCGGAACAAAATTCTGGTTTGGGTTTTAATTAAGTTGAGCTACTTATATATAGTTGGCAAACCTAATACTCAATTGTTCGTGCAGTGCGGAAATGGCTTAAGGAAAGAAGTTAAATAATAAATTACTGACAAAAAGGCGCAAAACCTCCTGTCAAAAAGTAAACTAAATTTTCGAGTACTACAGTTTTTTTGTATGAGTCAGCCAAAAGCCCCCCAACCTTGGAGTCAGCGTTTCGAGACCGCGCTGCATCCTGCGATCGCTAGATTTAATGCCAGCATTAGTTTTGATATTAATTTAATTGAATATGACATTACAGGCTCGCAGGCGCACTCGCGGATGTTGGCGAAAGTGGGGATCATTAGTACCGAAGAAGGGGAACTACTTGTCAATGGTTTAGAGCAAGTCCGCCAAGAATATCGCTCTGGGAGTTTTAATCCAGGTGTTGACGCTGAGGATGTTCATTTTGCGGTGGAACGTCGCCTGACCGAGTTGATCGGTGATGTAGGTAAAAAAGTGCATACAGCGCGATCACGTAATGACCAAGTTGCCACGGATGTGCGTTTATATCTGCGTGATCAGATTCGTCAAATTCAAGGGGATCTGCGACTATGGCAGAAAACCCTCGTGAATAAAGCTGAACAATATATTGAGACTTTTATTCCAGGCTATACGCATTTGCAACGCGCTCAGCCCATCAGCCTCGCGCATCATCTGCTTGCTTATTTTGAGATGGCACAGCGTGATTGGACAAGGCTGGATGAAATATATAACCGTGTCAATGTGTCGCCTCTCGGTTCAGGTGCTTTAGCAGGTACGCCCCATCCGATTGATCGCCATTACACGGCTGAACTATTAAATTTTGGCTCGGTGGGACGCAATAGCCTTGATGGTGTGTCCGATCGCGATTTTGCAGTGGAGTTTCTCTGTGCGGCGAGTTTAATCATGGCGCATCTTAGCCGCCTGTCTGAAGAAGTGATTCTCTGGTCATCACAGGAATTTAGCTTTGTCAAACTCAGCGATCGCGTCAGTACCGGCTCCAGCATCATGCCCCAAAAGAAAAATCCTGACGTTCCCGAATTAGTGCGTGGTAAAACAGGACGGGTATTCGGACATTTGCAGGGATTACTGACCATCATCAAGGGCTTACCTCTGGCTTATAACAAGGATATGCAAGAGGATAAGGAAGGAATTTTTGATGCTGTGGTTACGGTTCGTGCCTGTTTAGAAGCAATGACAATTTTAGTTGAAGAAGGGATCGAATTTCAGCCTAAGCGACTTGCTGAGGCAGTTGCTGAGGACTTCTCTAATGCCACCGATGTTGCTGATTATCTTGCGGCTAAGGGGGTTCCTTTCCGTGAGGCATATCAATTAGTCGGGAAATTGGTAAAAACCTGTACTAGCGAAGGGATTTTGCTTAAGGATTTATCCGTTGAGCGTTGGAAGACTTTCCACCCTCAGTTAGAAGCAGATATCGTTGAGGCGATCGCCCCTGCACAGGTAGTTAAGGTTCGCAATAGTTATGGAGGAACTGGCTTTGAGCAAGTCAGGATTCAAGTAGAAGAAGCGAAAAAACTCATTGTTTAAGCGCATCTCAAATAAGTAGTTCAACATAATCAAAAACCAAAACCAAGTAGCGTGGTTCGCCCATGTAGCGGGCTAAGGTTACTTATGCCTAGCTACTTACACCCAATAAATGAATTGAAGCAAGCCTGTCTATGTTGTAATTATGGAAAAACAGTCTCCTTTAGGATCTGAGCAGATTTCTCCAGAAGATTGGGAAAACACACCAACTAATGTCAAGCGTCTAGTGGAGTCACTTGTCGCTAATGCATCTTTGTCAGTCAGCGAAAGCCATCCGCTCCAATTTTTGGATGCGACACCGATGGGAATTGCTGTCCATGATGCAACTGGACAACTAATTTATATCAACAATGTAGGGCGATCGCTACTTGGTACTAATCACTACTCAGAATCCGAAACCGATCACCCTTCAGAGTTTTTCCCAATATATCGTGCTGGCACTGAAGAACCATATCCGATTCAAGATTTGCCTAGCAGTCGCGCATTTGCAGGAGAAACAATTCAAGTTAGTGATCTAGAGGTTCATTGCCCCGATCGCATAGTGCCTTTAGAAGTAACAGCTACGCCTATTTTCGATCAACAGGGACGGGTTGTTTATGCGATCGCCACTTTTCAGGATATTAGTGATCGCCTAAAGAATGAAGCCAAACGCACGCAAGCTGAGATAGCCTTGCGAGAAAATGAACTTAAACTCCGCAATCTAACCGATGCAATACCGGGTGTAGTTTACCAATTGCGCCTTAGCCCAGAAGGGAAATTCAGTATGCCTTTCGCTAGTCAGGGCATTCAAGAACTAGCGGAGATTTCACCAGAACTTGCCATTAACGACATCCAAGCTGTTTGGGATTTAATTTTTCCTGAAGACTGGGAATTATTGCAGCAATCCATTGCTGTTTCGGCTCAGACTCTAGAACCTTGGGATTTTGAATTTCGCATTCAAACAACCAGCAGAAAAGTCAAGTGGATTTTAGGAAAGTCGATTCCCAGTTACGAAGAAAGTGGGGTAATTATTTGGAATGGAATTCTGATAGATATTAGCGATCGCAAACAAGCCGCCGCATTGCTAGAAAAAAGTGAGCAGAGATTTCGTAGCTTATTTGAGTCCACCCAAAAAATCTCAGTCCAAGGTTATAACCTTCAACGTCAAGTAATTTATTGGAATGATGCAAGCGAATATCTTTATGGTTATACCAAGGCTGAGGCAATCGGTCGGAAACTTGAAGATCTGATTGTTCCTCCAGAGATGCGAAAAGGGGTAATTGCTGCAATTCAAAATTGGCTCATAAATGGGCAACCTATTCCACCCGATGAACTGAGCTTAATGCGTAAAGATGGTTCTAGAGTAGCTGTTTATTCTAGTCATGTAATGTTGAGGAACACTGAAGGAGAACAGGAACTCTATTGTTTAGATATTGACTTGAGTGAACAAAAACAAACCGAAGAAAATTTACGGCAAGCTGTTGCCATCAATCAAGCCTTGATTGATGCGATCCCAGATATGATTATTCGGACTAGCCGAGAAGGTATTTGTTTAGATGCAATTTCCCCAGATAATATGAAGTTTTTGGTTTCGCCAGAAAAATTTATCGGCAATAGCATCTTTGATTTTCTCCCGACAGAATTTGCACAAGAGCGAATGTATTATATTGAACAAGCTTTTCAGACTGGGAAATCGCAACTTTATGAATACCAAATTTTGCTCAATGGAGAAATACATTATCAAGAGGCTCGGATTGTTGCCAGTGGCAATAATGAAGCTATAGTCCTGATTCGCGATATTAGCGATCGCAAGAAACTAGAACAGGAGCTAAACTACAGCCACGATCTTCGAGAACTACTTTTTAATGAATCCACCGATGCATTGTTCCTACTTGATAGTAATACTTCACTCATATTTGATTGCAATCAGAAAGCCATCGAACTATTTGAAGTAGATCGTAAAGAGCTATTGCTTAACATCGTGGGTAACACTCTTCACAAGCACAGGTTCACGGCAAAGGAACTTGTTTGGATCAATCGAGAAGTTGAGACAAAAGGTTTTTGTCAATTTGAGTTAGAATATGTCACTTTCAAAGGACGAGAATTTTGGGGAGATCTTTTGCTTAAGAGAATTAATTTTGGAGAAGGACATTTTAGTCTGGCTCGCATAGCGGATATTACTATCCGCAAACACACTGAAATGGAATTACTCAAAGCCAAAGAGGCCGCAGAAGAGGCTACTAAAGCAAAAAGTGCATTTTTAGCAAATATGAGTCATGAAATTCGCACTCCAATGAATGGGATGTTAGGAATGGCACAACTTCTGGAAACTACGGAGCTAGATCAAGAACAAGCAGATTTTGTGAAAACAATCAAAGATTGTGGGGACGCGCTCTTAAACATAATTAACGATATTCTCGACTTCTCGAAAATTGAATCAGGGATGTTAGCCATAGAAGAATGGGAATTCAACTTAGAAGAGCTAATCAGTTGGGTTTGCCGACTCTTAAATAGTCAAGCGATCGCTAAGCAAATTAACCTCCAATATGAGATCGACCCTCATGTTCCAACTACAGTTTGTAGCGATCGCCACCGCCTACGTCAAATTTTGCTAAATCTGATCGGTAACGCGATTAAATTCACTCAAGTTGGTGAGGTGAAAGTTTTCGTAACTTCATCAAGTAATTCGTCAGGCAACAAATACATACTTAAGTTTGCGATCGCGGATACAGGTGTTGGCATTCATGGCGATTTAATCGACCAATTATTTCAACCATTTACTCAAGCTGATGTCTCCATTAACCGTAAATATGGCGGAACTGGATTGGGTTTAGCAATTAGTAAGCGTCTTGTGGAATTGTTGGGTGGCACGATTTGGTTCGAAAGTTTTGGTCGAATTGGGGGCAAGCCTAGCCTAGACTGGAAGTCGTCATCCTCCACTAAAGGGTCAATCCAAGGTTCGATATTTCATTTTACGATCGCTAGTTCAACTTCTAAGAACGAGAAAGAGTCAATTGATCGGCAAACATCTGTAACCGCGACCCTTGAGATCGATTCCCAATTAGCCGAAAAATCTCCTTTGCAAATTTTATTGGTAGAAGACAATCCATCTAACCAACTAATTACCACCAAAATTCTTAAAACATTAGGTTATCAACCTGATTTAGCTAAAAATGGCTTAGATGCTTTACAAGCAATCCAAACTCATTCCTATGACTTAATTCTCATGGATATCCAAATGCCTGAAATGGATGGATTGACAGCAACGAAATTGATTCGTCAAAGTCCCGAAAATTCGCACTTACAGATCGTTGCCATGACTGCCAATATCCTGCCCGAAGATCGCCAAGCTTATTTCGATGCGGGTATGAATGATTACATCAGTAAACCCATTAATATACGAGAGATTATGCAGCTAGTTTCAGGTCTAAATCGACTTATATAATTCAGATAAATGAACCACAATAAAATTTTTAAAAGCGTTGCAAAACAACGCTTTTAAAAATTTTATTAGTTCGTCTGTAAAGTGCGATCGCTCTGCATGAAGATCAATTGTAATGTTTAGTAACTTTATAGTTAGGTATAAGGGCACTGGTCAGTTGAAAATGAGGGTTAGTTTTTGAAACGCCCATTTCAAACCGATAAAAAAGGCATTAATACGCCGATCACGTTTTAAAAGACCAGTGCCGAGAATGTCGTTCCCGTGTAAGTAGCTAAGAAAATATATGAATAGTCGATGCAAAGCATAGACTATTCATATATCTTTATGGTTGATAATTCTTACCGATCGCAATTTCGTAGATCTTTAAGTCCACACCAAATCGAGAAATCGCCACTTTACTAACAGGTTTTACTTGCTCGAAATGTGCGATCGCCTCATCGGTTAATGGATACCATTGATCGGAGATTAAAATTGCACTTTTGCCAGTTTGTTGTGTCGCATTTTGTAAATTCCAAATTGTAAATTGACTAATGCGTTTAGAAAGTGCCGTAACCTGAGAATTATGCATTTCAAAGGCAAGAGCAGCAGCCGAGCGATAATCAGAAGTAACGATCAAAGGCTTTTCGGGTAAAGTATTCGCAATTTTTTGCACTTCGGCGACAACTTCACTCCAGCCAAATAACATTCTGCCATCTTGATCCCCATCTTTTCCCCATAACGCACTTACAGGAAATATACAGGAATTCCAAACAAAGAGAGTCGTAAATAATAAGCCAATCCCCTGTGCTGCATAAAAAACTTTACTCTTACCGCCAGCAACTCTGCCATTGATCGAGGAAACGGCTAAGGGTAATAGTGGAAACAGCAATAGGTATGCATGAATATTCCAATAATAGAGCGCTGTGGAAACAAGAGAGATGAGCATCAGCAGAACTGTCGGCACGGCGAATGTCCATAGGGCAATATGTTTATAGACCGTTTCCTGTCGTGGCAATTCCTTAAAAAATCCTTTCCATAACAACCATGCGATAAAGGGAGAAAGCATTAATAGTGAGATACCAACAAAGCCCAAAGGCTCAAGCAATCGCATGATCGGCGTGCCAGTATCAACACTACGATTGACATAAAAACGGAAGGATTGAAAGTTATTGCTATAGTTCCAATGGATAACTGGGGAAAAGATGATCGCATAGATGGCTACACATAGCCAAATCCGTAAATCCCTAAACAGCTTTCTTAATTGAGGATGCGTAGCGATCGCTACTAACAACCCCAAAGTCATAAATAGGGAATTGTATTTGGTGATTAGTGCTAGCGCTAAAGCGATCGCACAGCCATATAGTCGCCAATTTGCACCATTGCCATTCACGCGATATTCATCAAGAAACCTGATACATAAATAAGCACCTACCAAACTTAAAGTAATTGCCAGATGGTCATGCCATGCCAAGGACAACATGATGCTATATAGAGGGGATGCGCTTATGGCGAGAATGATCCACCAGATATAACGCCTAGCGCAATCACCATAGAGATATTGAAGAATTCGGTAATAGGTATAGAAAAAGATGCCATTGGTAATCAGATTCAGTGATCGCAAAGTAAAGAGAGACTTACCGAAAACCGCCGTAATCAGTCCCTGTATCCATGATTGCAAAGGTGGATGGTCGTAATAGGAAAAATCTAAATGCTGTCCCCACAGCCAATAGTAAGCTTCATCGGGATTTGGGGGCGCGAATAGCCAGAAACCTATTCGCAGGAAAATAAACGCAACGAGCGCAACAGTAGTCATACTTAAAGATCAAATTGAAAGGTCAAATTGATATCGCAAAAATAGTTCGGAATCATGATGATATAGCGATCGCAATTTTAACTTCGGTAACTCACCACCACCCAGCCCATACGCATCTCCTGCAATAATCGAAGTATTCTTAATTCCTCCGATGATATACGGTGATAAGGTAAGAAATAATTCATCGGCAAAGCCTTGGGAAATCAGCGCATAATTTAAAGTAGCACCCCCTTCGACTAGCAGTCTTTTAATGCTCAGTTTGGTATAGAGCATAGCTAAAACTTGTTTTAAATCAATTTGCTGATCTTGAATAGGAAAGCGAAAGACTTGAGCCTTTTCGTATAGCCATGCTTCAGCAGATGTATTTTCGCCTAGCAAAACAATTCTTAAATCCTTGCCAGCATTCCAAAACCGATGATCTCTGGGTAAATTACCTGAACTACTAACAACAATGCCAAGGGGTTGAGGATGCTCAAAATGCTGCTGACGTTCCTCAACTAATTCGGGAGGTAATGTGGGAATAAAAGCATCGTGGCGTAATGTCCCCCCCCCTGCTAAAACTGCATCCACTTGCGATCTCAATCGCTTCATCAAATGGCGATCAGGACGCGATCCCAAGCCCGTAAGTTGCCCTGCATAGGTTGTGGCTTTGCCATCCACACTCGACACCATATTAAAAACTATGTAGGGACGCTTAGAGAACAGATTTGCAGAGCGATCGCCATTAATCTCTACGCCATCAATGGGAAATGCTAATTCCTCAAAACTATAAATGCGATCGTGGGATGAATAAAAAGCGTTATACATAGTTGCTTATTGAAAGTGCCGCTTTGCGGCACTTTCAAAGTTTGAGAGGCTTTATTGCTTAACCAGTTTTACAGGCTGACCATCGGCTTGTAATTCCTTGCCATCAGCAGATAGGGTATAAGGTTGCTCAGGAGGAGCCTGAGGTGGCTTCTCTCCATTTACAGTTTCGACTTGAGAGACAACCTTGCCATCCTTGATCGAAATCTTGCCAGCAGTCTTAATCTCTTGAACTTCATCTTTAGTAGAGACAGCTTTTAATGTTGCTTCAAAACTGCCTTCTGATTTAATTGTCCACTTACCAGTAACAGACTTAACTCCTTCTTTTTCAGCTTCAGCTAAAACCTTAGGATCTAAAACAACTTTATATTCTCCAGCAACTTTATCAAGGCTAGGCGCAGTTGTAGCAGTCTTGTCAGAGGGGGATTCCGTGGGTTTTGCTGGGGTAGGAGATGCTGAAGCATTGGGAGATGCCGAAGCAGTAGCAGTCGGTTTAGCAGATGGTGCTGGAGAGGTCGCAGTTTCAGTGGGAGCATTTGGTTGCTGGCAAGCTGCTAGGACTGAAATACAGCTAACAGCGATCGCGCCTAGAACACTATGCTTGAGGGAATAGTTGAGAGTTTTTTTCACGATTAATTGAGAAGTATTAAGTAACAACAAGTAACAGTTAATGGGGATGTCAGCCTTGAGTGGCTTGTGTATGTAAGATACTCTGCGAATTATTTCTTAGCAAACCCTTTGCATCATAGCTTAGAAATTGGAGGATATTTGGCGAGAAGCTGCAAGCCGCTATATACTATTTCTCGGCATATAGTATTTTTCTTCACATAACATTATTTCAACCGATGGTAACCACAAAATCTCAATCCAATGTTCTGCGATATGACATTGTTGGGTCACGACGCTTTAGTAACTATGGCTTTGCGGTTATTGTTGCCATAGGTGCGTTAGGCTTCTTGCTAGCAGGGCTATCTAGTTTCCTAAAAATTAACTTGTTACCATTTACTGAGCCTTTAAGTCTCAACTTTGTGCCTCAAGGATTAGCCCTTTCCTTTTATGGTGTTGCTGGTACTTTACTAGAAATATATTTGCTATACGTTATTGCTGTCGATTACGGTAGTGGTTATAACGAGTTCGATCGCAATAGTGGCAAAGTAACTATTTTTCGGCGTGGACGTAGCCAAAGTAAAAATCTTGAATTGACCTACAAGATTTCCGATGTCCAAGCAGTACGTGTAGAAATTCGTGAAGGATTGAACCCCAAACGAGCATTATATTTGCGAGTCAAGGGCAAAGGTGATCTACCTCTGTCAGAAGTTGGTCAGCCAATTGCTTTGAGTGTACTTGAGGATCGCGCTGCCGAGATTGCTAAGTTTTTAGCAGTACCTCTTGAAGGTTTATAAAGCTGGTAGTCATGCAATGTAATTGAGTTGCGGGCGCTTCGCGCCCGCAACTCAATTACTAAAAAAATTACTTTGCAGCACTACCATAAAGCAAAAGACTCCTATTGCTATGAACCTTTTGCTTTTAAATAGGCAAGAGTTTAAACCACTTGTTTTTCATCTTTGATATTTTTTGGCAGTGCCCACCTTCGAGGGGTTCTTCCAAAACAACAAAATCAACAAACGATTAACGATTAACGATTAACGATTTTGGACTGCTATATTGATACTGAAATTATCAAGGAATAAAAATGTTACGTTGGATTCTCAGTTCTTTTTTAGCAATCAGCCTTTTGCTGACGAGTTGTAGTAACAGCAGTAATGTCACCGCAAGTGCATCTCCAACTGCATCCACAACTTCTACATCAGTAAAATCATCACCTACTAAAGTTGCTGAAGCTACAAACACACCAAATCCTCAAGACTCCGCACTTGCAAAGTTTGTACAGCTAAAAGGTACAGCAACAGTAGAGCTAAAACTAAAATCGGGAATTGTCAAGATCGACCTTGACGGAAATAACGCTCCTGTGACCGCAGGTAACTTTGCAGATTTGGTGAAACGTGGTCTCTACAATGGTTTAAACTTTCATCGTGTGGTCAAAGAACCTACACCCTTTGTCGCTCAAGGCGGCGATCCCCTTGGCAATGGTACTGGTAACTTTATTGATCCTGTGACATCTCAGCCCAGATATATTCCGCTTGAAATTTTGCCAGAGAGTTCTAAACAACCTGTATATGGCGAAATTTTGCCGCCCACACTAAAGCCTAAATTACGTCATAACAAAGGAGCGATCGCAATGGCTCGCTCTCAGTTTCCTAACTCTGCTTCGAGCCAGTTTTATATTGCCCTTGATGATATTTATTTTCTTGATGGTTCCTATGCAGTCTTTGGATATGTGACCGAAGGTATGGATCTAGTCGAAAAAATTCAAGTGGGTGACCGCATTGAGTCAATCACGATCACTAAAGGTGAAGAAAATATTAAACAGCCCACTTGATCAATCAAATGATATGAGGTAGCGCAAAGCTATCCCGCCCTTCATTTAAAAGAGCCTGCAAATGCAGGCTCTTTGTTTATCTGGTGCGAATAAAACTTCTTTGAATAATGTAGCGATCGCCATAGTTATTGTAACGATGCTCATAGAAGTTAGAGCGACGGATTATCGTTGAAGGGACAATGTAGTTCCAGGTGCTATAGTAAGGAGGGGTTGGATAGACCTTACGAACAATAACTGGAGAATTATTGTTATGGTGACGATGTTCGTGATTGTTAGAGTAGGCGGGAACGATTGGGGATAACCGATGGAAATTAGATCGATAGGAACTATGGCTTGGACTTGAGCCAAATCTGATACTAATAGACACATCAGCGATCGCGCTGCCTGCAAATGCACCAATTGTTACAAGGGATGCGATCAGCGCTAATACAATTTTCAGAGACTGTCAAGTAAAATGTGCAAAGTCTAGAAGCTAGATGAGGAGACGACCCTCGACGAGGATCGCAAAGCGATTAAGTGCAGGTTTGCAATCACGAATCGAGCCTCGTCCACTTCTTAGAAATATTCCGCATCGCCAAATAGACCAATTTGAAAGCAGCCTCATCAGGTGGAAAAATCTGTTGAGATTTAATCACTTTCCGCAAACTGCTATTCAT
>JADBWH010000104.1:2500-5670 GCA_020404105.1 Pseudanabaena sp. M53BS1SP1A06MG | reverse complement strand
TCAAAGAAGCAAATAAATTTTTGAAGAAAGTAGTTGACAAAGGAAAGTAAGGTAGCTATATTAGAAAAGCGCTGAAGGGAGGCAAGCGAGAGCAGTCCGCCCTGAGCTGAAAAGGAAGGCGCTAGAACCTAGACAAATAAATAGTTTGAAAGCTTTGTTAAACCAATAGACCTCGTCAAAAGAAAAGAGACTGGATTATTTGGATAACTGAAGAATAACCAGCTATCCGACAGGATAAGCGAAAAGCAAAAAAAAGTCAAACCCATCCTTAAAAGGGAAAGAGCTTTATGCAAGTAGGAAGAGATTTCGAAAGTATAGAGACACCATGGAGAGTTTGATCCTGGCTCAGGATGAACGCTGGCGGTATGCTTAACACATGCAAGTCGAACGGTCTCTTCGGAGATAGTGGCGGACGGGTGAGTAACGCGTAAGAATCTACCTACAGACTCGGGACAACAGTTGGAAACGACTGCTAATACCGGATATGCCTTCGGGTGAAAGATTTATCATCTGTAGATGAGCTTGCGTCCGATTAGCTAGATGGAGTGGTAAAGGCACACCATGGCGACGATCGGTAACTGGTCTGAGAGGATGACCAGTCACACTGGGACTGAGACACGGCCCAGACTCCTACGGGAGGCAGCAGTGGGGAATTTTCCGCAATGGGCGAAAGCCTGACGGAGCAATACCGCGTGAGGGAAGAAGGTCTGTGGATTGTAAACCTCTTTTGTTAGGGAAGATAATGACGGTACCTAACGAATAAGCATCGGCTAACTCCGTGCCAGCAGCCGCGGTAAGACGGAGGATGCAAGCGTTATCCGGAATTATTGGGCGTAAAGCGTACGTAGGCGGTTTTATAAGTCTGTTGTCAAAGCCCGAGGCTTAACCTTGGAAAGGCAATGGAAACTGTAAGACTAGAGAGAGATAGGGGCAGGAGGAATTCCAGGTGTAGCGGTGAAATGCGTAGATATCTGGAAGAACACCAGTGGCGAAAGCGTCCTGCTGGATCTCAACTGACGCTGAAGTACGAAAGCTAGGGGAGCGAATGGGATTAGATACCCCAGTAGTCCTAGCCGTAAACGATGGGTACTAGGTGTTGGCCGTATCGACCCGGTCAGTGCCGTAGCTAACGCGTTAAGTACCCCGCCTGGGGAGTACGGTCGCAAGATTGAAACTCAAAGGAATTGACGGGGGCCCGCACAAGCGGTGGAGTATGTGGTTTAATTCGATGCAACGCGAAGAACCTTACCAAGGCTTGACATGTCGCGAATCCTCCTGAAAGGGAGGAGTGCCTTCGGGAGCGCGAACACAGGTGGTGCATGGCTGTCGTCAGCTCGTGTCGTGAGATGTTGGGTTAAGTCCCGCAACGAGCGCAACCCTCGTATTTAGTTGCCATCATTAAGTTGGGCACTCTAGATAGACTGCCGGTGACAAACCGGAGGAAGGTGGGGATGACGTCAAGTCATCATGCCCCTTACGCCTTGGGCTACACACGTACTACAATGGCTGGGACAAAGAGTCGCGAGCATGCGAATGCAAGCTAATCTCGTAAACCCAGTCTTAGTTCAGATTGCAGGCTGCAACTCGCCTGCATGAAGGCGGAATCGCTAGTAATCGCAGGTCAGCATACTGCGGTGAATACGTTCCCGGGCCTTGTACACACCGCCCGTCACACCATGGAAGCTGGTCACGCCCGAAGTCGTTATCTCAACCCGCAAGGGAGGGAGTCGCCTAAGGCAGGGCTGGTGACTGGGGTGAAGTCGTAACAAGGTAGCCGTACCGGAAGGTGCGGCTGGATCACCTCCTTATAGGGAGACCTATTTACTCTTAGACTGAACCAATACAGAATTAGGTCAGGAGTAAGTCATCCCAAGGTCGTTCGGAGTTTATTGGAAAGCTTTCAAACTAAGTCAGGTTCTGAATCAAGCTATAGCAAGAGCAAACAAAAAGGGCCATTAGCTCAGTTGGTTAGAGCGCACCCCTGATAAGGGTGAGGTCACTGGTTCGTGTCCAGTATGGCCCACTTGAGTGAAAGGGAAAAGGAAAAAGGGAAAATGAAAAGCTCAGAAAGAGACTTCACTTTTTACTTTTTACTTCTAACTTTTTACTTGACACTCTGGGGATATAGCTCAGTTGGTAGAGCGCCTGCTTTGCACGCAGGAAGTCAGGAGTTCGAATCTCCTTATCTCCACCAAATTACTCAGACCGACAAAATCGAGAGCAAGAGTTTAGCAACTCATCTAGTTAGGTAACCATTAAGTAAGGTGTAAGAACTAGAGAGACTGCTAAATTCTAGCGAGAGCGAGAATTTAGTAAGAACCTTGAAAACTGCATAGTAAAGAAGTAACGAAGAAAGCAAGTAGAACCGAAGTAGAGATACAGAGGTCAAGCTACAAAGGGCTTACGGTGGATACCTAGGCACAAGAAGGCGAAGAAGGACGTGGTTACCTACGATAAGCTGCGTGGAGCTGGAAGCAAGCAATGATCCGCAGGTGTCCGAATGGGGCAACCCTAAATACTGCCCGTTGAATAAAATAGACGGGAAAGAGCGAACTCAGCGAATTGAAACATCTTAGTAGCTGAAGGAAGAGAAAATAAATAATGATTTCCTCAGTAGCGGCGAGCGAACGGGAAAGAGCCCAAACCAATCGGCAAGACTGATTGGGGTTATAGGACAGCGACAATGTACAGCAGCGATTAGAAGAAGTGTTTGGAATGACACGCCATAGAGAGTGAAAGCCTCGTAATTAAAAATTAAAGCTGGCAAGCTGGATCCTGAGTAGCACGGTACACGAGAAATTCCGTGTGAATTCGCCGGGACCACCCGGTAAGGCTAAATACTCACTTGTGACCGATAGTGAACCAGTACCGCGAGGGAAAGGTGAAAAGAACCCCGAAAGGGGAGTGAAATAGAACATGAAACCGTAAGCTTACAAGCAATTGGAGCACGATTTAACGTGTGACAGTGTGCCTGTTGAAGAATGAGCCGGCGACTTATATGCAGTGGCAGGTTAAGGGGAAAATCCCGAAGCCAAAGCGAAAGCGAGTCTGAAGAGGGCGATAGTCACTGTTTATAGACCCGAACCCGGGTGATCTAACCATGGGCAGGATGAAGCTTGGGTAACACCAAGTGGAGGTCCGAACCGACTGATGTTGAAAAATCAGCGGAT
>JADBWH010000103.1 GCA_020404105.1 Pseudanabaena sp. M53BS1SP1A06MG | reverse complement strand
TTGTTAGTTCATTATAGATACGTGAGGCGTTTTGGGTCATTTGTCCTATGCTCCTTTTTCTTCAAAAAACAGCATACGCCTCTTTTTTACTCAAATTCAATCTCTGTATACTTTCTTGCTACTTTTGTCAGTCAATCAGGGCGTAAATAGTGATTGGTCAACCCATTCCACGGCAAGAGTTGCGAATGCGGCGGCTCTTGGTGGACGCGATCGCTTGACTGCAATCCTTCATAACTTAGGTTTTGAAATCCGCTAACTTTTCAATAAAAATGATTAACAAATCAACAAATTCTGTATATAACTGGATTAATCAAATTAATCAATTTTTATTTTTTTGATTAATTACTTTCAATTATCTAGAAATTAGGCAGTGCCATATTTCCTTAATCATATTTTAGTTTCTTGTAATTGTATTACATACTACCAAAAAAGTTATTTCTGTCTCAAAATCTTGAAAATGAATCTTTAAAAGTAAAGCAATATACTTGATTTTTGTTTCAGGATTATGCAAGTATTTATAAATACTACGATATCTACACGTATTTATGAGTGTTAATTGATCTTATGTATAAATTTCAATCTGGGCTTAATTTCAAAGTGAGAAATTAATCTCAAAACCGACCATGAGATTTTGTTTAAGAAGTTAAACATTTCTACTCATAAGCTAATTTGTAATTATTTGTAGGAACTAACTATGAGTTTGTGATTAATGCTCATTTAATCGACAAAATCTCAGTAATTTTTTCATCATGTGAGGAACTCTTTATAATGTCCAAGGCTTCGCAAAAATTTGCGTTATCATTTCCCATCTTGCTAGTAGCTGCGCTCACTAGTACTTCATCAGTTAATGCTAATGAAGTTAAGAAAGTTGCAGAGAATAGACAGTTCACTAGTACAGAAATCCCTAAACTAGCAGATAGCAAGACATCTGCTAGTAAGCCATTACAAATTGATGATGTAATTAATGTTTCAGGAGTAGGATTACAATCTCCATTACCAGCAGCATCACAGCAAGATGATCTCGTAGTTCCTGTCACCCAGCTTTCTGATGCCAATGCAAAGCTGCCTTCTCAAAACTCGGAATTGGCAGCAGTTACTTCTGTATCACAACTTACGGATGTCAAATCAACTGACTGGGCATTTACAGCACTTCAATCATTGATAGAACGCTATGGAGTGATAGCTGGTTATCCCGACAGTACCTATCGGGGCAAAAAGGCTTTATCTCGTTACGAATTTGCCGCAGGTTTGAATACTGCATTAGACAAGATCAATGAAATCATCTCCGCAGGGCTAGCTGACAAGGTTAGCAAAGAAGATCTCTCTACCTTGAAAAAACTTCAAGAAGAATTTGCTTCTGAGCTAGCCGCACTTAGGGGAAGAGTTGACAATCTTGAAGCAAAAACAGCAAAAATCGAAGAACAACAATTTTCTACCACTACAAAACTGTTGGGTTCAGCCAACTTTTTGCTAGGAGCGATCGCAACTAATGGCACAAGAGCCAATGATGGTCGGAATAGAAGCAGTAATTTATTATTTGCTTATTCTGTAAATCTTCGATTTAATACCAGTTTTACTGGAAAAGATTTATTAAGCGTCAATATAGGCACAAATAATTCACCATCAACTGCAGTTGTTGTTGGTGGTACAGGAAATCTATCTAATGTGGCTAACTTTGCTCTTGATGGATCTACTGCCACTAAAGCAGCAAATACTTTCGCTGTTGGTCAACTCTTCTATCGCTTCCCTGTTGGCGAACAAGCAACCATCTGGATCTCAGCTTTGGGACTACAGCCCTTTGACTTTTTCCCTGTAATCAGTCCTCTGCGTAATGGAACTTCTGTTCCCAACACTGCTTATGGTCTCTTTAACCCTGTAATTTTCCGACCTGGATTTACGGATACTGGTATCGGTGCAGCCTATCGCTTTAGTGATCAATGGCAACTCCATGCTGGCTACTTTGCCAGTGATGTTCAAGCTAGTAAAGCTGGTTCTGGTTCTTTAGGACTATTTGGCGGCAGCAGTACGATCGCTACACAGCTCACCTTTAAACCTTCCGAGCAATTTAGTGGTTCTTTAAACTTTATCCACAAATATTGGAGTGGCACTATTCCTAGTGATCCTGATTTAGCTGGACAAGTTAGTTTCTCAGGACCTACTGGTACTAATCTCGCAACAGCTGCCTTTGGGCTTACCACACCTACCATTGCTGATAGTTTTGGTGGTCAGTTTGATTGGAGAATATTTCCCAAAGTTGGTTTAGGTGGATGGTTCTCGACTACATCCGCCCTAAATTTGAACAGGGGTACTACTGCCAATGTTATCAATGCAGCTCTAAGTTTAGGATTCTTTGATCTATTTAAGGAAGGCAATCACGGAGGTATTCTAGTGGCAATTCCTCCCTATGTCACCAGCAGTAATGATACTAGAGGTAAAGATCTTAATACTCCTTGGTTGATCGAGGTCTTTTACACACATAGATTCAATCGGAATATTAGTATCACCCCTGACATTTATGTAGTACTTAATCCCGATGTCAGTACACCAGAGCCAATTTGGGGCTTCACTCTACGTACTACTTTCACCTTCTAAACCAGTAATTTCAATTAAATCAAAAATAGCCGTGCAATATACGGCTATTTTGTCTTAAAGCTGATGTTACAGTGATCGTTTCACCTATGTAACATCAGTTCTGTTAGAAAGAAGTTCCCATACGGCGTAACCAATGGAAGTGGGAGAGGCAACCCGCCCAGAAGGAACGGTGATAGTTATATCTCACCCCATAGTCTTGACAGGTTTGCTCAACTACCTTGGAGATCTCAGGGTAATTGATATGGCAAATATTGGGGAAGAGATGATGCTCGACTTGAAAATTTAAACCACCGAGCAACCAAGTTAGAAATGGGTTGTTGCGAGAGAAGTTTACTGTAGTTTCGATTTGATGAATTGCCCAATCTTTCTCAATTAAACAGGTCTCTTCATCAGGAATAGGAAAATCTGCTTCTTCCACCACATGAGCTAACTGGAAGACGACACTTAGCAAAAGCCCTAGGGTAAATGCGATGAGACTATAGCTAGCTAAAACAAGCCAAAATGAGTGAAATAGTGAGGGAATCACAAACGCAATCGTCAGAAATGTTAGCTTACCAGCACAGAAGATTACTAAATTACTATTTCTAGGGCGAGGATAGTTGCGATCGCTAATTTTGCCCGTGATCAAGTTATTAAAATCATCGAAAAAATGCCACTTGATTGCCAGAAAACCATATAACAGCCATAGGTAATAATGCTGCCAACGGTGAAATGGAAGCTTTTGATGAGATGGAGAAAGCCTTCCAAACATTCCCACTTCCAGATCCATGTCATAGCTAGCAATATTAGTGTAGGTATGATGTAAAATATCATGTTTCCAATGCCAAATATAGGAACTACCACCGATGAGATCAAGACTCATCGACATGAGTTTATTTATCCATAGCGAATTGGAATAGGCACGATGAGCGCCATCATGCTGAATGCTAAACCCTATACCTGCGATGATTACACCCATGAGGATACATAGAGGAAAAACCTGCCACCATGTCTGGGCTAAAAAAATTAAGGCTGCATAGGTTCCCAAAAAGCCAATTAACAGGGTCGCTGTCTTTGCGTACATTTGGGGACAATCACGCTCTTTGAGATTACTGTTTTGAAAAAGTTCGTCAACCCGTCGTCTTAGTTCTACCTGAAATCCACTATTCTTGGCAAATTTCAATTTTTTTACTGATTCTTTTTCGAGAATCTTGGACTGCGTGGATTCGTCTCGATCTTGCATCTTTTACCATGTCTAACTAAATGTCGTACTTATAATTCTTTCACTTATACGGTAGTGCCAAAGATGGCAGCATTTTAGTGAATACGGATTGTGTGTCACCCATATTTCCTAAGCCACTACCCACATTCAAACTCAAATTTGTAATGCTTGTAGCAAAAAGTCAGTTTTTATTTGGCGCAAAGACCTGTAGTAGCGATCGCAATATGTTTCTGATGTTACATGATTCGTTGAAAAATTCCTGAAGGGATTTGTAAAACGCAACCAAAATGTTCTGCTTTTTGGCTATAAGGCTTATGGGGCAAAATTACTAATAAGCTGCCATTTTTTGAGTATACTTTTATTGATAAGTGTACACATTTCATGCGTTTGTAATGTACTTGGAGAAAATCAGATGCCACGAGGAGGAAAACGTATAGGTGCAGGTCGTCCCCAAGGAACAGGGAAATATGGCGAGGCGACTAAAGCGGTAAGGCTACCGATCAGAATTGCTGATGAAATTTTAGCAGCTTTGGCTGGGGGAAGCCAAGAAATCGAATTAGGAACGATGGTTCAATCCATCTTCAAACCCGAAAGAAAGACTAAGGTGAGCTTGCCTCTCTATCTCAACCCAGTTGCAGCAGGGCTTCCTGCCCCCACCGAAGACTATGTGGATGATAATATCGATCTCAATCGCCATCTGGTGAAACATCCTGAAACCACATATCTGGTGCGTGTGGTTGGGGAATCAATGATTGATGCAGGGATTCATCCCAATGATATGTTGATTGTTGATCGCTCGATTGAAGTTACCAATGGTCAAGTTGTGATCGCTGTGGTAAATGGAGAATTAACGGTAAAAAGAATTCGTAGGGTTAGAGATAAACTATGGCTCATGCCTGAAAATGAAGCTTTTAAGCCCATTGAGATCGATGAACATACCGATCTCCATATTTGGGGTGTAGTTACCAATGTGATTCACGCGCTTTAGAATTACAGCGCAAAGCGCTGACTTAGAAACCCAGAGAAATATTTGAAAGCATAGCTTCGTCAAGCTTTCAAATATTTTAGGACTTACGCAAACCGAACGAATTTCTTAGGATTGAGGTAGATGTGGTGCGGGCTTCGCCCGCACCACATCTACCCAATGCGTAAGTCCTAAATCTGTTGCAGGAAATACCAAGCTATACTTCAATTTATGAATTTAAAATAACGATTTTCCATCATTTTTGCGTCATTCCTATAAAATTAGCAAATTTAATAAATTAACTATGCGCTATCGTCGTTTTGGCAAAACTGAGATGCTTTTGTCCGTATTCTCCTTAGGAGCAATGCGTTATTTAGAATCTGCGACGAATGCAGAAAAAACGATTTGGCACGCCTTAGAAGTTGGCATTAACCATATAGAGACAGCACAGGGATATGGTAAGAGTGAAGAATTTATTGGTCAGGCTATGCGAAATGGGCTTAGTAAGCAACGCGATCGCTTTTATCTGACTACCAAAATTAGTCCTATCAAAGATGCAGACTCTATGCATCGACAAATCGAACAGTCCCTCAAAAAAATGAATGTGGACTATATTGATAACTTCGACATTCATGGGATTAATCTATATGAACATCTCGATCTTGTGAAAGATCCCAATGGATGTATGAAAGCAGTTAGGGAAGCTGTCGATCAAAAAATGATTAGGCATGTAGGCTTTTCTACCCATGGTTCACTTGAGGTAATTTTAGACACGATTCGTACTAACTTATTTGAGTCCGTTAATCTCCATTACTATTACTTCAATCAGCGTAATGCACCTGCGGTACAACTTGCTCATGAACAAGATATGGGGGTATTTATTATTTCGCCATCGGATAAAGGTGGGATGCTTTATACCCCTTCCGAAGAGCTATCAGGTGTTTGCTATCCATATACAGCTTTATATATGTGCGATCGCTTTTTGCTGAGTGATCAGCGTATCCATACCCTCAGTCTTGGGGCAGCTAATCCTAGAGAAGTAGATTCCCATCAGGACGCATGGGATAATGATGCTCCGATGTCTGAATTAGAATCCGCAGTTATCGATTGCATGAATCGCCGCTATACAATTTTAGAAAACGATCTCTGTTCGCAATGCTATCAATGCCTACCCTGTCCCGAAGGTATTAATATTCCTGAAGTTCTCAGGCTGCGAAATTTAGCGATCGGTTTTGATATGGTGGATTTTGGGAAATATCGCTATAAAATGTTTGAGAATGCAGGACATTGGTTTCCGGGAAATAAAGCCATTCGCTGTACTGACTGTGGCGACTGCTTGCCGAGATGTCCCGAAAATCTGGAAATCCCTAGACTTTTGAGGGATACCCATGATCGTTTGCATGGTGAGGAAGGTCGGCGGCTCTGGGAATAGTATAACAATCCTAAATGGTTTGTGGAAGCCCTGCCTCTTCGGGGTGGGCTTCCACAAACCATTTAGCTATACCGTTTTTTGGTAGGATTGGGGACGCAAACATGGCGGCTCCTGCTGCTTTGTGATTAATAAAATCTAAAATAACTAAAATAAATCTATGGCTTCCAGTTACTCCTTTGACATCGTTAGTGATTTTGATCATCAAGAACTTGTGAATGCGATCGATCAAACTCGCCGTGAAATTGTTAGTCGCTATGACCTAAAAAATACAAATACAGAAGTTGAACTTGAGAAAGAACTCATAACTATCAAAACTAATAGTGAAATGACACTTACCTCAGTTGTCGATGTGCTGCAATCTAAAGCAATCAAGCGTAACCTATCCCTAAAAATCTTTGACTATGGCGAAATCGAATCTGCTAGCGGTAATCGTGTCACCCAAAAGATTAAACTCAAGCGTGGTATTGAGCAAGATCAAGCCAAAAAACTTTCTAAAACCATCCGTGATAATTTCCCTAAAGCTCAAGCATCAATTCAAGGTGATGCTTTGCGAGTCACTTCCAAATCAAAGGATGAACTTCAAGCAATTATCCAACTCGTCAAAGGTGAAGACTTTCCCCTCGCTCTCCAATTCACAAACTACCGTTAACAAAAAAGCGGCGCATTGTGCCGCTTTTTTGTTATGAAGCTTTAGACATTTGTTCGAGAATTCGCTGGACAATTTCAAAGCCTGTTAGGGTTTGCCATACAAAAATGCCAACTAATACAGTATTCACTGCTATATGGGTACTCCGCGCCCATTCCTTACCCTGTTGAAGTATAGGCGCTAGTGCTGCTGATAATGCAGCTAAAAAAGTGAGTCCTAAGCCAGCAATCAAATGTGCTCCCACAAACAACTTCCCATTGTTGTTATAAGTCACAGCCATACCACCGATCGCACCTGCCACCATTAACAATAAGAATATCGAACCTAGATTGTGATGGAGGAGATTATATTTTTTGGAGATTAGCGCTTTTTTTTCATCACCCTCAGTACTACGAATTCTGCGGTATTGCCACCCAACATAACCTGCATACAATGCCAAAATTAGGGTCAGGATCATGAGAATGGGGTGAGCAAAAGTCACCAATGTTTTAAGTGGTTCGGGAATTTCAATTATCATAAACTTGGTAGGCTATTTATTAAAATTAGCGATACAAATACTTTGTGAGTAGCACAACTTAATTAAAACCCAAAACCTGAGTTTGTTCCGCCCGCTACGCGGGCGGAACAAACTTCTCGGTTTTTAGTTTACTTATGTCTAGCTACTTAGTAAATCTTATCTAATCTTTAATAATTTTAATATAGCGTTGTCAGTTATATTAGGGAAAACCTAAAAGCTCTCAAACTCTAGCGACGATATGCTTTACAAAGTACGGCACATCATTATATTTATACAACTTTATACAGCTTTGGCAATCACAGTGCGATGGCGAGGCGTATTTGCCGTAATCGTAGGAGGCTCAAAGCCTGCGGCTACTAGCTCAGAGGCTAGATCAAAAGAGAAGTATTGATCGAGATAGGGTTCGGTACTCTTGAGTAAAGTCAGGATGTAGGGAGGCATCTTGATATAGATATCGGAGTAGGGATTCATATCCATAAGTGTGAAGTAACCATTGGGACGCAAGACACGACGGATTTCACGCAAAATTTGCCTCGTCGCATCTTGAGGCAATTCGTGAAATAAGAGAAAACAGGAAACAAAATCAAAGGAAGCATCAGGTAAGCCTGTATTTTCGGCGGCGGCGTGAATCCACTTGATCTGTTGTGATTCTTGTAACTCTGGATGTTTAGTGCGCGTATTGTAATTGGCGATCGCTAAAAAATGGGGAGATAAATCCAAGCCTGTAATTTTTGCCTGTGGATAAGCATTGTGCAATACAAAAGTACTCATCCCAACGCTGCAACCAATATCGAGAATATCTTGAGGTGCAGGAATCCTTTCTTTAACAATATCAATATAGCTTTGGCGTAGACGGGGATCACCTTTTACAGGAGGTTCCGCATCATTCCAAATTCGTGAATGCACAGCATAGGCTGCAACTTCTACTTCCGTTGCAGGTAGCCAGCCGAGATTCCCTTCTTCATAGGCGTGGAAATGCTTGAGGTAGTATTCGGGATACTGGACATTAGGATTTTGGACTTTGGCAAGTTCGCCATCAAGATCTTGTTTTTGCAAATCAGCAACAATTTGTCGCCAGTTTACGCCCATTGACTCGGAGCGTTTGATCATCATCTTCCGAGCGCGTTGTTTGGCAATATTAAATAAAGGGCTAATTGCTAAAATGCCATTAACTAATCGTGAAGCTAGTCCAATTTTGGGGCTAGGGGCTGAATTGGCAACAGTCATAATAATTTAAAAAATATAATTTCTAAGCGCGAATAAATGGCATCACCATTTATTCGCGTAATTTGATTTTACGTGACTTAATGGCGATCGCGGGATTGCCACTATAAATTGTCATTGGCTCTAGCGCTCGCGTCGCCACACTACCTAAGCCTAAAACTGCGCCTTGACCGACTCTAACCCCTGAGGCAATGGTCGCATGGGCGGCAATCCAACTGCCTGATTCGATATAAATGGGCGCAGTACGCAGCGTAAAATCGCGATCGCCCCAGTCGTGATTGCCTGTACAGAGATATACCCCTTGGGATATGCAGCAGTGGCTCTCAATCGTAATCAGGTCGAGATTATCCAGCCAAGCATCTTCCCCAATCCAGACAAAATCTTTGATAATTAAACGCCAAGGAAATTTGACGCGCACCCCCGTTTTAATCCGCACACCTTGACCAATTTCTGCACCAAAACAGCGCAAAATAATTACCTTCAATCTTGAAAAAGGCATAAAGTAACTACGCACAATTGGTGAGCCAATAAAGTACCAAAGGACTTGTTTCCAAAGTGGTGCACCGACAGTGTAAGTTCCTGTGGTGTAGTGATCGAGACGCAAAGTTACAACTCCCCATTAAAAATTTTTAATCATCGTTAAGCTGGTAGTCTGTATTGTGGTAAGGATGGGCGGTGCTTCGCGCCGCCCATCCTTACCTACTTAGAGTTCTGAGCTTAGCGATAGGTATATAAGCGTGTTATACAATATTAAAACTTTTCTAATGGTCGAGTTTTTTCTATGCAAGTTTGGGTATTGCTGTTTAACGCCAACACCGATAACGAAGGTATCTACACCCTAGAAATAGATGGTGACAACATTGTGGTTGCGTTTGAACAGGAAGATGATGCAATTCGTTATGCAGGTCTACTAGAAGCGCAGGATTTTTTATCGCCGACAGTAGAGAGTATTGACAGCGAAGATTTAGAGGCATTTTGTCGAGAATCGAACTATGACTTAAATATTGTGCCAACCGAGGGTCTACTAGTGCCACCTGAGAAAAATGTTGATAAAACTGATTGGTCTAAGGATCTCGAAAATAATCAATCAGAGCCAGAGGATGAAATCATAGTCGAAGATCCCGTAATTGCCATGATGCGCCGTCGCCTAGAGAATTTACTGTAGTTATTTATTCTAGGTATGACCATAATGGCAGATTTACCTTCTACAACTCTAACCAGTGAGATTACTAAATTTCAACCAACTAATACAAATGATGGTTGGTTCAACTACCCTGTGCGAGTCTATCCCCACCATACGGACTATTCAGGCGTAGTTTGGCATGGAATGTATTTAACTTGGATGGAAGAGGCAAGGGTAGAATGTTTGCGGACAGTGGGGATGAGCTTTGAGGAACTAGTCTCAGCAGGGGTTGATTTACCTGTAGCTGAGATGTCTTTGCGTTATCATCGTTCTGCAAGAATGGGCGATGATGTGCTGGTCATGACGAAGCTTGTGCCAGATAAGGTACGTCTAAACTGGGAATATCAAATTCGTACAGAAACAGATCTATGTGTAACAGCAACGGTGACCCTCGTACCTGTGGATTTTGAAAAACGTAAGTTGTTGCGATCGCTACCAAGCTCTTTAGAAGGGGCGATCGCTAAGCTTACGGGTATTTAGATCTAAGTCTTGTTTATCTAGCGATCGAGCGGACTAATTACTCCTTTACCGCCGCGATTGAGAACATGAGTATAAATCATGGTTGTTTTGACATCTTTATGTCCCAATAACTCCTGTACAGTACGGATATCATAGCCATTTTCTAATAAATGTGTGGCAAAGCTATGGCGAAATGTATGGCTACTAACCCTTTTCTGAATTCTTGCTTGAACAACGGCACTTTTAACTGCTCTTTGGATATTACTCTCATGAATGTGATATCGCCTAACTATTCCCGATCTCGGATCTGTAACAAGGCTATGACTGGGAAATACATATTGCCAAATCCATTCTTTGGGTGCGTTGGGATATTTTCTCTCTAAGGCAAATGGAAGATGCACTTCGCCGCATCCATGCTCTAAATCCTGTAAATGCAATAACTTGACTGCACTTAAATGCAACTGCAATGACTCCATAAGTGCATCAGGCAACATTGTGATACGGCTTTCCATGCCCTTACTATCACGAATTTGCAGTTGCTTTTGAGCAAAATCTAAGTCCTTAACCCGCAAGCTCAGGGCTTCATTTAGTCTTAAGCCACTGCCATACAGTAATTTTGCTACCAGTTGTGAAACGCCTTCCATTTGTTGCAATACTGCCCGTACTTCTTCGGCTGTAAGCACAGTTGGTAAGCGGCGGGGCTTTTTGGCTCTAACTGCATCAAGGTTGAGATCGAGTTCTTGCTGCAATACTTCACGGTAAAGAAACAAGATTGCACTAAGCGCCTGATTTTGGGTTGATGCTGCCACATTTTCAGTAGTTGCCAAATGCGTTAAAAAAGCATTAACTTCATCACCTCCCATTTCACTTGGGTGTCGTTTATTGTGAAACAAAATAAACCGCCGAATCCATTGCACATAGGATTTTTCGGTTTGATAGGAGTAATGCTTAACCCGAATGGCATCCCTAACTCGATCTAACATCTCTCTAGGTGGCGGCTCAATCTGCCCATTTGAGGCTAGGGCAGGCATCTGATTTTTCAGTACAGGCTTGGGTATGTTATCCAACATTTTGCTTAATAAAATTCTGTAGAGGGATATTACCCTGCAAGAAACTAGATATAACGCTTATTAGTTGCTTTATCTAGCAAGTCGTGAGATATTTATCCTATAAAAGTATTTATCCTGTAATTTGCAAGATAATATATAATTAGTAAATGCGCAGCTACTATTTTGGTTCTCGGAAATGGATATTGCTATGGTGTTTTACGGTGTTGTGGTTACTCGGATTAGCATTCGGAACCATCAGTGCCATCGTTGACGGAGTCGAAGGCCCAAACGATTATCCGACATGGTATCCATTTGTCGTCCTGGCGGTAATGTGGGGATTTGGCAGTTATCTAGCTTGGTTGTGCAACCGCCATCCCTGTACATCGGTCATAGTTGAGCGCGATGGCGTCGTCGAGGGTCGGGTGGTTTTTCCATTTCGTGTCGTACACAGAAAGTTCCGGCATGAGGATCTCATCCCGCTTCAGCTTGTCGAAAGCAAGTACGAGGATGGCGATGTTTTCTTTGTTCTCCGGCTTCCTGTTCAGTTGGTGCGAGGGCATGACGTAGTCCTCGCTGAGGGTTCCCTCGCGCATTGCCTCGAATATAACGCCGCTTTTTTTTCGGCCTTGAGGCAAGGTGAGCGTGAGCCAACAAGAGTTCAAGGCTAACCATCAGTTCCAGCGGATCGGCTACGCCGACCGCTGAACTTATCCGTTATACGTCCACCGAAACAATTGTGGGACTATGGAGGTGCGATGAGTACTACTGAAGGATGGGGGTGGTGGCCCTATCGCGTGGTGGACTGGCGAGGATTGCGCGTCTATTACTCACGTGAGGACAATAGTCCTTGCTTCGAGCGCATATTTCGGCCAGTGCTGACACGACTTCGGGGTTACTCGTGGCTAATTGAGCGCGATACGTTTGATCGTTCTCGCATGTCGGACGCGGAGTGCGAGGCAACTGAGCTCCTTTTTGGCGATCAGCCACTGGCGCTTGTCGAAGACGACAGATTCCTTGAAACCAAAGGCACACTCTTCGCGGACGATTGGAACAGACTGTTCGGCTTCTCGTCCCCCGTGACCGTTCCGAGACCGTTCTGGAACCAAGACGGGATTCTAAGTCCCCACATCTTGAAGACGGTCGATGTCCTTTTCGACAACTGGGACGGAGCTTACTGGGCGTGCTATTCACGCCATACGGATATCGTGAACGAAATTCTAGGAATGATTCACACTGGTACGCAGATGCGCGTCGTGCCCTGCACGTTCGATGAGACATTGCTGTTGCACAAGAGAGAATGGGAAGTCTGGCAAGCCGAGAACGTGATGAGGAAAGACGACGTTATACATCCACCAACTTAGACATTGTAATGAACTCAGAAAAAAATGAATTTGATCAAAACTATTCTGATCAGAGCTTCTGGGATAAAATTTTTGGCTTTGCTCTAGCAGCAGGAAAAGAAGTTATAGAGAAAGCACTTTGGCTTTACTATGCAGCGCAAAGCCCAAATACTCCTGTTGGAGCGAAAGCAATCATATACACTGCGTTAGGCTATTTTATCTTTCCTTTAGATGCTATTCCTGATATAACTCCAGTCGTTGGATATGCGGACGATCTAGGTGCGCTGGCTGCTGCCGTAGCTGCCGTAGCAATTCATATAGATGAAAATGTTAAGGGAAAAACAAGGCAAAAATTAAAAGACTGGTTTGGAGACTAAGGTTCAAGTTTTCTTGAAGGTTCTGAGTCTGATATTATAGATTAAGTACATATTCAAAAATCAGTCTATGAAAATCAGCGCAGTCATTCATCCAGCAGAAGAAGGTGGTTATTGGGCAGAAGTACCAGCATTGCCAGGGTGCATCACTGAAGGTGATAACTTAGATGAGGTAATGAAAAATTTACAAGACGCAATTGAGGGCTGGTTGAGTGTTGCCAACAGACTGAAGAATATAAGCTCAAGTGATAAAGTTGTGGAAATCGCTGTATGAAGTCTATCTCTGGAAAACAACTTTGTAAGATTGTTGAGCAAAGAGGTTGGACTTTACAAAGAATTACTGGAAGTCATCATATTTATGAGAATTTTCAAAGTTCAAAAATCTTATCTATCCCTGTTCACCGCAATCAAGATTTAAAGATTGGAACATTGAGAGCGTTAATGAAAATTGCTGAACTTACAGAGCGAGACTTGTAGTATTGAAGAGGTATAACACTGCGTTGGAGCCGACCATTCAAAAGTGATCTGTCAAATCCAAAGTTTGACTGCGGCGGCTCAACTAGACCGTTAGGCGAGGAAGGTACTTTCATGTTCAACGCCTCAGCAATTGTGTAGATTAATGGTACGCCGTGAAATCAAGAATGGTCATCGTGGATTGCTCGCTTAGTAGTCTAACAACACAAGTTCGTGATTCTAAACTTGATTGGCGCTCATTCACCCAAGCTGTATACCTATGCTGTTCAAACGCCCACTATTCATTACTAGCCTATTCATTGGACTGCTAATCCTCAATGGTGGATGTAATCAAGATAGTTACGGAATCTGTAAAAAGCCGAACGAAATCAGAAAATATGTTAAGTGGGGTGGCGATCCCAATCGGCATGAAGATGTCCTGATTTATGGAAATTGGAGTTCAATGAAATTATCGCCACCTTTGCTCGGCTGTGCAGTTCAAAGTGGAGATTTAAGCTTGGTACAATTCCTGGTGAGCAAAGGTGCGTATGTGAATGGTCGTGATGACATCACTGGCCACACACCACTGCATTATTTAGCCTTTCGTTTTGGAGATCCTTCTGGTTCGTATGAAATTGCAAAGTTTTTAACTGACAAAGGTGCTGATGTCAATGCAAAAGATTTTGACGGAAATACTCCATTGCATCTAGTGCCGTCCCACTGGAGTGACGTAGCCGAACTGCTGATTAATCGAGATGCCAATGTCAATGCTCAAAATAAATCCTACCAAACTCCTTTGCATACAGCGGCTTCGTCATATTGCGACACTAAAGTGATCAATTTGTTACTCGCAGCAAAAGCCGAAGTTAACACGAAAGACTTTATAGGTAGCACACCTCTACATTACGCAGTTGGAAATAATTGTGTTGAGAGTGTAGCTATGTTAGTAGACGCAGGAGCTGACGTGGATTGGAAGGACAACAAGGGAATCTCGCCTTTCATCCAAGCCAATGAGAAATATCTGGATGCGACGCGAGGTGGAACTTACAGAGAAGAAGGGGAAAAATATCAGAAGATGATTCGCATTATGGAAACTGCTAGAAAGCGCCGCTCTTCGTGAGAGATTTTCGCAAACCCCGATCTTGGAGTGGATGCAAAGGTTACTAGCAGACGCTCAACTAGACTGTTTGGCTTCAAAAATTACGTCATCAAATATGAGTTTCAAGAGTCTAAGTGTGAAGCCTAACCCTTCGTTGGTGCAGACAATACAGAGTATACTGGTGAGAGTTGAAGCATACTTGTCGCAGCTCAATTAAGCCGTTAGGCAGCAGGAGCACGCTCGTGAACCATTTCGCTGTGTTACTCGGGTTTCTCGCCGCTCCGGTCGACCAGCAGATCCAGGCATTGCCATTGCTGCCCGCCGATTCTGGGGAAGCTGGCTTTTTTGCATCGCTGGAGCGAAATCCGCTCGTCGTAATAGTCGAAGCGTATCGGCAGTACTTTTACTGGCGTGATGACGAACCGTGGAGCTACTTTGTTCATCGCCTCGGCCTGTCAGCCGACCTAAACTCATTGCCGCCGTCAAACGAAGAACTGTCGTTCTTGATGCACTTGCTGCAACCCGCAGAGCACTCGCTCTGGTGTCGGAAGGCTCTTGAAAGGAAACCGGAATGGCGATTGGTGAGGAGAGTCGCTATGGCGGTACAGAATGATCTTGGGTGGCATTCGGAAGTAAGTGAGCGCGATGTATCCCCTCTAGTCGCTCACTACAGTCCCATGCTTCAGAGGCATTACCGGGAGTATGGGAGACCATGGTGACGGCTATGCTGCCTAACAGGTCGTTCGACGCGGACACGCACCGGCATTGCGCCGCAAGCCATGCGCGAGAGCATACGTCTTGCGGCGCAATGCCGGTGCGTGCCGGTCAAATCCGGCGTTAGACCGAAACACTCTACAAATACCAAGCGATTCTTCTCATCTCCCGTATCTTCTCAAATTTCTTATCTGTTTATCGAGTTATTGGTGAGATTACCATCTTCCATTTCTACAATGCGATCGGCGACATCCAAAATGCAATTGTCATGGGTAACCAACAAAATTGTGCATCTCTGCTCCTTAGCTAAGGTTTGCATCAAGTTCGCTACATCGCGTCCAGACTTATTGGAGTTTAGACTAATGTTACAGATAGCATTTTTATGCCATAAATTTTGATAGCATACGCTACTGGTAGCGTGATTTTTAGTTTAGTGCGATCGCCGATCTTGTAGAGTGCGTTACATTTGATTAACGCACCTTATTTTTACTGACGTGAAGGCGAATAGAGTTGGAGGTGATATGATAAGGAGGGAGCAACAACCATATGCGAACAAGAGGTAATGATTAATATGCTGTTATCTCATGACAACAAACCAGCAATTACCCGAACAGAGCGTGGTCTGACAATTTCTGGTACAAGAATAACCTTGTATCAAGTGATCGACTATATTCATGCAGGTTACCCGCGCCATTTAATCCGCCACCAATTTTATCTAACTGATGAGCAGTTTGACGCAGCAATGTCTTATATCGACACTCACTACGAAGAAGTCGAATCAGAATATCAAACTGTATTACAGCAAGCAGAAGAAATTCGATATTATTGGGAAGAACGCAACAAAGAACGCATTGCTTATATTTCTAAGTTGCCGCCAAAGCCTGAATATGCATCTGCTTGGCAAAAACTGCAAGTGCGTAAAGCTAAACGAGCAGCAAAAAACAAGTGATTTTTTTAATCGATCACAATATTGAAGGACAGTCACTCATGCTTTTCGGTAGTATTACCTCTGAAGGGTGGCTTGAGGTTTTGCAAATTCGTTTTGTTTACTTTGATGAAGTTGAGTTGCCAATAACCAGCAGCGATAGAGTGGTCTGGAGATTTGCTCAAGAAAATCAAATGATTTTGCTAACTGCTAACCGTAGTATGAAAGGTGAAGATTCTTTAGATCAAGTAATTCGATAAGAATGTTTGCCAACTTCATTGCCTGTGGTTACACTTGCAAATGTTGATCGGATTATTGAGCGAGAATATCGAGAAGAATGCGTTGATCGCTTGATTGGGATCGCTCTCTACCTTGAAAACTATCTAGGCGTAAGTCGTCTGTTCATCCCGTAGCAAATGTCTAACACTTCGTTGGAGCCGACCACTAAAAAATCATTCTTTAACACCAAAATATTTCTGAGGCGGCTCAACTAGACCGTTAGCCCTTCTTTAGTTACTTGTGGCAACGGTATTGTAAAGTGGCTGGCAACAGAAAATAATTAGCTACGGTCTTATGCCAGTATGACTAACCAGCGTGAAGCTTTACTCCAATCAATCGCAACAACAATCGCTGATTATCGACAGGGCGAGATCCGCACTATTAATCCAAGTCATGTTAACAGATGGGTAACTCAGTTTGACAAGTTTGGTTGTGGCGACAATGCCCAAATAGTGATCCTTGAGCAGATGGATCGCATTCTGAAAACCTACTATATTTCCCATGAAAAGGCTGAAGCCTTTATTCGTAGAGCGTTAATTTCCGAAAAACTACTTGGCTCAGATCCTGCTAGAACATTACCAAATATAAAATTTCTGCAAATTCAAACAAAAGGTAGTAGTCAAAAGGATTTAGTGAGCATTTGCGATTCACTTCTCCAAAGACTATATGGAATTGAAGTTAAGGACTGTGGTAGAAATCCAATTGCTTATATTTATTTTGATGATTGCTTATACTCTGGCAATAGGGTTAGACGTGACATTATCTCTTGGTTGCCAACAGCCATACACGGAACAACTTTACACATAATATTTTTTGCACATCATACAGAAGGATTTAAGTATTCAAAAATAAAAATTGAGGAGCAAGCACGTCTAAAAAATATTTCGGTACATTTTTGGAAATGGTATGAATTTCATAACTCACGGCGAAATCCGTCAAGATTTGATTGTTTTTGGTCTCATGAAATCTCTAGCGATCAACTTGTCGATCAATATATTCATGCAGTAAATAATCAGCGACTTCAAAAGTCTAATCAATCTTTCCCACCTTTATTTCGTCCTAATGATATGCCAACTCAGGACAGCATTTTTTCTTCACCTGATGCCCGTAAAGTAATCGAGTACGCATTCTTGAAGGCTGGCGCATACATTGTTTCATTGCCTAGAAGCCCAAATACCAGTATGCGTCCGTTAGGATATGACTATCTTGAGTCTTTAGGTTTTGGGGCAGTTCTGATAACATATCGTAATATCGCAAATAACTGTCCACTGGCATTATGGTGGGGTGATCCCAATAAAGCTTCTCCATTAAATGCTTGGTATCCCCTATTTCCTCGGACAGTTAACATTACGCCAATTGCTGAATTGGAGGAATTTTGAAGATGCCAGCAGTAGCAAAGCTTCCTGAGTCAAGAACATATAACAGGCTAGAATGTATTACTTTTCGTAAGACTGCTGAAAAATTCGGTGGGTTGTCTAACATGGCAGGAGGATACCTGTTAAATGTTAACGGAGTCAAGATTTTGACTTCTGAAGCACTCTATCAAGCTTGCCGTTTCCCTCATCTACCTGAAGTCCAAAGACTAATCATTGCTGAACGGAGTCCCATGACAGCAAAAATGAAAAGCAAGCCTTACCGAGATAATTCTCGTGTTGACTGGGATATAGTCCGAACAAAAGTAATGCGTTGGTGTTTGCAGGTAAAACTTGTTCAAAATTGGGAGAAATTTAGTGAGCTTCTACTAGAGACAGGAGATTTACCAATCGTTGAAGATTCAAGGAAAGATGATTTTTGGGGTGCTAAACCAGAAGACGAAGAAATTCTTACTGGTGCTAATGTGCTTGGACGTTTGTTAATGCAAGTAAGAGAACAAATAAAGACTGGAGAAATTACTTCCGAAACAATTGTAAAGCCTCTTCCAATTCAAAATTTTTTGTTGTATGGACAAGAAATTAGCTCAGTTTCAGCAAATAGTGAATATCATCTAGACAATTACAGGGATTTACTGGACTTTAACAAGGTAAATAACCAACCTGATTCAGAAGTCGTTTTGCCAGATACTCCTATGCTTGAGTCTGATTTTAACGGAAAAAATACCATAAATAGCCATGTGAGTGCTGAGTCTATTGAATCCGAACACCAAAAATATGATGCTTCTCAAATTATGATGCCATACATAATAGGTAGCTTGAAAACCGAACGCACCGATAAAGAGTTAGTTGAGATTTTCGAGAACACTGACTTGAAGATAATGCGTAAATGGTTAGATCGAGCCGTTGAGATTGGTAAAGTTAGAAAACTTACTAAACCAGTTCGGTACATTGCAGAATCTCAATTACCTTTAATAAATTAGTTGGCTCATGCAGTCGGATGGCTAACACTGCGTTGGAGCCGACCTCTAAAATGTGATCTTCAAAAGCCAAAGTTTAACTGAGGCGGCTCAACCAGACCGTTAGAAGTCTATGTGTTACTTCATTACGGCCGTGCTACCTCGCTCTGCGAACCTGTCCGTCCTGACTGACATCGCGGTTAAGCATGGGCGCACACTTAAACCACAACGAAACCCTAGTATTGAAGAGCATCTAAAACCTGGTGAGCATTACTTTCTCACCACGCAAGGTCACTGCGATTGTGGAACGTTTCTAGGTTCCCTGGCACGTGATGAATCAAAGCTTGAACGTCAAAAGAATGCGGCTGACAACGAAGAGTTAAAGCTACGCCGAAAAGGTTGGAGTGAAACCAAGCTAAAGAGATGGAAGGAGCAGAAAGCTGACCGGCTCACGAAGTCCAAGTCAGCCCTAGATGCAGCTAATTGGGAAAGCTTGCTGAACGATATGCTAAATTCGTGCCAGACTTCTTTCGTGGGTCTCCTGCTACATTCCTATAATGGCCCTATCGAAGAGCACATTGATTTGCGAGGTCGTGAAGCGGCTAGCGTAACAGCAGAGACCCTTGCTCAAATGCAAGAGGACATTCTCTATGAATTCAGGAAAAAGGGCTAACAAGCAGTTCATCCGCCTATTAACCTTTATGCGTAAAGCTTCTTTTTTTGCCGTGCTTGCCGTGCCAGTCTTTCGTTCCATTGGCGGCAAGCCCTTTCTAACCCGGTGTTGCAGCGGATTGACGCATAAGGCCGCGTCAACCGCTGAACTTATCCGTTATCTCGCCAGCGCAAGTTAGGTTTTTCGTGAAATTTTGCGAGAGATTTTTTACTACGTTTGGAGATGGTTGGCGTTATTGGCGCTGGCATCCGTACTTAGTGAGAGGTGATCGCTCCTCCTCATCTCAAAGAAGACTGATTAACTTTTATTTTGGAATTGCTGATTTTGAGATTCTTCTGACTAGGTAAGTGTATATGCAGTGATCGCTCTATCAGTTGCAGACATTTTTTGCGCTAATAATCCAATTAACACTGTTAAAACATAACCACTTCCCCCTCTTGCCAAAGCGATCACATCATTAAGAAGTTTACCATTTACTTCTAACCTCTGTAACTTAGGTTAAATACTGACGTTTTTACCGATTCCTTAAATTTTGCTTATTTTTTGAGGTTCAACTATGACTCTATTTTGGTTTAAGTGGCTATTTGCTAATCTAGGAAGTACGTTTGTTGTTAATTTGGCGATCAATGCTTTAGCACCTCTAATTGAGAAGGTAGTTTTACATACTGTTGCCAGAACTTTGATTTCTGACATTTTTAGTAACTACTCAGGCTAAAGATTTAATTCAAGCTAAAGATTTAATAATATTTTCCAAGAAGTAATCAAGGAAGAAGTAGGATTTGAAGAATAAAGCCAGAGCGAATCGTCATCGAGATGAAAGAGAGTCCACCAAAGCAAAGAATCAGTAGAGAAGAGATCCGAGGGATCTATCAACAAGGCGAAGAAGCTGTTATTGCTTTGGTGGAAGGACTATTGCACAAG
>JADBWH010000102.1 GCA_020404105.1 Pseudanabaena sp. M53BS1SP1A06MG | reverse complement strand
TAGTTGTGCCATAAGTTTTCTTGAGATTTTCAATTCTTACTGCCGACTGCATGGAGGTATCTAATTATTACGTTCTGTTAACTTAGCATTTTAACCGTGACTCTCTTCACATCGCAATAAAATCTTGCATGAACAAATTTACCAAATTTACAAATTTGTGGTATTTCTTTTAGCCACGCAACAAAAAATCTGATCTCTTAATTTTGCGACCCTTCTCTAAATTAACATCACTTCTTGTTTAGCTAATAAAGTTTGTGGCCCACGCAGAGCGTATATCACAGATTTTTGCTCTGATTTTCTTTGCTCTGATTTTCATTGATGCATATCTACTTACAGCACTTTACGCGGTAGTCCTAAATAAGGAAAGAATTTATTGTAGTAAGGATGGGCGGCGCTTTGCGCCAGCAGCACAATTACATTGTTACATTGTATGACTACTGAGGTTTCCAATCTAGTGAAGTACAGAGAATTGTTTGAAAAGCACTATGGGCATTATGTCGAAATATATTTTAAAATTAACTTTAATTTCGTACTTAAAATAGAAGCGCAAACATAACTTTATTCTTTGATCTATTTAAGGATCTATTTAGGGATCTATTTAGGGAGAGTTGTCGGGGGATGTGTCATTCAATATTCGGCTGAAAATCGCAAAAATATAATGTCTACAGTAGTTAATTGAGTGGTTAAAAGATTATGCTAACTATGAACCGCACTTTAGATGAGAAGACGAGTGAAGTTGAACATGTTTATCTCACTGACATTGACATTTTTAATTTAGAGTGTTTTGCCAATACCTTTTCATTGCGTGTTATGACCTATGGTCTATTGCGCGATCATGCTGAAGAAATCACGATCAGGACTCTTAAACTCTTGGCACAGCAATATCCTGTGTTGGTAAACAAGCAATTAGCTCGTTGCGAATATGACATGAACAGTGTGATTCGATACATATCACTATCTATCTTGCGTGATGACGAGCTGTTCTTCCGAGAAACCTTGATGGATTGGTTGGCAAATATCATTAATTCCTATCAAGTTGCAAAAGAATGCTGTACTTGCTATCGGCTAATGCAAACGGTTGTTGGTGAGGTGCTTCCTTCTGAATGTGCAATGTTAGTTAAACCCTATTCTGATCTAGCTATTTCCGCATTAATAAACGCTTAGTAAGTAAACGCTTAGTAAGACACTTCATTTTTGTTATATATTGGGATTCTCAACATTGTGTTAACTTCCCCATGGAACGAGTCTTACAGGAAATTGGGAGATCGCCTTTAATTATTGCCGAGATTATCGTTAGCTTTATCTTGTTTTGGATTGGACAATTTGTTTATCAAAGGTTCTTTCGACGCAAACTGGAACTCAATGTTGAGCTATTTGTGCGCGACAATTCAGCAGTTGCTGTAGCACTAGTTGGTTACTATTTAGGCATTGCGATCGCTCTTAAAAGTGCACTCACCAAATCAGTCTTAGGCTGGCAAAATGTAGTTGTTAATCTGGTGCTCTATGGAATATTGGTTATTGGCTTGATGTGGGTCGGTGCTGTAGTATGCGATCGCCTAATTTTGCAACGCTGTGATAGTGCTAGAGAAATTCTGGAAGAACGTAATTTCGGTGCAGCAGCCCTCGAATCAGGTTGTCACATTGCTAATGGCATTATTATTAGTTCAGCGATGGGGGGAGATTCGGGAACTTGGTTAGTGGGCTTGGTTAGCTATGCGATCGGTCTAGCCACATTGGTAATGGCTAGTTTTTGTTACTCAGTGATCGCAGGTTATAGGGTATTTAAAGCAATTCAAGAACATAATAATCCTGCGGCTGGAGTTGCCTTTGCGGGTATGCTAGTGGCGATCGGTAATGTCGTGCATTTTGCCTTCTTACCTGAGTTTGAGAATTGGGGCATTAGTTTTATTTTGTATGGCTTAGCTATCCCTTTTGGAATATTGATGCTCATTGCAATTCGCTGGATTGCCGATCTTATTCTTGTCCCAGGGGTCAAAATTTCCGATGAAATCGTGAGACAGGAAGTTCCCAATCTTGGTGCGGGATTAATTGAAGCTTTTGCCTATATTGCAGGCTCATTGCTGATAGTGTGGAGTATTTAACCCTAAAGAAGAGTGGCAGAATTTTGCACCATCACTCTTCTCTAGGGTTCTGGGAGTAGGTTATTGTTGGTAATCGAGAATATGGGTCTAAATTTATTGAATGCAAATAATTGTGGCATCTATAGAGAGGCTAGAAATAACCTTATATTTTCTATGTGTTTGTAGAAGCTTCTATCTCTCTCAGATTTATGCTTTTAGAGCTAATTTTGGACTGTCTCTGTTTTGAGTCAACATTCTCAAATGTTTTGGCATACGCAACTTAATTGCTGACAATCAATTAATCAACACTAAGTGATAGGTGAGTTATTTAGAATTTGCAGTTTCGCGTACTGGAATTACGGTAACAGACTTAACATCTTTACTCTTGTTGCGAGTATCGTTAATACTTACAACGGTATAAGTTTTAGTGTTGCCAGCACGGAATACGTCACCGACTGCTAGAGGTTTGTTATAGTTCAATGAGCCGATGAAACGCTGATGAAGATCTGACATTAAGTACTGCATAAACTCCTCGTTGTAATTGTCAAAGTAATAGTCAATTTGGTATAGCGCTCGCAATATGTGGTAAGCATATATTGCTGCTGCCATCTGTATACCATTGTTTACGCGATTGGTATATAAAATTTCTTATATTTTTTTGTAACTTAGTCACTTTTTATCAAACACTAGAAGAATGCTACAAGATTTAGCTAAAAATCTTGAGTAAGTCGATGTTCTAAAATGTAATCTTTCTATGACTTCATTGCCTGTAACCGACCTTGAGCCTGACTATACGTTAAGTGCCTATGACTATGATTTACCTAGCGATCGTATTGCTCAAGATCCAGTTACACCGAGGGACTCGTCGCGATTGTTGGTAATTGAACAAAATCGTGTATTACAACATCACCACTTTTACGATCTTCCCAAGTTTCTAAAGTCTGGAGATTTATTGGTTTTTAATAACACCAAAGTTATTCCTGCTCGAATGTATGGACATAAAATATCGGGAGTTCCAGTGGAGATTTTGTTGATGGAACCAATAGGACATGATCGATGGCTAGCTTTAGTGAAACCTGGTAAGCGCTTGCCAATAGGTAGCACAATTATATTTGCGGAAAATGTGAAGGCAACAGTTGAGGGAATTGATACAACCACAAGGGCGAGAGAATTACAATTTCATATTCCTGCGGATGCGGATTTGGACAAAATTATTGATCAGCTAGGTCAAATTCCTTTACCACCCTATGTGACTGATTCTCATACGGAGCCTGAGCGCTATCAAACTATTTATGCGGAGATATCAGGGGCGATCGCTGCACCTACGGCGGGACTACATTTTACGGATCGACTATTTGAGGAATTACAAGCTCAAGGTATTGACAAGGCTTTTATCACATTACATGTGGGAATAGGTACATTTCGTCCTGTAGAGACTGAGGACATTACTCAACATGTGATGCATAACGAGTGGTGTGAAGTATCTGAGGACACGATCACCAAAATTAAAGCAACAAAAGCGCGAGGCGGACGAGTGATTGGTGTGGGCAGTACAGTAGCACGTTCGCTAGAAAGCTCAAATTATGAAGCGTTAAGGGGGAAAACTAATTTAATGATTTATCCTGGCTATGAATGGAAAGTGCTAGATGGCATGATTACAAATTTCCATTTACCAAAGTCTACTTTATTGATGATGGTGTCATCATTTTTAGGTAAAGATGGGCGTGAATTTTTAATGTCAATTTACCAAGAAGCGATCGCTAAAGAATATCGTTTTTATTCCTTTGGCGATGCCATGTTGATGTTAAACAAGTAGATTCAGGTCAGCACTTTGTGCTGTAAGACTATAAATACATTGTGTAGTTGATATTGGTTGGAGCGAGTGCTAGTAACAATTTTTGCGTAATTCTGATCAGCAATAAACGCCGCCAAGCAATGTCACGGTTAACTCCGTAAATGCGACATTGGTCATAAAATTGCAAAAACACATCTGCTAGCGATCGCGATAATTTATCTTGTTTTTCCTGAGTTTTCTTGTGATTTCTTTCCGTACAATTTTCTTGAGCTGACATCAAATAATCAGCGATCGCTAAATTCTGGACTAATAAACTGGTTTCTACAGGTTCCGCTTCAGTAAAGATAGTTTTGAAATTTTTTTCTAAAACCAAAGGTAATAAATGCTCACGATATGCCAATCTGATTAAGGCACAGCATCGAGCATAAGCATAATTGTCTTCGATTATATATTGATCTGAAATAAGAAATCGCTTTTGCCAAATTCCATTAGTATCTTCAATTGCTGCTATTCGTAATTTTTCTAATAGTAATAGAATCTCGCCTAGATATTGTTCGGTAAAGTTAATATTCAGCCAGCCTTTACCCACTGCTTGAATCTGCCACTGTGAATCTATATCTCGATTTTCAGAAGAATTATCCAAAGAAATTCCATAAGAGCTTTTTAGACGAGTTTGAATACAAAGTTTGATGATTTCCTCAGCAATAGTTAGAGAGTCTTGTGCTAAACGAGGGCAAAGAGCGATCGCTACTGATGATGTATAGTGGGCAGAGTATTTGGGAAAGCTAGCTTCGAGGACAATTTCATGGCATTTTAGGCGAATCCCAAAGCCTGCATATATTGCCTCTGCGATCGCCACTCGGATGATCTGTAATGGTGAAATAAACTGCACAAACTTATTTACTGGACTTTAACATTGTTATTGGTGTTGGGATAATTAAAAGTAATAATCGTAGCGGATTTTAGCGTCAGCATAACGTATAATTTTTGCACATTAGATTAAGGGTAAGTTAATGAAATGTAACTCGCCCTACTGGATAAAGTTTAATGATGAGCAATGCTAAGTAGCTAGGCATAAGAAAACTCAAAATAAGAAGTATCAAAGCCAAGAGAATCGTAACGGGAAAGAAGAGCGTCTTCGATACCCCACATTAAATAATCCCTCTTGGAATTTAGACTAAAAAAGGAAAGAAAGACAGAGTAAAAGAGATACAAACTGTCTAAAGTAGATGAAAAGTAAAGAGATATCTACAGCCATGATTATTGATAAACTACAGGACTTTCGTCAACAGGCATATAGATTTTTAGGGAACGGACAGGATGCAATATTTGACCTGATGGATGCAGTATTAACCAGTCCAAGTGTGAAAATCATTTGTGGAATGATCATTGTCAGCAGTGTATCGGCAGAAATGGTCAAGCTTGCATGAATCACTAAAAGACAGTCGTCCCAACCGAGAAAAACTCAGACGGTTATGTGTGGAACAAATACCCAAAGACATCCGCCCCTTACTAGCAGGAGCCCATACAGGATGGGGAAGACACCATACCAAAACGCTAAAAGATAGGAGTTTTGTGCATCAACCGAATTGAGAGTGTAAAGTATTTTGTGTAAAGCCCAAGAAGCAAACAGAGAGACAATCAAGCTATCCAATAACTAACCGAAAAAAAACGATGAATATCCGCAAAGAATTGCTAGATGAATTACTGCAAGAATGTAAAACACCACCCGACCTATTCGGAGAAGGAGGAATTCTGAAACGCATTGGTAGAGAGAGCCTTAGAAACAGAACTATCAACCCATCTAGGCTAC
>JADBWH010000101.1 GCA_020404105.1 Pseudanabaena sp. M53BS1SP1A06MG | reverse complement strand
ACATCCATCCATAGCCTTAAAGCCTTATTACGCACAAACAAAGCAGTACGAATCGCCTCATCTATGAGGTTGTACTGCTCTGTCTTGCCTTTAAGTTTTGCTTCAAGTACTAACATGGATTTAGTAAGTCTTATGCTGTATATTGTAGCATAGATTAATACAAAGCCGTCCTTCTAGCACGGGGTTTTAGACCCAATTTCCCGATAAGAAAAATTATGTGATATGGATTGCTGTGTCACAAAATTTTTCCTTATTGAGCATAGTAAGCGCGTGTGCCTTTAGCCTCGATCGCTTCACTTAGTCGCTTTAACGCATGAACATAGGCGGCGGTTCGCATGGAGATTTGTTTTTGCTCGGCAATCTTCCAAATTCTGAGGGTTTCCGCAACCATGCTTTGTTTAAGTCGATCATTGATTTCTTCAATTGTCCAATACAAGCCACTGCGATTTTGCACCCATTCAAAATAACTGACGGTGACACCCCCTGCATTAACTAAAATATCAGGAAAGACCATAATCTCTTGTTGTTCTAAAATTCGATCCGCCGCAGGGGAGACTGGTCCATTAGCAATCTCGAAAATATATCTTGCATGAATTTGATGGGCATTATGTTCCGTAATTTGATTTTCCAGAGCCGCAGGAATCAAAACATCGACATCAAGTTCAAGTAATTCTTCATTGGTAATCTTCTTATGTTCGACAATGTTGCACACGGAATCCTGACAGTAAACAGCTTGAAAGCTGCGTGTTGAATTTTTGTAACTGATAATGCTGGGAATATCTAATCCTTGCGGTGCATAGATCCCGCCCTTAGAGTCACTTACCGCTATAACTTTGTAACCTGCTTGACTGAGCAGATCAGCGATCGCCGCACCAACATTGCCAAATCCTTGGATTGCTACTGTGGTCTGTTCCCTTTGCCTCTTGAGTAAGGGCAGCAAAGTCTCAATCACAAAAAATGCTCCTAACCCCGTTGCGGTTTCGCGTCCAACACTGCCACCCATCGCTAAAGGCTTGCCAGTGATTGCTGCAGGACAGAGCTGACGTTGAATATTGCTATATTCATCTACCATCCAGCCCATAATGGTCTGGTTCGTCTGCACATCGGGTGCGGGAATATCGACATCAGCTCCCATAAAATCTGCGATCGCATCAATATAGCCACGACTGAGCCGTTCTAGCTCAAACTTGGACAATTGCTTAGGATCAACGGCAACACCACCCTTTGCGCCCCCAAATGGTAAATTCACGGCGGCACATTTAAAGGTCATCCAAAAGGCTAAGGACTTTACCTCATCCATATTCACACTAGGGTGAAACCTGATACCACCTTTGGTCGGTCCTCGCAAATCGTTGTAGCGTACCCGATAGCCTTGAAAGACCTTTAATGTTCCATCATCCATGCGTACAGGAATGGAAACTTGTAAACTTGCTTTTGGGGACTTCAAACGTTCGATCGCATCTTCAGAAATATCAACATGGGCGATCGCATCGGCAAGCCTAACACTTGCTTGATCAAATAAAGATTCTGACACCAGTAACTCCAGCGTAATTTAACGTCAGTTCGACGAAAGCGGAAAATGGTAAAAACTGCTGTGCAGTTTTTACCATTTTCCGCTATTTGCGTCGTGCTTAGCATGGCAATTCAGAGAATCCAAAACTTAGAGTAGCTAGCTGCTTGAAGCTTTTGATTCTTATATCCGACTAATTTAGTCTGGTATATTTGACGACTATAAACTCATATGTTAAGGTTCATTTCAATCAAAAAAATCTAAAAACTTTTAGCGACTAAAAGAGCGATCAAAAACATGACAGCAACCATTGCTTCTCCTTACACCAGTGAGCGTGTTGATACCTTCAGTAATCTCAAATGCAAAGAATGTGGTGCAGAGTACGAAGCTAAGGCGATGCACGTTTGTGAATTGTGCTTTGGTCCTCTAGAAGTTGCCTACAACTACGAGGCGATCGCCGCCAAGGTCAGCCGTGCAACTATTCAAGCTGGTCCCCTCTCCATCTGGCGCTATCGTGATTTCTTACCAGTCAAAACTGACAACTATATTGATGTATCTACAGGCATGACTCCCCTGATCAGAGCCAATCGCCTTGCCAAGCGCCTCGGCATCAAAAATCTCTACATTAAGAATGATGCCGTGAATATGCCTACCTTGAGTTTCAAGGATCGCGTTGTTTCGGTTGCCCTCAGTCGCGCCCGTGAATTAGGTTTTACTACCGTAGCTTGCGCTAGTACTGGTAATCTTGCCAACTCTACTGCGGCGATCGCTGCTCATGCAGGCTTGGAGTGTTGTGTCTTCATCCCCTCTGACCTCGAAGCAGGCAAAGTACTTGGCACAACCATTTACAATCCTAAAGTTTTCTCCGTCCATGGTAACTACGACCAAGTAAACCGTCTTTGCTCAGAAGTTGCTAATACTCACGGTTGGGGCTTTGTGAATATCAACCTCCGTCCGTACTACTCTGAAGGCTCTAAGACTCTTGGCTATGAAGTAATTGAGCAACTCGGATGGAAACTTCCCGATCATATCGTTGCACCTTTAGCATCTGGTTCTCTCTTCACCAAGATCTATAAGGGCTTCAATGAGTTTGTGAAGGTGGGTTTAGTGGAAGATAAACCTGTGCGTTTCAGTGGTGCTCAAGCTGAGGGTTGTTCTCCTATTGCTTCAGCATTTAAAGAAGGTCGCGACTTTATTACTCCCGTTAAGCCGAAGACCATTGCTAAGAGTATTGCGATCGGTAATCCTGCGGATGGTATCTATGCGATCGACATTGCGAACAAGACTAATGGCAACATTGAATCTGTCAACGATGATGAAATTATCCAAGCAATGAAGTTACTTGCCGAAACAGAAGGTATTTTCACGGAAACTGCGGGTGGAACCACGATCGCTGTTCTGAAAAAGCTAGTTGAAGCAGGCAAGATTGATCCTGAAGAAACTACCGTGGTTTATATCACTGGTAATGGTTTGAAGACTCAAGAGGCAGTTCAAGGTTATGTTGGCGAACCCTTCCTGATTGAACCTAAACTTGATAGCTTTGAGCGTGCGCTAGAACGTTCTCACACTCTAGAGCGACTCGAATGGCAAACTGTTTCTGTTTAATTCTGTTTAATATTTATACCTCTTTGCACTAACTTGAAACCGTCTCTTTGCGAAGGTTTCAAAATCTTTCTAATTCACTAAAAAGCAGCACAATGTGCTGCTTTTTGGTTTCTCAGGAATTACACATATGGGAAGGCAGAATCACTCTTTCTTATTCAAACAATTTGCGATCAAACAAGATCAATGTGCGATGAAAGTGGGGACGGACGGAATTTTATTGGGTGCATGGGTAAATGTTCCTGAGAATGCCCAAATCTTGGATATTGGCACTGGTACAGGAATACTTGCCTTAATGCTGGCACAGCGATCGCAAAAATCTACAACAACCCAAATTGATGCCGTCGAAATTGATGATGCAGCCTATAGGCAGGCTCAGGATAATACGCAAAATTCACCTTGGGGCGATCGCATCAAGATCTATCATGCAAGAATTCAGGGCTTTGCAGTTACCTGCCACCAGCAATACGATCTGATTATTTCTAATCCGCCATTTTTTGAAAAAGCCTATAAAGCATTAGCAACATCACGCACCCTAGCAAGACATAGCGATAGTCTGCTACAGACAGATATTCTCCATATAGCCAGTCGTTTACTCAAACAATCTGGTCATTTAGCCGTAATTTATCCTACAGATTTAGCCCATAAGTTTTTGCATCAGGCTCAGGCTTTTGACTTGTGGTGCGATCGCCAAGTAAACATCAAACCAAGGCTAGATAGCCCGATCAAGCGGATTGCTCTGGAATTGAGCAAAACAAAATTTCCGTTACAAGAAACTACGCTTACAATTGAGAAAAGTAAACATATTTATACAGAAGATTACATCTCTCTAGTTAAGGACTTCTATCTCAATTTGTAGATATAGCGGTTTTCAAATGAGTGTGTACTCATTTGAAAACCGCTATAGCATTTAACATCCCGGTGAGGTACATAGGTTTGCTTGAAAAAAGCTATACAAAACTCACTTCGTAAGTTTTGTATCAATGAAATTTTGCCAAGTCTCATTGGGATGCCAGATTTTGTGTAAATCGGCGATTGCCTGCTCATAGTCGCAATTTAAGTGCAAGCGGCGATAGAGATAGATAAAAGCTGAAACGCGCATATTCTTAGCACAATGGACAAAGATTTTTTGATTTTGGCGTTGTTCCATTGCTTGCAGGAAAGCGTCTAAATCCGCCATCGCAGGACTTTCCCAATTCACAGGAATAGCAATATATTCCATTCCCAAGGACTGCACTAATTGTGATTCATTGGCGATCGCTCCTTCAGAAGTCGGTAGTGCCAGATTAATCACGATTTCATAACCAGCATCAGCAATTGCGAGCAATTGCTTAACCGTTGGCTGTCCTGCGGTCGCTAGTTTATCTGAAATTTGCAGAAAGTTGATGATTTCTGCTAGGCGATCACTATCTTGATTTATAAATTGGTTCATAAAATACTTAGTTCCCATTTCTGTCTTAGCTGAGAAGATGAGGTATAGAATCAAAAATGTGATTCCTCCCAAAAGTTGAAGCCAACCATGATCCATTACATTTGTTGTAAATATTTTTCGCTACCCAGAGACTCTAATTTCTCTTGCTTTTCCATCACCATGTCTTTCAAGGATGTGCGATAGGCAATCACCTGTTTAAGCAGTTCAGGATTGTGACTTGCTAAGATTTGGACAGCTAGTAGTCCTGCATTATCCGCATTACCGATCGCCACAGTTGCTACAGGAATTCCTTTGGGCATCTGCACAATCGAATAGAGAGAATCGACACCATTCAATTGACGAGTAGTAACGGGTACGCCAATTACTGGCAAAGGGGACAGCGCCGCAACCATCCCTGGTAAATGTGCCGCGCCTCCTGCCCCTGCAATGATTACGCGAACACCCCGAATGTGGGCACTTTTGGCAAATTCTACCATCCGTTCGGGAGTACGATGGGCGGAGATAATCGCGACTTCGTGGGGAATATTAAACTGTTGGCAAATAGCGATCGCGCCTTGCATGGTGGGTAAGTCGGAATCGCTACCCATAATGATGCTGACTTGAGGTTGATTGTTCATTATCGTTATGTGATCGGTGTCGTGAACTGAGGCAAAAGGCTTAAGGGATTTGCTATTAATTAAAGTACCTGTTGCTTCGACTTCGCTCAGCCAACTTTTGCTGAGCGAAGTCGAAGCTAGATAACAGCTAGATACAGTACTTTGCGCTTACTTAAAAACTAGAAATATTTTTGAAAGCGGCGCTTTGCTCTGCTTTCAAAAATATTTCTGTACTACTCAAAGCCTCAACAGGCAGTAACAGCCATATAACTATGGTGGACATTTTTATCTGCAAGAGCCTAAGCCCCTTGTTCTAAGAAGTTGAGGATTGACTGGGCTGTAATTGCAGGTTGTTCTAAATGAGGAACGTGCCCGCTATTGTCAATCCAAATTAGCTGATTATTGGGTATGATCGACTGGAACTTTTCCGCATCTTTTATGCCGAGAATGCGATCGCGATCGCCCCAGAGGATCAGCGTTTCTTGCTGTAAATAGGCTAATTGTTCCGCAAAGGAACCATAGCCGCCACTCTTGGTGAAGGAAATGAGTGCTTCACTCCAGCGTGGCATTGCTAAATGGAGCGCGGCACAAATCTCAGCATCACTAGTGACAAAGCTAGGATCAGCATAAGCTTTGAGGCTTACTTCGCGCCGTACTTTGGGACTGCGGAGAAAATCGGTTGCCATCCGATCTAAGGGTGGTACAAGGAATTTACCTGCGGCGGTTCCTTTTCGCATTCCTGCACTACCGATGAGAACTAGTTTCTTGACGACTTTGGGATAGGTGAGTGCAAAGTCAATAGCGGCAGCTCCACCCATTGATGCACCCACGAGAATGATCGGTTTAGCGATCGCAGTTTTCCAGAAATAATAGAGATGGTCTTTGATCGTTTCAGGGCTAACTTGAGCATCGACAAGGCGCTCAGTTAAACCAAAGCCAAATAAATCCATCGCCCAAGTTTGACGAGTTGGCGCTAGCCTTGGAATCAGTCGACGAAACTCGAATAGCGAACTATCAAAACCATGTAATAGCAAGATCGGTGCTTGCTCATATCGCGACAGACCATCACAAACATAGCTCGTCAAAATCACCTCACTGGTAAAGGTGGTTGAAACTAAGCAAAATTGGATTTGGTCGGCAAGGGTGATCGAAGTTGATTCAGTAAGTTGCGATCGCAGGGGGATCACTTCAGGCGGTAAATTGGACATTAACTATCAAAACTACAATGATTCGGAAATCTCATTACTTTCATGATTTAGAGCAAGAGCAGGTTGGGTTTCCTCTACTTTAGCTTGTCGATGTAAACGCATTTTTGCAAGGGCTGCTCCTGTAATCGTGGCATAAATAGGGGTAAATCCTAAGAAAAACCAGAGAATCCCTCTCAGGCTGCCCATACCTCGAAAAATTAACACAATAGTGATCGCGCTAAAGAAGACTAGAGTAACGTTAACAACAATCCACCAAAATAGACGTTGCTTTGGAACTGTATTGCCTGCTCCATTCCAAAGAATCAGCCATTGCAAAACTCCTAATAAAAGTCCCGCGAAAACTAACCACAGACCGTGGATGACCAATACAGGAAGCCGATCAATGATGTTACTCTCAGCAAAAACTCCATCCTCACCGATCACAAAACCAAACTGGGCAGTATAGGCTAAACTGGTTGCCGCAGAGCCAATACAAGTCCAGCCAAAGGTACTTGCTATAATCCACCATGCAGAAGATCGAAGCAAACGGCGCAAAACCAAATACTGCATTAAGCCTACAAATACACCGACAACTAGAGAACCACTGACAATGCCAGTTGTGACGGGACAGGTAAGACTACCAAAGCCTGTATGACAAATTTTTAACTCAGTAAGGTAATCACTTAGATAATAGATACCTGCTAAACAAGCGGGTATCCCTAAAATATTACCAATCACAGTACCGACAAATGTTGCAAGTACCCATCGCCACCATAGACCTACAGCAGATAAAGGACGTTGTTTTTGCATTGTGTATTCTCATTCCGACTTGATTTTGCTTTAGACAAAATTAAATTCATATCGAACAATAAAGGTAATGATATTTTTTAGTTCCGCTAACCTGAACAGATTTTGTTAAGTCTTAACCTAGATTAGCTCTTCCGTCATAATCCTACGCAAAATTTCCGTAACTGTAGCAGCCATGCGAGAGTCAATCTCTAACGCTTCTCGAACGGGATCTTTAAGATCTAGCACGGCTCTGAGAGTCATATTTACAGAACGAAACTTGGGTAGAGACTGGTCATGGGATGTTGCAAGGCGATCCACAAATTGAATACAAGCTGTATAGGTCAGTTCCGAGCGTTTCCTTTGATCGCTATAGCCAAATCCCATTTTCGAGATCACAACAGGATCGCCAATAAAATATTGCAATCCCAAAGCTGCAATCGCTGCATCAATATATCTAGCGGTATCCTGACCCATTGCATTGATTAAATTACTAAGGCTATGCCATTGAGCATAGGGTAATCGATTGGTTGGTGGAATATGGCGATGCCATGTCACTAGAGACATAACTCTAGTTAGATCGTATGCCGAAATTAAGTTATCCCCTCTATGCGGCTCCTTAGTAGGTGGAATTATGCTATTGCCGATAACATTCAGTAGTACAGGCTGTTCAATATAAGGCTTTTCTCCATAACGACCTTGAAAAATGAGTTTATTATTGCCTGTAAGGGACTTCAACCAATTTTGTAGTTCTTGCGGAGCTGCAAATTGCTTAAACATTGCTGCTAAAGAGTTAGAGGTCATCCCTTCCGAATCAACATAGTTGCAAATACGCTGTGCTAGATCTGAAAAAGAACGTGTTTGCTGCTTGCCACTAGGATCGGTAACAGCACAATTCGCGATCGCTTGATTGGGTTCTACTTGGTTTGCCCTAGTGATGGTATATAGCAGGGGCAATATTTTAGTCGAACTCCAAAACTGGACATTTCTAAGAGGATTTTTGCCAATCCAACGGGCAAGCATTTGCCCATTAACAACGCTACCGATGCAGATACAGGCTTCTTGAATACTGTCATGGAGAAACTCTAAGCCAATATTTTCGATATTTGGAATTTGACCAAGGGCAGGATAGGGACGAAAGCGCACTCTGATCTGTGTACCTGCCAACATCGCAGTTTCACCATAGGAAACAACGTTGACCCCATCAGGTAAAGTAGAGAGACGGGCGGGGTAAGTGGGAATATGGCTTAATAAAGGTGATGGAGCAAAATTTCGATTGGGCAAGCTTTTCATCGATCCTGCTGCACAACCTTTAACCCCGCGATCAAGAAAGCCAAGGTGATTAAAGTCGGCTTGCCCCATGTTGACAAAAATGCGCTGGGAATTCGTAAATTTTTGTAAGAGGCGGTCACCCTGCCCTAAAATTGCTAGCAAATGTCTAACGACTGCAGGAATTTGCAACAGGCTATTGGTAATTGCTTGAGAATTGGCATCTAAAATAGTGTCAATACTTAGGGCATTAGCAAACTGCACAAATGCAGTTTCGGTTAACCTACCATAGATGCCATCTACTTCGCCATCGTATAACCCTAACTGGAACAAACCTGCTTGAGCTTTGGTTAGTTCATCCAGCGAAAGCTTGATATCTGTCACCGCCATTAAATTCCTCTACAAAAAAGCCTTAGTTTGATCGTAATGATCGTAATAGTGGGACTTGGCACAGCCATTACTATTAATAGTTTATCTAGAAGCTTGACGATCTCAATCTTTTCCCAACTTCATTTGAGAATTAGGAATCAGGAGAAAGTTTTCCGAAATTACCCATACCTAAATACAATTCGGCAACTTCGGGATCATTTAATAAATCTGTTCCCTTGCCTGTAAATTCATCCTTGCCTAAGTGCATTACATAACCCCGATCCGCTATCAGTAGAGCTTTTCGTGCATTCTGTTCCACCAGAATAATCGATGTCCCCGTTTGATTAATCTTTTGAATCAAATTAAAAATATCCTGTACCAAAATGGGTGATAGAGCTGCTGATGGTTCATCCAAAATTAATAGCTTTGGCTCTAGCATCATCGCTCGCCCCATCGCCAACATTTGCCTCTCCCCTCCTGACAATGTACCTGCTCTTTGATTGCGCCGCTTCGCCAGTACGGGGAAAGTTTCATAAATTTTATCCTTGAGATCCTTGATATTGCCATCAAGGGTATAAGCTCCCATATCCAAATTGTCAGAAATACTCAGCGATGGAAACACATTGGCGATTTGGGGAACATAGCTAATCCCTAAACGCACGATTTGCTCTGGCTTCAGTCCTACTAAGTTGCGATCGCCAAATAATATTTCCCCAGAGCGCACTGGCACTAGTCCAAAGATAGCCTTGGCAAAGGTGGACTTCCCTGCACCGTTGGAGCCAATCACCGTCACCAGTTCGCCTTCATAGACTGCTAGATTTGCCCCTTGCAAAATATCTACGCCTTCCACATATCCCGCTACAACATTACGGGCTTCAAGGATCAGGTTTTGGGAAATTTGGCGATCGCTTAGATCAGCAGATTGACTGACATTCATAATTGGCATTAAACGGCTGTAAGGTTAATATTATCTTTTATATTGCCGAAATGATTACACGGAAGCCGATGTCATTGTAGCGATCGCCTTGCCAATGCCAATCACGACTTGCTGAGCGACATAACTTTGCCTCGTTACTCCATGAGCCGCCCTTTCGCACGCGCCGCCCTGAATTTCCCTCAATCCAAGCGGAACCATCCGCTGGTGCGCCCTGAAAATTATCGTGCCAAGCATCCTCGCACCATTCCCATACGCCGCCGTGCATTTCGTAGAGTCCCCAAGGATTCGGAACTTTCTGCCCAATCGGTTGCGATCGCTTGTTGGAATTATCGACAAACCATGCGTAATCTGCGAGTTGAGCAGGGCTATCACCGAAATGGTAAGCCGTATTCGTGCCAGCGCGACAAGCATATTCCCATTCTGCTTCACTGGGTAGACGATAAGCATAGGCATATGGCGATCGCGCAGTTAACCTCCGACAAAAATCCTGTGCTTCGATCCAAGAGATATTTTCCATAGGCGCTTGCAAACTTTCGCGAAAATGGGCAGGATTGTTGCCCATCATCATTACCCATTGCTCTTGAGTAACTGCAAATTTGGCGATATAAAATGCAGCCACGCGCACTTCTACCAATGGTGATTTTTGATCCCGTTTGCCAACTTCATTGGGTGGCGCACCGAGCATAAATTTACCCGATGGGACTCTTACCATTTCCAAATAAATTCCGTTACCAAAATCATCGCGAAAGGCATTATCACCCCTCTTAAGGGGATCACTTGGAGGTTCAGGAACTGGGGGCGTTTCCACAATCACAATTGGTTTTGGTTGCGGTTTCAGTCTGTCTAAAAAGACTGCGAAACTAAATCCTGCGATCGATGAGCCAAGATTGATCAGTAGTTGACGACGATTGATTTTAATCGGAATTTTGGCTAAGGACTGCATTAATGATTTAGCGATCGGGGGAACCTTGATTGTGGAAATATCGGAATCCTGTGCTTTGTGGTCAAGATTTACTAAATTTGGATCATTTCCAACTTGTTTGAACTTCTCACCAAATTCTTGATTAAATTCCTCTAAATATGCGTAACCTTCTAAATATTCACGCACTACGCAGTAATAATCATCGTCATTAAAAAAAGCCTGTACTTTCGGTGCTAGGGTATATTTCTGTCCAATTTCATAAAGCTTGGTGGCGATCGCTTCATGCTGAAATCCATGCTCACTTGGTTCTGTAATTTGCCAGCAATAAATCACACATAGTGGCTTAGGTGTAACAGGGAGTTCCAAATTTTCCGCAAGATAAAGCGATAAAGCGATCGCCCCTATTTGCTGACTGCCGAGGGATTGCTGAATATGATAACGATTGCGGAGAATAACATCTAAATTCATAGAATATTCATAGAATACATTTTATTGCAATGCCTTCAGAAGAGAATAGAACAAATCAAAATCCCAGAGATTAATGGTGTATTGTGCCGCCATTCATCTCTAGGATTTCTATCCTTTACAATTCGCGATGTAAATTTGTTCATTGGCTTTAGCGGAGGCAAATAGATCCACTACAGGATTGGGATAATCAACGCCTAGACGTACCTGAAAACGTTTTTGCTCAACAGGCAAAAGTTTCCAAGGTTGATGTACCTTATTAGCTGGTAAAGCGGCAAGTTCTGGTAGCCAATGTTTGACGTATTCGCCATGTGGGTCGTAGTCCTGAGCCTGTTTATGGATATTGAAAAAGCGGAACCCTCTCGCATCATTGCCAATCCCTGCGGTATAGTTCCAATTTCCCCAATTGCTAGAGGGATCATAATCAATTAGAAGTGATTCAAACCATTCTGCTCCCATTCGCCAATCGATACCAAGATTTTTTGTGAGAAAACTTGCTACATTTTGACGACCACGATTGGACATAAAGCCTGTAGCTAAGATTTCGCGCATATTCGCATCGACGAGGGGGAAGCCAGTCTGTCCATTTTGCCATAGTTCCAATCGCTCCCAATCTTGCCGCCAAGGGAGATCCATGCCGCGTAGTCCTGTGCGATGGAATAGCTTATTGCCATGTTTCGTCGCCACAAATCGGAAATAGTCACGCCATAGTAGCTCAAAAAATAGCCAATAGGTCGAGTCATTGGCAAGGCGATCGCTTTCGTATTGCTTGACCTGATCATAAATATAGCGAGGACTGAGACAGCCTAAAGCCAACCAAGGAGAGAACTTTGAGGAATCATCAGCATTCAACATGCCATTGCGGGTTTGCTTATAGACCTGTAGGCGATCGCTTTGCCAAAAATAATGTTCTAAACGTTTGATCGCGGCAGATTCTCCACCGCAAAATTTAAAAACAGCGAGATCGCATGGCTGAGGTTCAGATAGTCCCAAGTGGGCTAGGTTCGGGATGTCACCAACCTTCAAATTATCAGGAAGAGGATCGAGATTATTTGGAATAGGGAAGATTTTGCGTACTATCAAATCAAGTTCTACCTGTTTGCGAAAATTAGTAAAGAGTTCAGGTAACTTCGTGATCGCAAAGGGTAGATCCTGAGGATGCAATAATGTACTTCCCCAAAAGCTTTTGATCTCAATCTTTTGAGTTTGTAAAAGTTTCGTCAGCTTAGCCTCTACATTTGTTTCTTCTGAAGTGATTTCAGCATAGTAATAAACTGTTCTAATTCCCCATTGCTGGATGAATTTGGGTAACACATCTTCAGGTTTGCCCATGCGAATTGTTAGATCGGAGTTAAGCGATCGCAAATTTGCGCGTAGATTTGCTACACTCTCTATCAGGAATTGGGCGCGAAAGACTCCTGTTTTAGAAAAGCCAAAGGATGTCTTGCCAAAGTGTCGTGGATCAAAGCAATAAATGGGAAATATATTTGCCCCCGTTTGCTGAGCCTGTTGAGACGCTCGATATAGGGTTTCGCAATCATGGATTCGCAGATCATTGCGGAACCAAACTAAAATATTTTTATTATTCATACTTACCTAGCAATAACAAGGAGTTTAAGTTCCTTGTTCTAATAAAGCCTATCTTTCGACAATTTGGAACTGACGATTTATTAAGTTCATAACAGCAGAAATGGCGAGGCTAATCGTCAGATAGGTTCCCATAATAATCAAAATAACATTTACAGGTCTACCCGTTTGATTAATCGTTGTGGAGGCAATGCGATAGATATCCGTATAACCGATCGCGATCGCCAGACTAGAGTTTTTGGCAATATTTACATATTGACTGGTAAGCGAAGGAATAATCACCCGCAAAGCCTGTGGCAAAATAATTTTGCGAATTGTTTGGAAGTTGCTTAATCCTAAAGCCTTAGCTGCTTCTGACTGCCCCTTAGGAACTGAGAGAATCCCTCCACGCACAATCTCCGCAATAAAGGCACTAGAAAACATCGTTAGTCCTAATACAAGGGCGCAAAACTCAGAACTAATGGTAATTTTCAGTGCTGCAATCGTTAACCCATCCTTAGCAAGCGTGGCAAAACCAAGGGAGATGCGATCGCTAGCTGATGGCAATGACAAAAAGATGGCAGAATACCAGAAAAAGAGTTGCAGTAGTAGTGGGGTATTGCGGAGAATCTCCACATATACACGCGCCAACTGCTTGAGTAACCAGTTTTGCGAGAGTCGCGAAATGCCGACGGTAATGCCTATAACTGTGGCGGAAATGATACTTACAGCGATCGCTTTCAGGGAGTTGAGCAAACCCACTTGTAGAGCGCGAGTATAACTGTCTGAAGCGCGGTAGGGGAAAGGTGTGTCAGCAATGTCAAAGGAGGCAGGATCATTTAAAAAATCAAAACTAATAGCAAGTCCTGAGCTTCGCATATTTCTAGCAAGGGTATTCCAAGCCAAAATGCTACAGGTGATCACAATTGCTAGAAATATCAATTGGGCGATGGTGCGCCAATTCCAGAACTGACTTTTAAAACTGGTGATAAGCTTCCCATTATTCGCAGACATTGCTGGCATTGCTCCCAAAATGGATTAGATTTTTAAGTTTAGCACTATCAAAAAGCGCTGTATACTTTAGATTTAATCTGTTGCCAAACTCTCAGACTGGAAACTATGCCTAAGTCATCAATCAAAATAGCTGTAGTGGGTGATGTACATGACTTATGGCAACCGATTGAAGATCGCTTAGCTCTGCATATACTACAAATTGACTTGGTTCTATTTGTAGGCGATTTTGGAAATGAAGCCATAGAAGTTGTAGAAGCGATCGCCAATCTAGATTTACCGAAAGCAGTCATTCTTGGCAATCATGACGCCTGGTATAGTGCCGTTGATCCCTATAGCAAAAGTCCTAACCAGAGACAATGTCCTTATGATCGCACTAAAGAAGATCGGGTACAACGACAATTAGATCTTCTAGGCGAGTCCCATGTGGGTTACAGTTGGCTTGACTTTCCCGAATTCAATCTCTCGGTAGTTGGTGCACGTCCCTTTAGTTGGGGAAGTTCTAAATGGAAGAAGAAAATTTTTTATCGAGATCGCTTTCAAATTCATAGTTTTACTGAATCGACACAGCGTATTACTGCATCTGCCAGCAACACTAAACATGATCATGTCATCTTTTTGGGGCATAATGGTCCCTCTGGACTAGGAGAGGAAGAACATTCAATTTGTGGGAAGGATTGGAAACCCATTGGCGGCGACTATGGCGATCCCGATTTTGCAGAGGCAATCGCGAAGACCTATCAAATGGGTAAATCTATTCCCCTAGTCACTTTTGGGCATATGCATCATCATTTACGACTAAATAAAAATCGCCGACGTGAGGCGATCGCGACTAACGACATGGGGACAATTTTTTTCAATTCGGCATTGACTCCCAGAATAGTCCAAACCTATGATGGCTATTATCGGAACTTCTCGATTGTCACTTTAGAAGCTGGACAGGTCAGCCAGATATCGATTGTCTGGCTTGATGCGTTCTTGAAAGTAATTAGCGAAGATATTCTATTTGTAGCTGAGCGACAACAAAAAGAGTGAGGTGCAAAGCACCTCACTCTTTTTGTTGTTGTTATAAAACTAGAGAAATTTTGATAAACTAATTTAATTGAAAATCTGGTGAATTATGGCTGTTAATGTTTACGTTAACTTGGAAGTAGTCGATCCCTCATTGGATGCTGAAGATTTGCAAGGGGCGGCACGTAATTTGCTGAAACAGGTTAGGGCAGTTGATGGTGTCGAATCAGCCGATCTCATTGCTGTAACAGACGTTCCTGAAGGGGCGATGGCTTTGGGTGGATTTGTGGTTGGGCTGCTGACCGCAGAGGTGAGTGCGGCAAATTTGCAAAAGTTGGGCGGATTTCTCAAGGATCGGATCGTTGGTAAAACCTTGAAGATGTCGGTTGAGGCTTATGGCAAGAAAATCGCGATCGAGGGTAGTAGCCAAGTAGAATTTGAATATGCGCTCCAAAAAGCTAACGAACAGATCGCGCAGTGGGCATCAGAAAGTCAATCAGGAAATTAGGTCTGCATGAAACGTTTGGCTTTGTTGGTTGGTACAAGTGAATATCCTGACTGTGACAAACTGCCACCCTTGCATGGCTCTTTGCTAGATGTGGATGCGATGCAGCGCGTATTAGTGGCAAATGGTGAGTTTGCCGCAGAGGATGTTGTGGTTTTAAAAAATGCTTCGAGACAGGCGATCGAGGATGCAATTCACAATTTGTTTAATACTCGCGATCGCCAAAAAGATGATCTCGTACTGTTTTATTTTTCGGGACATGGGGTAGTTGATGAGGCTAATAAACTATTTTTAGGTACGCCTAGCACTCGTAAGGAGGGCAATAGAATCGTCAAACCAACGACTGTGGCGGCGACATATTTGCAGGAGGCGATGAATGATAGTAAGTCCCAGCATCAGGTGTTGATTTTGAACTGCTGCTTTAGTGGGGCATTTGCTCAGGGCATGACGGTGATGGATGATGGTTCGGTGAATCTCAAAAATCAGCTAGGCGGCAAAGGACGAGCAATTTTAACTTCTTCGAGTTCGACGCAGTTCTCATTTCAGCCTGATGGGGAGATGTCGATCTATACACGCTATCTCGTGGAGGGAATTGAAACGGGGGCAGCGGATCGAGATGGCGATCGCAAAATATCCATTGATGAGTTGCATGAATATGCGGCGCTGAAGGTTTCGCAAGAGTCGCCAAATATGACTCCTGCGTTTTATCCAGTGGAGCAGGGTGGCAAGATTTATATTGCGAAGGTGGCTCAAGCAAAGGATGATCCGCGATTGGTCTATCGGCGTGAGTTAGAGAGTCGGATGGTGGATGGTAAGTGGTCGATTCCTGCTAGACGCTTGTTGGACTCATTGCGAATTAATTTAGGATTGTCGGCAGAGGATGCGGAACAGCTTAAGGCGGATGTGTTGAAGCCGATCTTGGCTAGGGCGCGTAAGCTCCAAGAATATAAGGATCTACTAAAGGAGATGCTAGCCGAACGGAATCCGCCAACGATGCAAGAGTTAAAAGATTTGCGGGACTATCAGAAGGATCACTTGAAATTACGCGATGAGGATGTTGCGGATATAGATCGTCAATATGGTTTAACGGTGGTTGCTAGCCCAATAATTTTGATATCTAAAGAAGCTGATAAACCCAAAAAAGAATCTAAGGGTCTAGTTTTGGACTTGCCCAATGGCGTGAAACTAGAATTAGTGGATATCCCTGCGGGAAGTTTTATGATGGGAAGTGATGAGTATGATAGCGAAAAGCCAATTCATCAAGTTACTTTGAAGGCTTTTAAGATGGGCAAATATCCGATTACCCAAAAGCAGTATCTTGCTGTGATGGGAAAGAATCCATCAAATTTCCAAGGTGATGAAAATCTTCCTGTAGAGAAGGTGTCGTGGGATGATGCTGTTGCTTTTTGTAAGAAGCTTTCGGAAATGACGGGGCAGAAGGTGAAGTTACCGAGTGAATCGCAATGGGAATATGCTTGTCGGGCTGGAAGTACTGGAAAATATTGTTTTGGGGATGATGTTAGTAAATTAGAGAACTATGCATGGTATAGTGAGAACTCAGGAAGTAAAACCCATCCAGTTGGAGAAAAGTTAGCAAATTCTTGGGGATTGCATGATATGCATGGTAATGTCTGGGAATGGTGCGGAGATGTATGGCATGAAAATTATAATGGCGCACCAACAGATGGATCTGCTTGGTTAAAAGATGGCAGCCAAAACTTACACGCCTTGCGTGGTGGCTCGTGGTACTACGGAGATATCGATTGTCGTTCGTCGTATCGCTACGGGTACATTGCAGTCAATCGCTACTACGGTATCGGTTTTCGAGTTGTAGTTTGAGTTTCTTTGTACTTGTTTGAGTGCGTGATGACTACCAATAGTCAGAGTCATTTCATGGGAATGGAATGAGCGTACATGGTGGCAGTCCAGATTTGTGCCTGTGATGTTAGAGATGGCATCCAAATATCAAACTGAGTCAGTTATTTGAGTAGGGCAACCGAAAGATTAACTGACTCAATAATTATTTAAGGATAAATTACAGGCATATCCTGCACATACTTCCCGTCACATTCAAACTTTGCGCGAAACTCCTGTAAAACCATGCGATCGCCATCTAGCTTATAAACCGCCGACGAGGCGCAGTCACCGAGACCACGAAACTTAGTGAAATTGGTAAGAGTCTGCGATCGCACATTAAACCTTGGCGCACCAGCGATCGAGCGATCAGTAATCCGTTTAGGCTTTCCGCCATTCTTTCCTTCTTGGAAACCATCAAAATCTAATGGAATCACACGGGGTTTCGGAGCATCATCAATCCAAAGCACATATTCAAACGCACCCTGATAAGCTGCTAAAAAACATTGAATCTGTACTAGATATTTCTTGTCAGAGATCTGGAAAACCTTAGAACCCATCCCACTCTTTACATCCTCAGCACGGAAGTTGTCTTTACAAACTCTCAATTTTTCACGATTATCCAGAACATATTGCAGAGGTTCAGTATTAGAAGCAATAGTTGTAGTCGCGTTAGAGCTACCACTGCGATCTAGATATCGCAACAACTTCTCCTCACTCAGCTTGCCATTTGGGAAAGTCACACGCAAAACAGGTTCAGGATTTTGGGTGGTTGGTGCTTCGAGCGTATAGATATAACCATCATTCTTAAATTCGATCTTCCCAGACTTTTTTGGACTGTAATTCATAGCTTCCAAATCCAAACCGCCACTTCCATCTTTGTTGCGACTGATGTAATAGCGAGGACTCTCTGGAGCGCTGGCTTCCGCACAAATATAAACTCTATAGTTAGAAGTTTCACCATAGGCGTAAGTAACCTTAGACTTACCACAGATACTATTATCGTCAAGCTCTTTGATATCACCAACAGCAATCACCTTTGTCGTAGTCACTTCAGCACTTACCTTGGGAGATGCTGAGATCGTCGGGGATGAACTTACAGCTTTAGTAGTTGTGGCGCTATTAGTAGGTGTTGGCAAAGAATTAGTCGCCTCTGGACTGCCACATCCCATAACTGTCAGACCTATGAGCATTGCCATTAAACTGATTCGATTGGTTAACATGAATGCTTCTCCTTGTTTCTTCTAGCATAAATTTTATTACCCACCTTAACAAGGGGGCTAACTGGGTAAGTATGGGCGGTGCGAAGCACTGCCCATACTTACAACAATAAATCCTTTCCTTTTTAGGACTATCCAAGGGGGATTTAGAAGGAGTAAAAATTTCTTAAACACGCTCTGTTTTTGGGGTTTAATTATGCCGAGCTACTTACTGATATGGAAATTGACATTTATTTGAGGAAATAAGTTCCTCATCTCAGGCAATGAGCCAACAGGTCAAAGCCGCCGCGATCGCATCAGCAGCATCATCAGGTCTCGGAATACTCTCTAAACCGAGCTCCCGCTTCACAGCTTCCTGCACATCGTTCTTGTCTGCATTTCCATGTCCTGTCAGCGCCTGTTTAATTTGCGGGGGAGAAAATTCGATAGGCTCAAGATTATGTTGATTGAGAACTAAAACAATTACCCCTCGTGCTTGAGCAACATTGACCAAGTTACCCATCCGATAGAAAAAGAGCTTTTCCATACCCACAACTTGTGGCTGAAACTGCTCAATCAATGTATGCATATCCTCATAAATGATTTTTAGGCGATCTCCTATCAGTGTCTGCTTCGGTGTAACAATTGTGCCAAATTCCAATAGTTTTGGTGAAGCATTTTTTTCAACTTCAATCAAGCCAAATCCTACAATTGCTAGCCCAGGATCGATTCCTAGAATTTTCATATAAATCATCCTAGCAGTATTTTAAGGCATCATTTCATAGTTAGGTTAAGAGTTTTATACTAAATTGAAAAGAATAAAAAAATCTTAGTATTGTTTTTCTATAGGTATATAACAGTCCTAAATCATTTGTAGATTTTTAGGTTTGTGGAAGAGTGCCCCGAAGGGGTGCTCTTCCACAAACCATTTAGGATTGCTAGATACGTCGCTCAGGGGATCAACAATTTAACTCAAGGACAATTGTTCTGAAGAAAAGCCTTGCAATGCTATAGAACAATAGCACTTTGGTTTTGCTACTAACCCTGAATGTCTAGAAAAGTTAAAGTTAGATAGTGTTTATTCTCAATAATTTTGGAGAGTGTATGAAAAAGTATCTAGGATTTATTGCTGCCACTTTCCTTTTAGTTGAAGGATTTGGTGTGGGGGCAGCTATGGCAGGCGACAAATATGGCGCGATCGCCACTGGAGCCAATGGTGCTTATGGATATTCCTATAATTACGATAGTCAAGCAGACGCTGAAGATGCTGCTCTATATGAATGTGGTAGTACTTGCTCAATTCAAGTGTGGTTTGCCAATGCCTGTGGAGCCGTAGCTAAAGGTGGTGGTGCTACAGGCTGGGCTTGGAATGTCAATAAAACTGATGCTCAAAATAACGCTGTTTCCAGTTGCCGTGATTACGGCGGTTCTAACTGTCAAATTGTCGCTTGGGCTTGTACTGACCGTTAAGATATAAGTAAGGTATGAAGAATCTGACAAATCAAGATTCCTTATAAGTAGTTAGACATAAGTAAACTAAAAATCGAGAAGTTTGTTCCGCCTGCATAGCGGGCGGAACAAACTATGGTTTTAGGTTTTAATTAGGTTGAACTACTTACCTTAATTTTTGGGCATGATTAACTTATTTAGACTATTTGGAAAACTATGAAAAAGTATCTAGGATTTATTGCAGCCACCTTCCTTTTAGTTGAAGGATTTGGTGTGGGGGCTGCTTTGGCTGGTGATAAGTATGGAGCAGTAGCAACAGGTGCAGATGGATCTTATGGTTATGCTTATAACTACAATAGCAAGGAAGAAGCAGTTGATGCAGCACTTGCACAATGTGGAAGTTCCTGTACTGCGAAAGTTTGGTTTGCTAATGCCTGTGGAGCCATAGCTAAAGGGGGGAATGCTGTAGGATGGGCTTGGAATACCAGTGAGACTGAGGCAAAGCGAAATGCTGTTGACAGTTGCTCCAGCTATGGAGGCTCTAGCTGCGAAGTAGCAGTTTGGGCTTGTACAGATCGCTAAAGTATACGCTAAGTATAATTGTGAAAGCCATGCTCTGCAACATTTTCACAATGTCTATATAACTAACCAAAACAGAGGAGATACTTAGTATTTACTCTGTTTTTTATTGATCAAAGATCAAGGGATGATGATCAGCAATGTGTAACACCAATTATCCTAACCCCTCGTATCAATACCTAAAAACCAAATCTGAGATGGTTTTGACATATCTGTAAGGCTTTTAAGCTATAATGGCATAGTGTTTTTGAATAAAGATTCAAAAACACATCCTAAAAACCGTCAAGAATGCTTACGATTTTTTCTTTGAAAGCATCCTTGAAAGCGATATAATTTCTGGAGTTGTTCACCTTCATGCCTGAGATCGTTACAGAAACTTATAATGCCAATCAGATTCAAGTATTAGAGGGTCTAGAAGCAGTTCGTAAGCGACCTGGGATGTATATTGGCTCAACTGGACCGAAAGGGTTACATCATCTGGTATTTGAAGTTGTTGATAATAGCGTTGATGAGGCCCTTGCAGGACATTGCGATCATATCTTAGTTGAGCTAATGTCTGATGGATCTGTATCTGTGTCAGATAATGGTCGTGGCATCCCCACTGATACCCACCCCAAAACTGGTAAATCTGCTCTTGAAACTGTCTTAACCGTCCTCCACGCTGGGGGTAAGTTCGGCGATGGTGGATACAAGGTGTCAGGTGGTCTGCATGGTGTTGGTATTTCTGTAGTTAATGCCCTGTCTGAATGGGTCGAGGTCTCTGTATGGCGACTAGACAAGGTTTACAAACAACGCTACGAAAGAGGTGTACCCGTTACCGAATTAATTGCTAGTAAGAGCGAAGAAGCTCAACCTCGCCGAGGTACACAGGTACGTTTTAATCCTGACTCCCAAATTTTTACCACGCAAACGGAATTTGAATATGATATTCTTGCCAGCCGACTCAAAGAGCTTGCTTATCTTAATGCTGGTGTAAAAATTGAGTTTTGCGATCGCCGTGGCGAAGAACTGCGTACCGATATCTATTGTTATGAAGGGGGGATTCGTGAATATGTCTCCTATATGACTCGCGATAAGGAACCGATTCATCCCGATATTATTTATGTCAATGGTGAGCGTGATAATGTTGCTGTTGAGGTAGCATTGCAATGGTGTATTGATTCTTACAATGACAATGTACTGGGATTTGCGAATAATATTCGCACCATTGATGGTGGAACACACTTAGAGGGGCTAAAAACTGTGCTGACCCGCACTATGAATGCCACAGCACGCAAACTGAAAAAGCTCAAGGAAGGTGACTCTAATCTTGCGGGTGAAAACGTTCGTGAAGGTTTAACAGCCGTAATTTCCGTTAAGGTTGCTGATCCCGAATTTGAAGGTCAAACTAAAACCAAGTTAGGTAATACGGAAGTACGCGGTATTGTCGATTCTTTTGTGGGTGAAGTTCTCAATGAGTATCTCGAATTTCATCCTGCGGTGGCGACTGCGATTATCGAGAAAGCCCTGCAAGCCTTTAATGCCGCAGAAGCTGCCCGTCGAGCCCGTGAACTAGTTCGACGCAAATCTGCATTAGAGTCTTCCACTTTACCCGGAAAACTTGCCGATTGCAGTTCCCGCGACCCTAAAGAATCCGAAATCTTCATCGTGGAAGGCGACTCCGCAGGAGGAAGTGCCAAACAAGGACGCGATCGCCATTATCAGGCAATCCTACCTCTGCGCGGTAAAGTTCTCAATATTGAACGTGCCGATGATAGCAAGATTTATAAAAACAATGAAATCCAAGCACTGATTACAGGTTGCGGTTTGGGCATTAAGGGTGAAGACTTTAACGAGTCACAACTGCGTTATCACAAAATCATCCTATTAGCTGATGCGGATGTGGATGGAGCGCACATTAGGACTTTGTTGCTGACCTTCTTCTATCGCTATCAGCGAGAACTGCTTGATCGCGGATATATCTATATTGGTTGCCCGCCCCTGTATAAGGTCGAGCGTGGCAAAAACCATAGTTACTGCTACAGCGATCGTGATTTGCAGGAGTTAATTGCCTCTTTCCCACCCAACGCCAACTACAGCATTCAGCGCTTCAAAGGTTTAGGGGAAATGATGCCACAACAGCTATGGGAAACGACGATGAATCCTGCCACGCGATCGCTCAAACGCCTCACTATCGAAGATGCCGCAGAAGCTGATCGCATCTTTACGATTTTGATGGGTGATAAGGTTGCGCCACGGCGTGAATTTATCGAAACTCATGGCTCGAAGCTAGCACTGGCAGAACTAGATATCTAGAGAAAAAGGCAGTGACGCTGCCTTTTTCTCTAGATATCTTTGAGAATAGCAAACGAGGCTATTGACTAGAACTTGGTTTTCTCTAACACAAAGCTACTCAGTGATCGCTGGATGGATACGACAGGAATTTGCGAAATTGCCTCCGATGCGAAGGCATAGGTCAATAAATTCGCGGCACTCTCAGCATCGATCGCCCGACTTTGGAGATAGAAGATTTCTTCTGCGTCTAGTTGGCTCACCGTCGCACCGTGGGCGCATTTAACATTATCCGCAAAAATCTCTAACTGCGGTTTGGTATCTACTCGAGCCTTGCCCGATAGCAACAGGTTACGGCTTAGCTGTGCGGAGTCAGTTTGCTGGGCTAACTTCGCAACTTGGATTTTGCCATTAAATACCGCATGGGAAGTTCCATCAGCAATACATTTATGTAGTTGCTGGCTCGAACCGTGCGGATAGTTGTGGGCAATGCAAGAATGGGTATCGGAAAGCTGTTCACCGTCCAGAAAGGCTAAGCCCGTGAGCGAAGTTTCCGTTTGTTCTGCCATTTGCTGCATCATCAAATTTTGCCGTGAAATCTTTGCGCCAAAGCTAATCGATTGATTTTTATAGACGCTATTTCTTGCCTGTGCGATCGCTGTGGTATTGATATGAATTGCCTCATCACCTTGCCTTTGTACTTTGGTGTGATTGACCTGAGCACCTTCTGCCAGCCAAATTTCCGTCACTGCATTCGTGAAATAGATTTGACTATCCTCACCCACAAAGCTTTGCACAAAGGTTAGCTCGCTATGGGCTTCGGCAATTACCAAACAACGCGGCTGGGTAATTAAAGTCGCTTCACCCGTTTGGGGAGCAGCAATGAATAGCAATTGCACAGGATTCTCCACCACCAAATTTTTAGGGGCAAGAATAATCGCCACATCGTCCATACAAGCCGTATTCAGGATGGCAAAAAAATCATTGGCATCGGGATGTTGTGCAAGGTGCGATCTCAACTTCGGCAAAATGTGATCGCCAAGAGTTGCCAATGTGCCAACGACCAAGCCTTCAGTTGCTGCACTAGTGTCTGACAAATCCTTGCGATATTTGCCATTCACAAATATTAGACAATTACCTTGAGATTCTGGCGCGATGTGACTCGCAATTAAGGACTCCAAATTATCGCTACGGGACGCGATCGCTGGTTGATTGGCAAAAGTTAAACTCCCCAAACTGGAAACATCAGTATATTTCCATTCTTCATCTTTAGTGGTGGGGAAAGAGAGGGTAGCGAGGCGATCGATTGCCAATTGCCGCAGGTTGCTTACAAAGTTGCTCGTATCCTGATCAGGACTCGCAATATCCGCACGAATCCTCACAACTTGAGCGACAAATTGCTCACTATTGACAGCTAATTTACTGCGCGTACTTAACGCACCTTTCAATTCCACTTGATCTTCCACTGGATCTAATAACTGTTCAGAAACTTGTATTGCCATTATGCTAACACCGCCTCTTCTTCTTTAAGCCAGTCATAGCCCTTCTCTTCTAGTTCTAGGGCAAGTTCCTTACCACCCGTGAGAATGATCTTGCCGTTTTCCATAACATGAATGAAGTCAGGAATGATGTAATTGAGCAAGCGCTGGTAGTGGGTAATCACAAGGGAAGAGTTCTGAGGTGTAGATAGCTTATTCACACCCCCCGCCACAATCCGCAAAGCATCGATATCTAGCCCTGAATCCGTTTCATCAAGAATTGCTAAGATTGGCTCAAGAATTGCCATTTGCAAGATCTCATTGCGTTTCTTTTCGCCACCTGAGAATCCTTCATTCACGCTACGGCTCAAGAAAGCAGGATTCATTTCCACAATTTCTAACTTGTCTTGAATGAAGTCATCAAAGTCGATAATATCTAGCTCTTCTAAGCCCTTATGCTTTCGCAAATTGTTATAGGAAAGGCGCAGGAAATCTGAATTAGTAACCCCTGGAATTTCTAGTGGATATTGAAAGGCTAAAAATATGCCTTCTCTCGACCGAATTTCAGGTTCTAAATCTAAGAGATTTTTTCCCTTATACCAGATTTCACCACCTGTGACGGTATAGGCAGGATGTCCTGCTAATATTTTAGAGAAGGTACTTTTTCCGGATCCATTGGGTCCCATAATTGCATGGACTTCACCAGCTTTAACTTCTAAATTTAGCCCTTTGAGAATCTGGACTCCATCTACTTCCGCAGTCAAATCTTTGACTGATAAGATTACTTCACTATTTTCAACTATCATCTCTTTTCTTTTAACAGTTACTTAACATTGTATAGCTTTTTGTAAATGAATGCGTAGTCATTTGCAAAAAACAATCATAGTAAGGGTTTACAGCTTTCATTTCTCTTATAGCAAAATAAAAACTGTTATAATCTTGATAATAGATAAACATTGATATTAAGTTATTGATGTTAAATTAGCATTAATAAAGAGTGAAAATCCATATTTTGCAGTTCTTTCGCATTTCGTAGAGCCAAAGACGGACTAGAACTTAACTTTATCAAAGGTATTAAATTTTAGTAGTCCTACAAAGAAAAAGATGAACACAAAAGGAGAGAATCATTATAGTGATGGATAAAATTCTAAATAGCAGCTATATGACTTACTAACAGTTTAGAAAAAACTAGAGTTTTCCAAAACAGAGACAATACCTGTAGCCTGAAGGTACGGTTAAGCCTTTCAATATAGCTAGTTTTGCTCTACTCTTTATCTACAGCGCAATGACCCTTACTGGGGTGATATCAATATCAATCCCTAATATATTCAAACTCTGGTACAGGCTTCTCATCACTGTCGGACTTTGGTTGAGTACGAAATTAAGCCAACAGCTTGCAAATGAAAATATGTCTAGCTTTTGGCAATTCCTCTAAGGTAACGTCTTGAGCAAATAATTGACAATGTGGGAAAAGTTGGATAGCTTTATTATTAATAATATTTGATTTTATCGCTTCTGGTTTATCGAATAAGGATCACTTACTTATAGCTGTTTTTAATCATTCAACGCTTCTTGATTTAAACAATAGAGCTCAAATTGTATGCCAAGTTTTCAATCTATTCGTTTAGGGAGTTTATGGTTATTGGTGATGGCAATCGCAGGTTGTAGTCAGCCAATTAAAAATGAGATTAATCAGACCCCAGTCAGTCAGACAGCCCTGTCAAACGCCAATACCCTGCCTGTTATCGAGCAGAAAGCAGCAGTAAGTCAAGCCGATGATCCACAAGAAACAGACTCAATCCCAATTCCCGATTCTCAGGGAAACTACACCGTTTCTAAGCGGAGACCGTTACATCGACAATGGGAAGTCGTTGATCCTGAAGGCGTTAACTGTCGAATGCCACAACAATTCCAATGGCGATTATTCGGCGAATCATCTGATCGCTCATTAGGTTATAGTACCATTGCAGAAGAACTGCTTCAAGATAACCAGCATAATCCATTAGATTGGTCAGTGATGACAATTATCCCAAAGGGTGCGATCATCAATGCCTATGGAGGAAATCTGGGAGCACTAATCTTAGTGAGGGATCGGCGAAACCAAACCTGGCTACCTGTGAAGGTAAAACAGGGAAATCGCTCTGGCAATTGCTTTGTGAGAGCAAACCAAAATTTTATTAAACCAGTTAAGGAACTTGCAATTAATTAAAGTACCTACGGCTTCGACTCTGCTTAGACAAAGTTGTCTGAGCGGAGTCGAAGCCATACAAACTCGGTAGTACTTTTTTTCTCGTCAAGTCCCTAATATTGTGAGACATGAGTTGCCAATCACCTCCTGAACAGATCAATCTCATTATACCAACTGTCTCATTCTTGTTGACACTCTCCGACCCGCTACGCGAGAGTTCACAATGAGCAAGGTAAACTGATTAATCACCCTCTCTCAAAAGCATCAGTTGTCCGTGACCTTGGATCAACATTACGCCTTAGAAAAATTCTTCGGGCATTGATCATCGGTTCTGATCAAACCAGATCCGCGCCTTACACAATGCCAGCAGAGCGGCATTCATCTCGGTGTCTGACAGTATGGAGGCTAGTGGGGCTAGCGACTGGCTCAGGCACGCGACTGCACGATTGCGCGCAGTGCGTCCATCTGGCGTGAGCCTAGCGAGCTTGCCGCGACCGTCGTCTGGATCGGGACGGATTTCGATGTAGCCTTTGCTCTCCAGTCGGGACATGGTGTTGGTCATTGCCCCCTTGGTAACCTCCATCACTCGCGCCAGATGACTTAGCGACTTATCGTCACCGACTCGAACAAAGTGGTTCAGGACGATGAATTGCGACATGTTCAGATCTGGCGCAAGCAGTCGAGATGCGCGGTTTTGCGCCAGCTGCGCCACGATGCCGACTTCGTTCATCAGCTGAAACAGCATCGGGTCTTGCTCGACTATTCCGTGTTTGTTGCGTGCAGCAGGCATATGGTCGATAGCGTGGGGCAATTTGGATGGACTGGGCAGGATCGCAGTGGTAACCACATCATCACCCACATCGGCAACTGGGTTGCCGTCACGTGACTAGATGTGCGTTCAGACCTCGGCGTGGCGCGGGTGATGCTGTGGCAGTCCTTGATGGGAGGTAGCCCACGCGAGCCAACATCTGTAAAGTATACCGCGGCGATGGCGTGCCGAGCAGGGTATGAATGTCATGATACTGACGAGCTACCTGTGGGTACTCTTGCAGTGCCTGCTGGTTTGGATGCATCGCGAGACCCTGAGCTGTTCCAGCTAGGTTGACGCGCACGTAAGCCCGACCAGCGAGGATCTGCTGCGAGCGTGCATTACCCTCGGTCACGATCCACATATACGCAGGAGTCATATCGGTGATCGCGTTGAAGTCCTTGATCTGTCCTACGATTTCCTGTGAGTCAGGTGCTGGGAACTTGTTGCGATCAATAAATCCGAGCTTTGCTAGTGTCACCAGCATCGGCTGGGTGATGGCTATGCCATCGCGATGCTGGTCTATTTCGTCACCGCCAAAGCGCAGCAACCGCATCGACTCCATCATGGTCGCCTCGGTGGTCAGTTCGATCCGCCATGACTCCTTGGCAATAGCGCGGATCGCCTCTACCAGAGTGCGATCAACCGACGGTGCGTCGGCACGACCTGCAACACCAAATGTAATACGCAGATCGGCGACGGATGAGCTCATCTGAGCCAGATCCGCTGGCGCGATGGCGCGTGTCGCGTCGTATGCTCGGCGGTCGGTACGGCGCTTCAGTACTTGAGCAAACAGCGGGTCACGCGGTACGCTCGCATCTGGCACTAGGCGTACCCTTGCGAACGGTTTTGCATCCAGCTTTTCACTGGGTTCGCCTTCGGGGAATAGTGCAAGCTCGACGCGATGACCACGCTCTGCGGCTGCCATCGTTAGCAATTCGATGAAAGCACCCGCACCCATCAATATCTGTCGACCATACGGGTCGGTGGCTGGCAACAGCCTTTGCTCGTCTAAGAGAAGTGTGATTATGCCGGGCACTCGCAAGTCAACTAGCCACGGCTGAAGGTTGTGCGGGTTAGGGGCAAGGATCGCGTAGGACAGCGCCCAGTAGCGTATATCACTGTCCGAACTCGGTCTGTTCCATGCGGCGGTCGCCGATGGCGGCACGTCGAAGGCGGTGATAAAGCGTGCAAGCACAGTCGTTCCAGCAGCCAGAATGATGCCGCCGCCCACTAAGCGAATGAATTTTCTCCGTTCCATTATCTGCTCCTTTTCGGTTTGATTACGTGTCTGAGTGACTGCTCATGTGCATAGCCCGACCGCATCCAATTCGGCACGCTGAGCATTGTCAGCATGACCAAGTTATCCCCGATGTCGGCAATGGAGATCGCAGATCTGAGGACAGTGAGCCGCAGCGCCAGAGACTATCGGCACATATCGGTGCGCTTTGCAAGCACGAGATACGTGCCGGACAGCATGACAATCAGCACAGCGAATGAGGTGGGTTATTGTGAACTTGGCTACTAATATAGTTTAACATTAAACTATATTAGTTTAATGTTAAACTATATGCAAGAACTTTTCTGCTTTACAACTGTGTGTTATACCTAGACCATACGCCCACTAGAGTTGTCAGTAGTCATGCAATGTAATTGTGTTGCATGACTACCTTCAGTTGACTAGCTGTCCAACTGCCTAACAACTCGCTCGGAGCGGATGTGAGAAATTACATTGCTAAGACTATTGGCAGCTAGCTGTTCAAGCGTATCGTTAGACAGAAATTGACATGCCCTTTTAAAGTAGTTATCTGTTTTTAGCGGAGATTTTGCCCTCAAAATGCTCTGCTTCGTTATCTGCGTTAATGTAGCGCACGTTTTTGATGTTTGTTATTAAAGCGTTACGCTGCTAATCCATGCTAATACTGAGTGAATGCCAATTTAGTTTGGAGCGATTGCAAACAAACCCTCTAAAGCGATCGCAACATCAGGAAAAGCTTGCATAGTGGCAATATCATTGCTGTTCAAAATCAATTCTTCACGATAGCTTCCATCCTCTGGTTGACGGAAAATATAAACTTGTCGCTTTTGTAAATCAAGAATCCAATATTCTAAAACTTGATTTTTGCCATAAATACGAGTTTTTTGGTTGCGATCCTTTGAGGCAGTCCAATCAGCAACTTCTATCAATAGATAAATATCAAAGGCTTCAGGATGTCTAAAGGAATATTCATTCTCATCAAGCCTAACAACAGCAATATCTGGTTCTGGCTCAGAATCATTACCTAATGTCACAGGTAACTGGATACGAATTTCAGCGCGATCTCCTAGCAATTTAAACAGTAATCTACCACTACGTTGGACACTTGCCGCATGAAATGGTCTCTGTGGACTCATACAAACAATTTTTCCTTCCAACAGTTCTACGCGATCATCCTCATCCAAAACTCCCACCTCGATCATTTGGTGATAGTCCGTGATCGACCAAAGATGCATTTGAGGCTCTTGTTCTTGTTCAGTTACAGTTGCTTGCATGATATATCTGCTCACAGCTTAGTTATGTTGATTTTAGCAAACAATAATCAAGCCGAATGCTCGCCTATTTTGTAGGTGGGATGAGATAGAATTTATGTAAATCACTCCATCTACCAAGATAGAAATCCTGCCTCGATACCTTGCTCACGCTTAACCTTAGCGTCACGCTCTACCCAAGCAATTACTTGATCGGCAGTCAGATCTTCAAGATGAATGTTGTAATCTTTCGCGATCGCTACTAATGCTTGCATCGCCGAAATTGCCATTCGGGTTAAAAACTTCTCATGACTGGAAAGATTGGCAGACGTTACTTCATCCTGTCTAGTATCTTCAAAATCTAAATCAGGATGGGGCGAAGTCCATTTCAGAAAAGCAGCATCCTCACCTTGCTCTTTACGAATCTGGGAATCAAGCTCTATCCATTGCACAATTTGCTGGGCCGAAAGTGACTCTGCATGAATACTAAGTTCTTGAGCAATTTTGGTAATGATCCGCATCGAAGAGATGGTGATACGGGTCATAAATTTCTCCATCGTCGATAGCATAGCGCCATCAATCGCATGGGCTTCCGCTAAGGTTAAAAATTGAATTGGTTCTGGGGATGTTGACATAAAACTACTTTAAAGCGCTTTGCGCTGACTTGAAACCCAGAGAAATCCTTGAAAGCATCGCTTTGCGATGTTTTCAAGGATTTCTCTGCATATCAAGGTTAGAAACCAATAATTTGCAAGAAGCCTTTACCAGTTACAAACTCAAAGATGAAAATAGCGGTAATGCCTAGCATCGCCAAGCGCCCGTTAATCAGTTCTGCATATTCCGTCAGCCCAAAGCGCTTGTCACTTTGTTCATCAACATACATTTTGGGTTCGATCGCCCAGTTATTTAAAATGCCTCGTTCATCTTTAGTAAAAGCGGTACGAGTTTGAGTTTGTTCAGCCATTAAATTTTACCTTGTAATACTTTTTTATGTTTTTTTGTTATATCAACAGCAATGCGGCAATGAGTGTTATCCCTTTACAGGGCTATGTAATCATAAACTGCTTAGCAATGGTACATGAATCTTAATTTTCCTTAATCTTATCCCCTAATGCCAAAATTCTTCAACATGGATTTAGGGGAAATACGACCTTAAGGTATATTTCTTCTAAATTCATCAGAATCGCTAGTAGAGTAAAGATTGCGCTATGCGCCATTATTATTTGATGTTCCCTATGCCCCACTTTTCCCACTTATTTACACAATGGCAATCCACCCTCAACTGGTTACCAAACTCAGAACAACTCGCACAATTTGAAAAACTGTATAAATTGGTATTAGATGAGAATAGTAAGCAAAACCTGACAAGAATTACAGCCCCTGATGATTTCTGGGAAAAGCATTTGTGGGACTCATTACGAGGTGTGTTCGCTTTCTGGAATTGCGAAAATATTAAATTGATTGATATTGGAACAGGCGCAGGCTTTCCTGGACTGCCGATCGCGATTGCCAAACCTTCATGGCAAGTCACGTTAGTCGATAGCAAACAAAAAAAAGTTGCCTTTGTGAATCAAACGATCAATGATTTGCACTTACAGAACGCGATCGCGCAGGTAGGTCGCGTCGAAGAGCTTAATCAAACCTCTAGTTACAAAAAAAAATATGATTTAGCAGTTGTTCGAGCCGTAGGCAAGCCAGATATTTGCGCTAGCTACTGCCTGCCATTTCTCAAAGGAAGTGGTGTAGCCATTCTCTACCGTGGTCAATGGCTACCAGAAGAAAGTAAGCAAATTGACTTATTTTGTGAGAAGCAGGGACTACAAGTGGTTAAGCAAGATCGTTTTCAAACCCCTCTGACTGAAGGCATTCGCCATAGCGTTTACCTTTCACCCCGTTCAACCTCCATCTCAAACTCATAAGGAGATTCAAAGTTAGAAGCATCATACAAAAATCGGATTACCTCTTCTTCGAGACGATGTATATTATGCACTTCTATCGCATTAGTAACGCGCAGAGCCGATAAGTAACCGTCTAAAAAAAGTCTCATTTCGTCTGTCGAACGATAGCCTCGTTCTGACATTTCTACGAGTGAGTCTGTAATCTTTTGATAATGACGAATGGCGATCGCGTCTTGAAGCATAGGTCAAGCTGGAATAACTACCGTCCTAGATGTACTTGCCTAGGTAATAAAAGGTGATTCAGATACTCTAACGAATGATCGCTAGTTGAGAAAATTCAACCTTGTATGTACTTTCAGTATGGCAATTCTAGCACTTTGAAACACCAAAACGTAAGTGTACTAACTTACTAAAAAAACAGAAGGCGCTCTAAATGCACCTTCTGTTAGGATTCATAGAGTGGCAATACATATTGCCAAGTTGGATAAATACCAGCTTGCCATTGCTCATAGGCGATCGCTAGTAAGCTTTCGCTCAAGGGTCTTGGCGGGGAGGATTGTTGCGATTTGGTGATAATCGTCTCGCAGTCAATTCCATATACAGGAATATTAAGCTGTTCACCCAATGTCCTTGCTACCACTACGCCAATTCTTGTGCCTGTAAAACTGCCAATCCCTGTGGCGATCGCCAAAAAAGTGAAATCAGTCCAAGAAAGATCACCTACGAACATATTCAAGCAGTCATGAAACTGCACAGATAGCTCTCTGCCTAGTTCCCATGACTGCTGTTTATAGATGGTATAAATTTGAGAATGACGACCTGAATTTTGGTTGATTTCAGCGATCGCAAGCTCCAATTTTGTTGAAGTTGTATGTAACGCAATGGCAAAACTGATATTCATGATCTGGAGAATACTGGGAATTGATCACCAGAATTCAAGTTAGAACTTGCCAATTGCAGCGCCAGTATCAGCAGCGCCAGTATCAGCAGCGCCAGTATCAGCAGCACCATTGGCTTCAGAGTCTTCAGGATCGTTGTAGTTACCCATTGGTCTTCTGCGTCCAAAGCGACCCAGAGGGGTGCGCTTGCGAAACTTACGCGCATACGCTTGGTTGCGAAGAGCTTTTTCTTTTTTCTGGTTGCGGCGCTTAGCCATTTTAAACTGTTATACCCCTTAGAGATTGCGTCTATTTAAGCTAGCACAAAACGAGAAATAGACAAACACAAATTATTTTAATCAATCCACTCATTATCGGACTTTTCATCATGAAAAAGGATGCGGTCAAAGCCTTCACTCAGACTGGGCGGGCTATAGGAGAGCATGCGGTGCATTTCAATAATAATATCGTCAGGGACTTGGCGATCGCGATGATCGTTGCGTGACAAACAAATCCAAAGCGGCACATTTAACCAAACGCCCGTAATTGGTCTAAATCCATAGTCTTTGGCTAGGGAAATAATATTTTTGCGATATTCGCGCTTATAGTTTGTGGCATCATATATTACAGATTGTTGCGATTTGGCAGCATTTGCAAATTCTTGTTGTACCTGTGCCCAAATTTCTGACCAATCTCCTTGCATATCGGCTGATCCATAGAGTGAAGCACGAATGCGATCGGGACTGATCAGTTGTGTTTGACCATACGTGAGGCTACTACTGGCTTGCCCAGAATTCTGATTAGTAGTCCGCAACATCTGCTCAGCAAGGCTAGATTTGCCACTCGCAGGTACACCAATCAGGATAATTACACTTGCCATTCAAGTCGCTGCAAAATGCTAAATAGATCTTCTCAACTATAGCAATCCTCAATCGGTCTGAGAGTTTTTATCCCTGAGGGATAAAAACTCTCAGACCACATTCTCAAAACCAACCTAAAAACCTCAATATATGTCAACACTTTACGATTTCAAGATTACTAACATCGATGGTCAACTAGTTGATCTCGCGCAGTATAAAGGCAAAGTTGCTTTAGTTGTCAATGTTGCTTCTAAATGTGGCTACACAAAACAATACAAGGGACTTGAAGCTCTTTATCGTGAATACAAAGATAAAGGCTTTGAGATTTTGGGCTTTCCTAGCAACGACTTTGGCGCACAGGAGCCTGGCACTGAAACAGAAATCAAGAGCTTCTGTTCCCTCACCTATGATGTCACTTTTGATCTATTTAGCAAAGTAAAGGTGAAAGGTGCTGACATTACTGATGCGTATAAATACCTTACCGAAACTACAGGTAGTCAAGTACAGTGGAACTTTAATAAGTTTCTTGTCGATAAAGAAGGTAAAGTCGTGAAGTACTATCCTTCTAGTATTGCGCCTGAAGATGCTGGATTGCGTAAAGACATTGAAGCTCTACTCTCCTAGAACTAAAAATCTTTACCAAGTTTAGTTTGGGATTCATAAAAGCGTAGTAACACTTTCGAGAAATAAAAAGGTCAGGGTTTGTTCAGCAAACCCTGACCTTCAGATAGTGCTTCAAAGTACTTTTTTAGTAATTGTGTTGCGGGCGATTCGCGCCTGCAACACAATTACATTGCATGTACTGGAAAATAATCTTACTGGAATAGAGTTAGACTGAATTTAGTAAGTATCTCAACTCACACTGAAATTGTCGATATGTATGTAATCTAGTTACTAGGAAATAAACTTTTACTGGTTTAATAGCTATGACTAGAACTAAAAAAGATTTAACTAAGGATTTGAGCAAGAAAAATGGAGAGACCGTTGAAGAAGTATCTGTTAATGAAGGAGATGTATTCTTAGCTAATCCAGAGATTGATGGCAAATCTGATAACAGTTTATTAGAACTAGAACAACCAATTAATCCAGTTCATAAAAAAGTAGACAAGATGATTGACCGTTCACGATATTTTTTTAACCGTGAATTAAGTTGGATTGCCTTTAACAAAAGAGTTTTACATGAAGGGATTGATGCGCGGACTCCATTACTTGAGCGAGCTAAATTTTGTGCCATTTTTAGCACAAACCTTGATGAATTCTTTATGGTGAGAGTAGCAGGGGTCAAGAAAAGGTTCGCCGAGCAACTTGATATCATCACCGATGATGGACTGAAGCCCGATAAGCAGTTATTGGCAATTCGGGATGCGCTTGTGCCGTTAGTAACAATGCAGCATGATTTTTTTGAGAATACATTGCGTCCAGAACTTCATAAGCAGGGGGTCAGGCTACTGGATTATAAAAAAATCGATAAGAAGCATCAGCATTATTTAAAAACTTATTTTCGTGAAAAACTTTTTCCTGTACTTACTCCTTTGGCAGTTGATCCAGCTCATCCATTTCCTTATATCTCCAATCTCAGCTTGAATTTAGTTGTATTGGTAAGCGATCGCGAGACAGGTGAAGAAAATTTTGCGCGGGTCAAAGTACCCAGTGTATTACCCCGTTTTGTAAGAATTCCTGAGACTAAAGATCATACATTTGTACCGCTAGAACAAGTCATTGCTCACAATCTTGACGCATTATTTCCAGGTATGGAGATTCTTAGTTATTATCCATTTCGGATTACTCGCGATGCGGAGCTAGACATCGAAGAGGAAGAAGCTGATGACTTGATCTCAGCATTGCAAGAGGAATTACGCAAACAGAAATTTGGCTCAGTAGTAAGGATGGAAATTGCTAATGATGTTCCCTCTGCCATTCGCCAAAAATTGATTGAGCAATTAGGAATTACGGAAGCAGATGTCTACAATATCCCAGGGCTAATTGGTTTGGGAGATTTAATGACACTCGCTTTTTTGCCTCTGCCTGAGCATCAAGATCAACCTTGGAAATCGGTAACTCATCCACGGCTCAAAGATTCGTCTAATGAAAGAAACATCTTTGATATTATTCGAGAAGGAGATTTTTTAGTTCATCATCCCTATCAGTCTTTTACGACGACAGTACAGCGATTTATCGAAGAGTCGGCGAATGATCATAAGGTATTAGCGATTAAGCAGACGCTGTATCGCACTTCAGGGGATTCGCCAATTGTTCATGCGCTGATTCGGGCGGCAGAGAATGGTAAACAGGTCGCCGTGCTGGTAGAACTCAAGGCAAGGTTTGATGAGGCGAATAATATCCTCTGGGCAAGGAAACTGGAAAATGCAGGTGTGCATGTTGTTTATGGATTAAAGAATCTTAAGACCCATACGAAAACAGCTCTGGTTGTACGTCAGGAAGGTGATCATCTTGTGCGCTATGTGCATATCGGTACTGGTAATTACAATCCAAAAACTGCTAGGTTTTACAGCGATCTCGGTATATTTAGTTGCCGTGATGACTTAGGGGCAGATTTAACCGATTTGTTTAACTATCTCACTGGCTATTCCCGTCAGCGCGAATATCGCAAGCTTTTAGTTGCACCAGTGAATATGCGCGATAGGTTTCTGCAATTGATTCATCGGGAAATTGAACATCAAAAGCAGGGATATCCTTCGTACATAATTGCTAAGATGAATTCACTGGTTGATCCCGAAATTATCTCTACATTGTATGAAGCTTCACAGGTTGGCGTAAATGTTGACTTAATTATTCGGGGTATATGCTGCTTGCGTCCTAGGGTGAAGGGATTAAGCGATCGCATCAGGGTGATTAGTGTAATTGGTCGCTTTCTCGAACATTCTCGCATTTTCTATTTCAGTAATGGTGGTAGTGAAGAAGTATATATCGGTAGTGCTGATTGGATGCCACGCAATTTGGATGCACGAGTAGAAGTTATAACTCCTGTGGAGGAGCCATCCCTAGTTCAGGAATTAAAGCAGATACTGGAAATTGTCTTAGCGGATAATCGCCAAACATGGGATCTTCACGCCGATGGTACATATGTGCAGAGAGTTCCTAAAGATGGTGAGCCTGAGATGAGTTCGCAAAAGCATTTTATGTCACAGGGCAGACCTGAATTTGCTTAATCGTCACGTTTTCTGAAGTTCGAGCTAATGGACTGCTGCAATTATGCCTAGGCAATGATGGGAGCATCTCAATTAGGCACTGAGTATAAATGCTTAACTGATGTTTCGTGGAAGTTTCTAAGACCCTCACCCCTAGCCCCTCTCCCTTAATGGGAGAGGGGAACAAGAAATTAGTCTAGCTCCCCCTCTCCCTTGATGGGAGAGGGGGCAGGGGGGTGAGGGTGATATTTGTTCGACGTAACATCAGATACGTAAATCACGTTCCGCCTGATTGTTATCAAAAGGAAGATGATGT
>JADBWH010000100.1 GCA_020404105.1 Pseudanabaena sp. M53BS1SP1A06MG | reverse complement strand
CGTGAGTTATGTAGAGAGTTCCCATAGTTTTTTGGTAATTGGTAATTGGTAATTGGTAATTGGTAATTGGTAAGTGGTAATTGGTAATTGGTAATTGGTAATTGGTAATTGGTAATTGGTAATTGGTAATTGGTAATTGGGGATTGGTAATTGGGGATTGGTTGATTTTGTTTTCTTAGTTAAAGTAGGTTCAGGGAGATAAGCGATTGCATGAATTTAGTCAGTGATTGGCGATTGTTCAATTACCCATCACCAATCACCAATCACCCATTACCAATCAGCCTTCTCGATATTTCATAACTTTCTCCATTGCTTGTGGTACGCATTGCTTAAACAAGCTACAACCTTTGCAACGATTGCCATAGATAGCAGGAGGCATCTTGCCAGTTTCCATCATTTGCGAGATTTCTGAAATGGCGGCGATCGCCTCTTTTCGTAACTCAGCAGTAATCTCAATCTCTTGTCTTTGGTGCGTTTGAGCATAGTAGACATAGCCCTTAGCAACTGATTTTCCTGTCATCTCTTCTAAACAGAGAGCCTGTGCTACAACCTGCATCACATCGTTATCCCATTCTCCTTTTTCTCCGCGCTTATATTCCACAGGATAGAGATTACCATCAACTTCTTCAATCAAATCCGATTTGCCAATCAAGCCATATTGTTCCGACTTCAGCCAGATCGCCCTGATTTGCCAAGTCTCCTCCCGTTGATTTTCGCCTACTGTATGCACCCGTTGATGGAGATCAGTTCCTTCAATGGTGTAATGATTCTCGACGAATTCTCCTGCACAAAACATTCGCCAGCAACGATGATGGCAGTAGGCATATTGATTGAGAGAGGCGATTGCAATTGGTTCCATAATGGGGATTGGGGATTGGTAATTTGCGGCGATAGGCGAGTCTGAGCCAACTGGTTGTTTCGTAGAGGGAACCTCTTGCAATTCTGATAAATCTTTGATTATCTTTTAAACTTCCTCGTCCTCTCCCTTCGGCAATATTCGCGCAGACACTATCTGCCGATCGCACAATTTGTTTGCCCACAGTATCTTTAGCAAACTGATCCCACAAACTCACCATATCCCATACCTCATTAGCCAAACTCTCCGCCAACCGATAAATCTCCAAATCCTCAAAATCAGGTCTACCCATACCAATCACCAATCACCCATTACCCATCACCCTCCTACTCATCCCCATCCCCATCGTTGTCTTCCTCCCAATTCCTGCGAACATTGCAAAATCTGCTAGAGCGTTAATTTGTTTGATTATCTCTGGCGACGCATCACCGAGAATTCGATAGCCAATTTCACCGACACAGCCGATAAAACTATGGGTGTCATAGTTCTTGACTACTTCCGTTTTGATATCAAAACGGCTGGGATATATATATTCGATGATTTCGGAAGTGATTGGGATTTCGCTATAGGTGTTCCAGCGATCGCATAGGCTTTTAAACACATTGTCGCGAGTGGGTAAGGGTGAATCAAATTTTCCTTGACGGAAGGCAGTGGGGGTGGCGAGGTGAAAGGTGATGTTTCTTTCGGTTTCGGAGGCGCGATCATAGATTTGTTGATAGGTGGCGAAGTTTGACCAAGGTTGACTCGATTGAGGTGTACCGAGAATACTGGTGATATAGAGGTCGGCGGAACCGAGATGAAAGGCGCGATCGGGGTTGAGATTGAGCCAAAGTCCTGTGAGTTTGCCAAAGAGAACTTCATCTAAGAGGGAGATACGCCACCAGCAAAGGGTTGAAGGGGGGATTAGGGATTGGTAATTAGGGATTGGTAATTGGGGATTGGTAATTGGGGATTGGGATCTTCTTTTTGGCTTTGGCTTACCCATTACCAATAACCCATTACCAATGACCGATGCCCCATTACCCATCACCACAATCGGACTCAACCCAAACCCTTTATTCACTTTTTCACCATGCAAGCGATCGCCTAATTCTTTGTCAACGGAGCTAACTAAAGTTAAAAAAAGTGCGTGAATATGCCGTCCTGTTAGGTATTCAGGATAAATTGGTGTTTTGGGCATAAAGTTAACAACTAAACTATGAGGCATATATGAATGAAAATATTGATGAAATAACAGAGAGAATGTTTGCTACCGCAACCATTGATGATCCAGTTTTTGCGCGTCAACTATTTCTAGATATGAAGTCTAGCCTTCCTATTAATGTTCGGATCAATGAAATAGGGTTTCAGGCACTCAAAGAACAAAGTGTATATCTTGCTGAACCAGATACAGTCTATGAGATGGATACAATGTTCTATGCTGGTGATATGGCGGGTATACTTTGTAGCATAAGTGCTAAAGATGCTGAAGTCTCAAGCTCTGATCAAGACGATCAAAAATCTAAAGCATTGGTCATGTCTCTTACCCATCTTAGAATTGAGACGAGTCATCCTCTGGCGGCAAAAATCAGGGAATATCAGAAAATACGAAGTATGAGATTGGCGATCGCTAATAGTGGTAGAACACTCAAACCAATCAAGTCCAAGAAAAGCAAAAAGGGCTTTGGGTCTTAATGGAGCAGTTGCGATCGCTCAATTAATTTGAATTAATGGCATTCATTTTTTCATACTTCGATATCCTCATAAATATCAGCAAGGGCGATCGCTAAATCAATCGATTGCAATTGTAGGCTTTCACCTATGCTCAAGGATTGCACTAACCAACCTTCAGGATCGCGGCGATAAAGCTCTACTTTGATTTCAGTTTGAGAAACCATCACATATTCTTGCAAAGATTCCAATTTCTGATAGTTGAACAGCTTTTCTCGGCGATCAAGCATGGCTGTAGAAGGTGATAGAACTTCGATAATCAGAGAAGGTTTCTGTTTGACATAGGGATCACTATCGGTGCGATCGCAAACTACCATCACGTCAGGATAATAAGTCGCGTTATTTGCAGATGCGATCGTGAGTTTCATCGCTAGAGCTAATAACCGACAGCCAGTACCGCGCAAATGTGGATGGATACAACCAACTAGATTGCCAACAATCAAATTATGATTTTCATCTTCCTCAGCCATTGCAAAAACTTGTCCATTGACAAATTCATGCTTAGTGGGGCTATCTTGTTCATAGGCGAGATATTCTGAGTAGGTGAGATCAGGTTGTCTAGCAAGCATTGCAATATCCTCGAAAACTACATTCTGTCTTTACAGCTAAAAGCTAATCGCTTCTAATCTAAAAGCCCCGATCTCTCTAAAATCCGATCTGACCAGATCTGTGCTTGTGCAGCAACTTCCATACGTTGCGCTGGATCTGCCCAGATTTTTGTCCAGCGCAATTGCCACAGTGCAAGCTGAATCTGTAATTCCACGAGTTCGCCAGCCGTGTCGATGTCAGCATCGCTAGCTGTCCATTCGATGAATATTTTACTTTCTTCGACTAGGCTAACAGCTACATTTGAGGCAGTTGCTCTTTGAGACAAGTTTTTAATCTTTGCCAGATTTGAAGCTAGGTTTCCCAATCGAATCGGCAATCCATCTCTTAAATAGAGTTGTTTAGTGGCTTCCCAATTTCTCATCTTGTTTTATACCTGTTACTACCTGTACTAAAATTCGCATCAAGGCATCAAAATTTTTGAAAAAATCATACATTTCTAAACCTTGTTCAATGTGTTTAGATTGACGGTTTAGTCTGGCAAATTCCCAAGTTCTGCCAGTTGTGACGGCTCCGATGATGTTTGTTTGCGGTGGATCTTCTAGCCAGCGATCGAGTGCTATGAGTGAGGCGATTAGTTCTGTCATACCAAAATCAGTATCTGCTCCTTTGGCAAAGGTAATAACGGTGCATTGATTGGATTTGATGAAATAGTCTAGAATTTGCTGTGATTTTTCTGTGACTTGGATTGGGTACTCAATTCTTACTTTGGCTTTGGTGTAGTGAATTAAGTCTCTGATGATGGGAGAAACTAGGATTTCTCGTTTTGCGCGATCGCTGGTAAGGCTGACATAGGGTAAGATTTCTTCGATGCGCTCTTGGGTTTGTGGACTACGATCAAGTTCACCTGTATATTGTGGAAGGTTCAACCATTTACGCTCAAAGCTATAGCCAAATTCTTTTACGAGGTCTTGGACTTCAACATCGCATAGTTCTTGAATAGTCATAACCTATACCTTAAAGCGATATTCCATACGAGCAGGGATTTTAAAGCCGTCAACCTCATAAAAATGACCGTTTATACTGACATTGCGAATCAGACTAACGGGAGGCATATTTACGGTGTCATAGCTCAAGACTTGGTGAGTAAACATCACATCAAGAGGATTAAGAGGAAATGGAAATATAAAATCTCCATTTCCCTGTTTAACTTTATCTAGCTCCTTGACCGTCAACTCTGCCTTACTCATCCATTTACCCAAACGAACCCATTTAGAAAGTTTAGGCAAAGGATTTTGAGACAAGATGAAAAATTCAAAAGCACTTTCGGGCGCGATTTCCTTAGCTCTACCAAAGCTAGGAATATTTGTTTTCGTTTTCTCCATCTCAACGTGATAGTTGTTATTGGCATATTTCCATGTATGCAATACAGATGTGTGCTGTAGCGATCGCGCAGGGGTGACATAGATTCCCACTTCGTTGAGTTTGCTCAAATGCTCTTCGTACATGGGAACCTGTTCGCGGCAAAAGTAGCGATATTCATGTTCCTCAGATACTTGCGTACCATAGCGATCGCTATCAACTAGCCCCAAGGCATAGCAAAGGGCGTAGTTATGAACGATCGCTTCGGTTTCATACAAGCGTCCGATCTCACGGGTAGCAAAATAGAGCGAATCGTGTAACTCCAATTCACAACGATAGATATGTGTCATGGTTACTTTGCCTTAGCAGGTTTCTTTTCCTTTTCATCAGCCTTTTTGGGCTTAGCGATATGCACTGCGGCATAGGCTTTTGCCTCATCATCAGCTTTTTGCAAAATTGCTTTGATCCCTTCTTCGCTGGTAGTCAGCGCTTTGACCTCATTCAATAAAGCATCAAAGTTTGTACCAATAAAATCGTGATGCACGGTAAATTCATCAGCTAACAATTCGGCGATCGCCTCTTTAGCATTTTCCAAAACCAAATCCTCACTCAATGGGTCAATTGATTGCAGAATGTCAGAGGGAATGCGATCGTAAATCGCCTGTGTCCATTGCAGATTGCTGGTAATTTCACCATCAGCAAACACGACACCAATCAACTCGTTACGCACGCGCCCCGTCCTTGTAGTTTGCGCCCCATAATGGCGAGTTCGCAAAATGTTATTGAATACATAGAGAAATCCTGCTTCGGTGGGATCTTTCAAGGTGACAATGCTAGGGAAAAAGACCTGTGGACGAATGTGATCCTGTTGGTTAATCCGACTGGTGATTTTGCCAACTTCAGAGCCAACTTCTCCTTTTGAAGCCATTGTGCCGTTTTCGTATGGAGCATTCAGCGTAAAGGTTTCGTGAGACTCATCAAAGGGTGTAATCGAGAAAGCTGTGTCAACAACAACTTTAGATTTTTCTGAACCAGAATCACCGATCGCAAATCCATAGATGATGCAATCAGGATTGTTCATCGCAAATTTGACATTGTATTCGCACTCTTCGGCAGTCATGAAACCGTAGTTGCGTAACAATTCACGACCGACTAAACGTTCAGGGGTGGATTGCTTGCGCTTAAACATTGCAAGGCGACTGATAGGAGTCCTGTTTTCATTTTTAAGCCCAGCACTAACTCTAGCCTTGTTCAATTCTCCATCAGTTTGGAACAGTGGATAGGATTCAGTCACACGCACAGTCAGGAAGTGAACATATTTCCCCATTGGCTTGTAAGGGATTTCAGGATGGAAAAATTTGGATTCGATGGATTTGAGCAATGTCATGATTAAATTTCCTAAAGTGATGGTTAATTGGTAATGAGTAGTTAAAGAGAGCTAGTCTTGATCGTCATTTTCAGGTTCTTCGATCGCTTCACCTTTGGCTTTGCGTTCTTGATTTTCTTGATCCTGTGCAAGGCGATAAAGAAACTCGCAGGTATCACGAATCAGATTGATTTGCCGACCAGCTAGACGGGCGCGATCGCCTTTAAAAGTCTCCACAAATACATCTTTAACGAAGTAATTGGCAAATTCTAAAATTTTCTGGCGCTCTTCTTCGCGATCTTTGAGAATCCAACGACCTTCAGCAGTAGAAGCATGAACGCGATCAATCAATTTGCAAACTTCGGCGGCGACAACATGAACTAAAGCTTCACCTTGGAAGCTAGGATCAGCTTTAAGGATTGTGCTAGAAGCGACATCAATTGGTTTGAGGACTGCATTAGCCTTGGGATTATAAGACTTGTTTGCCCGATAGAACTGGCGATAGAGTTCTGTTAGTTTTTGAGGATGATTCAAGGGGGACTGCTCCTGTATTTCTAGTTTAATGGAATTTGTCGAATTTGGTTGATGTTTTGCGTAAGCATCAAAACAGGGATAGAAGTCATAGGTATACAGTTGAATTTTAGCGATGCTAGGAGCATCAACTTTGGCATTGCGAACCCATTTATTGAGATACGCAAATACATATAACGGACTAGTTTCAAAGTCTTTCGCCAGTTCCGTTAATCGCCCCCAATTTGCATCGTAACCTCCTTTACTTTGTTTAGCATTAACATCAAGATGAATGGCATAAGACGCTGTGAGCTTATTCAGTGGCGCAGGATGCTCTCCACCAGTGGGATCTCGCCAACCATCAAGAATATAATCTAAACGGAAGCGATCGCCGCCAGTGAGAACTCGAAAGGCATGTGGAGCGCTATCGAGAAACACGGTTTCTTCAAACTCTGTACCATCGATAAACGGTGGTACAGGGGATTCGGAAACAACTGTTTTGACATCAAGAATCATCGGAAAAGCCAAGGCTAACCAACTTGGCATTACCCATGATTCTGTGTCGGTAGCATCTCGACTCGGTGGCATAGCCATGAAATAGAAGGTCATGGGCTGATCTTCGGGATATTTCATTTTGAAGGTGTGATCTTTGCGGTCACTCATCACTTCATCAAGTAAAAAAGCATCAGCACTTTGATAATTTGCGGAACTAAAATCAGCTTGCAAATCTTTAGATACAAAATGATTGCGAATGCTGGTATCAAAACGGGTTTGGGCAATATTCATATAAGCCTTTTGCAAGAACTTATTGGTTTCAGGTGTGAAGTAATAAGTTGGATAGAAATAGAGATAGCGATATTTCCCATCTTCAAAGGACTTACCGACTGCTTGCGTTTGATTCATCAAGATTTGCCGCAACATAATCTCGATCCCCGCAATACTAGAAATATTGCGCTTCGCATTGGAGCCTCCCAGCATTTGTTTATTTGTATAGACTTGCGGCGTAAAGAGTACTGATGGTTCTTGTTGTTCTGTCACCGTATAAGGTGAATGGGAAATCGAGCAGATCGCTTGTTTACCTCGTCCTGATTTTTTGGCTGCATTGTAAAAATCTAGCTCTTTTAGGAAGATATCAACTTGGTCAGTATTAGCTTCAATCTCTTGACTAGGTAACATCACCACGCGATCGCACCAATCTTTTAAATCTTGCCAAGGGTCAGGTAATTGATACTGCTCACGAATTGGCTTAGTCAGTTCGATGAAATAATTAACCAGCTTATAGCCAATGTCACGCACATCTAATGAGCCTAATCCGTCTTCAGATTCTAAATACTTAGCAGCGATGTAGTACCACTCATAGGCAATACCACCAGTATTTTTGAGTTCCTGAAGTTCGACAACTTGCGATCGCCAATCAGCCAATCCTAGCAACTCAAGAGAGGCAATTGTGAGATTCAATTCACGAGGTGCTGGCAATTTCTTGTCAAGCTTTCGCAAGTCTTTAACTTTGACCAAATAATCTTCCCAAAGCTGTTTTACGACTAATGCACCAAGTTCAGCAAGATGATCGATACGCGGATCTTCTTTAAAATCAAATTTCAGATCTTCCGATAGAAATCCTTTGCGTTGAAATGTAGCGAGATTACTAGCTTTGTCGGGTGCTTTGCTAGTTTTAATCTTATTAATTACTACATCAACAGAAAATCGTAAAAATTCTTCAAAATCAAAGAATAAATTGTAATAGTCTGCGAACTTCATGCCCACATTGCCACGACTAAAGCCAACTTGCCGATCACGCAATTGGTCAGCACAAAGTTTTTTGATTTTCGTAACCACGCGATCGCTTAATCCTGCGACTTGGACAGGTGGCGCATCTCGCAAAGTGAGATAGATTACCCCTGTCGGTAAATATAAAAGCGGCTGATAGTATTGATTCTCTTCGGTATTGAGAGCAACATGGGCATCCATTAAAGCGTTATTTGCAACGTTGGTAAGTACGCCGCGATTTTCAGAAATACTGTGATAGGTAAAGCGTAACTGTCCATCACTAAGCTGGTGCATTAGCTCCTTGAACTTAGTTTTGATAGCATCTTGAGGATGTTTAACGATTGAAGCCAAAGAATCAGCTAAACAGGTGAGATCGGTAAGACAGCGTAATGTGCGATCGTCTAGCCTGAGATTACTTAATCCAAAATCTGAGAAATTCCAGTTTGTATCCCATCGACATTGGGCGTTGTAAGCGATACAGAGTAAATCATCAATATATTCTTTCCATTGTTCAGATCCATTACTAATAAATTGATCCAGCCCTAAAGCACAAACAAATATCGAAATAATTTCACGATGTTCATCTAAAGAGAGTTTGCGAATATCTTGATCGCGCTTAGATGATTTATATTGCTCTGGCATATCAGGAAATAGCTCGTAATTGAACTTTTCAAAGTCATGCAAAATAAATCCTGCGATTACCAGTCTGCGTTCAAATTCTCTAACTTTTCTGCGAACAGTTGTATTGAGTTTCTCTAATCTCTGTTCAATCAAATTCGCAGGGAATAATCCATTTAATAAATGCGTACCCAACGATTGATCAGCAGCATTATCACGCCTTACTTTTTCTTTCCCTAATGATTCATTTTGGCGATCGAGTTCATCAAAAAACTTGCCGCCTTTTGCCGTCACGCCAACGACGACAGGCAAAAGCTTAGGCAATACATATTCTGCAAAATCTTTCATGACAGGATCGTCAGGATTTTGAGCTGCGATCGCCTCACGCATGAGTTTTAAAGTCAGCAGTTCTTGCTTTGTTTCAATAGTGCGATCGCTTTTCTGATCAAAACTCTCATCATCAAAGTCATCTAAATCAACTTCTGGATAATCTTCTTCATCTTGAAAGTTATTGGATGCTAGAACGACCTGATTATCAAATAGCAATAGTTGAGAATCCTGATTATTAAAACTTTTAGGCTTAACCATTATTTTTATCCTCTAGTGTTTCAAGATAGGTAAGAATTTGTTCTTGATAAATTGGATAGTCGTGCAAGGTCATTTTGATAGCTCGATAGACAACTCTAGAGTCAAGTTTGTCGTATAAATGAGCCAAAACATTTCTCATGCCTGCTGAATCTTCTAAGGTTTTAGCTAGGTCTTCCGATAAGACTTTTAACTTTCCCATTTCGGTAAAGCCTTCGCGATATTCACCAATTACGATCTGAAATCCTTCTTTTAAAACATGTCTATTAGCATCAATAGCAGCTTGAAAAATTATCTCTAATGTTCGTTCGACAATTTTCTGTGTATGTCTATTTGAGAGATATTCTTCTAGACTTATATCCTGAAAATCCTTTAAATCTTCTAGATTCTCTTCAATAAAATCTAACTTGCTCATAACTCGAATTTTGCTGACTGCCATTAGAGTTATCTCCTTGCCAATGAAGTACGAATTCGATTAGCTATTTGCTGTTGTATTTCATACAATTGGCGATCGCTCATTAATGCTCGCTGCTTAAACTGCTCAAAACAACCAATCTCTTTTTCATAGAGCAATTTCCCATCTTGGGCGACAAAATGAGCAATTACATCGGAGCAGTGACCAAGGTTAACAATGTCAATGCGATCGCTACTAATTCCCAGCACTTTGGGAATAACAGAATAAGCTTCGATAAACCCATAGGGCTTATCTTTAGTTAAACTCTCTTGCAAATCCTCATCGTAGAGAACAGCAAAATCATAATCGCTATCTTCTCGATAATCGCCACGCGCCCTAGAGCCAAATAGCACAAGCATTTTTAAATATGGAATTTCTTCTCTAATTTGCAAGGCTAAATCTTTAGAAGAATTGAAGTGTTTGATCATGTGTTTATCTGAGTTCATATTTACACCTCCAAAGTTTCAATGTAGTTGGTAATCTGTTTAATATAAATTGGATAGTCAGATAAGGTTTTACTAATTGCACCGAACAAAATTGTGTAATTAATTTTGTCGTATTGATGAACTAGGACGTTTCGCAGCTTTGCTGAGTCAGCAATTATTTCGACTAGTTCAGCAGTAAGTATTTTGCACTCACCCATTTTGATAAAGCTATCTTGATAATTCTTAGCTGTTAATTGAAATTCTTCTTTCAAAATATGCTCGTTTGCATCAATTGCTGCCTGATATATCAGTTGCATATACAAATGAGATAAGTCCATCCAGTCTTCATTGCTGAGATACTCTTTTAGACTGATAAATTGAAACCGTTTAAGTTTATCTATGTTAGAAACAATGGTTTCAATTTTGCTAATAACTCTATCTGAATCAATAGCCACTATACACTCCAGCGTTTAAGCGAAAGTTTAATATTGTCGATTCTGGCTCGTCGCGATTGCTGCACCTGAATATCACTCATTAGTGCTTTCTTCTGAAAGCTAGTAAATAAGCCTTTATTCTTCTCATATAAAAGTACTCCGTCACGAGCGATCCGATGAGCTAAGATTTCCGAACAATTACCAAGATCAACGATATCAATATCGTCGCTATTAATTCCCAGCACTTTGGGAATAATAGAGTAAGCTTCGATAAATCTATAGGGTTTATCTTTAGTTAAGCTCTCTTGCAAAGTTTCATCGTAGAGAACAGCAAAATCATAATCGCTAATAGTTTCGTCATGATCATTTCGCGCTCTAGAACCAAACAGCGCAAGGATTATCAGATATGGAATCTCTCGAACTAAATTTGGTGCGAGTTGTTTTAATTCAGATAGCGATCGGTTGGGCTTATTCATAAATATATCCCTGTTAATTTAGATAGTTCTCTAGCTGGATTTTTGAATTCTTAGCTAGAGAACTGGTTGGTAAGTTTCTAGCAGGCAATAGGTAAGCTTAGGAAATACTCCAGTCGTTCTTTCCATTGTTGCCAATAATCAACAACATGATCTCTATGAAACAAGAAAACTTCAGCAGGAGTGTCGGGTAGCGCAACAATTACTAAAGCACTGTCGATCCTTTGACCATAAAGCTCATCTTCATAAAAACGATTGATTGCACCTGCATAGGCAACAGCCTGTAAAGGCTTGTCATATAGACTAGCAGCAGATAGTTTTGGGTCATCAGCAGTAGTGAGTTCTACAACACATGGTGTAGACCGATAGCGAGCAACTAGATCGACTCTCCCTGCGTAGCCTTCCTTATAATTAGGAACAACTTCTTCAATCATTTGAACATCAGTTAAGTCGGGCAAGACTGTTTGCAGACTTAGCCAAAAAGGTAAAACCAAATTGCTGCATGGAGGGACTGATTTGCCTTCAAGATGGGTCTTGAACATTTGATGCAAAACTTTCCCCCTGTCACGCTTGATTGAAGAAACTCGATCCGCTTCCGCGCCTAGTTTACGCTTCCAATTGTTTAGAGCCACGACTGATTCTGGTGGTTGGGTATGTTTAAGGATGGTTGAAACGGCGGGTAAAGATACCCCGTTATCATCCTTGTAGTAAAACAAATCATTAATGTAGTTAGCTTTCATAATTATGCAATCTCAGTAAGTAGGTGGTGTTGGGTTATCAAGAGGGATCTAGGAGAGTTATTGACTTGAGCTTCTTTGGGCTTGAATACCCCACATACTTGGTTAACTCTTGCGCCGCAGATTTAAAAAATCTTTGGGGGTCGAGATTGCTTAAGCCTGTGTTTATTGCTGCAAGCTGTTTTATCTAAACTAGCTTCCTCTTGGTGTAGTTAGGTATTAGTTACAGAAGGCTGAAACTAATACCTAACTGGCTGTCAAGTTTGTTACGCTGTTTGAAGTAGGCGATACTCAAATTTATTGTGACCAACTTTGCGTTTTTCAATATTGCAGTTGTGCTTCTTACGAGCTTCGTCAATTGTTTGGTTATAGCCTGTAAGACTTACCCTAGATGCAATCTCATCAGTAGAGTGCCAATGTTTATCTTGAAGAACAGCTTTGAGTTTTTCTACGTTTGTTTGCTTTTTCATGGACTATCTTTTTGGGGACTCGATTATTAGATACTTTTGGATACCTGTTGTCAATACTTACTGAGCAATTAAGCTGCAGACTTATTCAACCTTACTAAGTTATTAGCGCTGACTTATTCAACCTGTGTATAATGACAGCAATAAGCAAAGCTATAAAATAGCTCCTCTAAACCCCTTTTAGGGATTGAAATGAATACGTCTGTGCTTATTGCTGTAAGCTCTTTACGAGCTTTTAAACCTGAAACCCTTTTAGGGATTGAAACTAAGCGATCCATATCTCACCTCCTTTTTTGTTTTTAAAGGTGTAAGCCAACGTGTCTAGTAACAAAGCTGATTGCCCAAAGGCGATCGCATAACTTGGCACAGGATCGAGGAGAGTTTGCTGGTCACAAATCCCATATATCTGAAAGTGCATCGGCAATAGCAACCTTGCTTTTATTTCAGAAACTGGACGATTGAGGACATAAGCAATGATCGCTTGTTTTTTCAAACGTTCATTAACTTTGTCAATCCATCGGTTATCTGGTTGCCAGACCCCAATCCCTGAAAGGACTTGCACTTTCCAACTATCAGCAACCTCTTTAAGGTCGCCGTTATACGCAAATTTCCAGTTAGAGCGCTCCTCCCTGTAACTCAACAACTTCATAAAGCCCATACAATACTCAAAGCGACTTTTAGGGATTGGTTGACCTGTTCGCTCTGATGTTTCCTTGAGCAGACGCATAAACGCCGCCTCAGTCATTGGTTCGATCTCTAAATTGCTAAGGATGCCTGTTAGGTCATAGGTTTTGAAGCGATCACTTTCATTAGGCTCCGTCATGTCATATAGTCCACATTGCAACGGACTCGAACCACGAAAACTACTAGCATCCTCAGCGATCGGATTACCCTTGTCTTTATTAAATTTCTCTTGCCAATCTGTTTGACAGGCTTTCACCTTACCCGCAACCTTACCCAAACTCACACCAAACACCTCTTCACAATCGGTGCGAAATTGATCCCGACTAACGGCATATTGTTGAGTGATCGTCTTATGCCCCAGCTTGCGATACAAATCAAAGGACTGTAAAGCCCCCCACCGACTGTAATAATTTTTAAAATCGTTGATTTTGCGATAAGTGGTGTAAATGTTTACACTCAAAAAAGCGCGATCATAAATTCCATTGTTAGCAAATGGCGAGTCGGCTTTCTCGAATAACCGCTCGATCAAATAATTAGGCGCAAGGGTATAAGCAACAAACTGAGCAAACTTGATTTCTTGCCCATCCGCATTCACATGACCCTGATGTCGTCCCAGTCTGCCCAAACGCTGAATAAAACTACCTGAATCCGCAGACTCAAAAATTAAAAAATTAATCTTGAAGTCCACACCCACATCAATCGTGCTAGTTCCTAAAACTAAATCACAGGAAAGCGATCGCTCTTTCACAGTTTTGCTAGATAAACCCGTATTTTCGCCAACCGTTAACCCATGCTTTGCAAAAGCTTCCGCAAACAAAGGCGTTAACCTTTTCACCGAAGCGATCGAATTGAGAATAATCGCGCCTTTTGTCCCACGATGTTCTAAAAAATGGTTCAAAATTAGACCTAGATTATCTTTGAGCCAAGTCTCAGATGCTTTACTCACCGATTCTAACGGTACAAAATGTAAAGTAATTTCTCGCGTTACTAGTCGCCATTTATCCTGCTCAAGTTGTTGCGATTGATCTTCATTATCAGGGAATTGATATTTCCCCGAAGCTTTGGGATCGATTAATTTATATCGTAATTTTGCCTTGTCTAGTCTTTCAAGTAACTGCTGATCAGGGGTTGCTGATAGAAATAAAAACTTTTTGCGGCGATTAGTGAGATGGATCAGCAGCATGGTATTGAGAACACTCGCAATCTGGGGAGCGCTGAATATATGAAACTCATCAAAAATGAAAAGATTAAAATCCTTATCAATTCTACCCCAAAGCTTATCGGGACTATCTTTCGGCATTAAATAAGCACCACGATGTAAGTAATGGAAGATATCAGGATTAGTAATCAAGATTTCGCGTTGACTGCCATGCGTAGCGATCGCTGCTGACTTTTTAATACTTTCATTCTCCGCATATAACTCTAGTTCAGCACTATTTAATCTTGCTATTCGAGGTTCATTTCGAGGTTGAAAATCTTCCACATACTGATGAATTTGATTTTCTTGATCTCTAGCCAGTTCATTAGTTGGATAGAGTGCGATCGCCTCTGTACTGCCCTGCAAGACTCCTAAGTAAGCCGCTAAGCTCTTACCATCGCCAGTCATGGCAGTATTAAACACCACATCAATATCTGGATCTTGCAAAGCTTTAAAAGTTTCTAACTGATGCCAAGCCAATCGCCAACCATCAGGAATTTCGATCCCTTTTGGGGTTTCCACCGTCTCAGAATAAACAGGCTTGAGAACTATTTTATATTCTGTCATAAACTCACATCCTCATAAACATCTGAAAGAGCGATCGCCAAATCAAGGGACTGCAAATGTAAACTATCACCGACACCCAAACATTGCACCAACCAACCACCATCATCATCCCTGCGATAAACTTCCACCTTCACCTCAGACTGCGACAGCAAAACATACTCCTGCAAAGACTCCAAACGCTGATAATTAAAACGCTTTTCCCGTCGATCCAATATGGCAGTAAAAGGTGACATCACCTCCACCACCAAAAACGGATTCTGAATCACATAATTATTATCAATGCGATCGCCCACCACCATCACATCAGGATAATAAGTCGCATTATTTGCCGCCGCGATCGTTAGCTTCATATCCAAAGCAAACAGGCACAAATTTCTACCACGCAAACGCTGATGAATATTCGCAACCAGATTACAGACAATTAAATTATGATTTGCATCCGTTCCCGCGATCTCAAAAACCTGATTATTCACAAAATCATGCTTAATCGAACTGATGCACTCATGGTCAAGATATTCCGCATAAGTTAGCTCAGGCTGTTTGACAAACATTACACACTCCCTACAACTATGACTGAGAAATCTCAGCATGATTTAAACTATCCGCCACCGCCATAACCCTCGCTGCAAATTGCTGATACAACTCTGGCGAACCCTTCATAAATAGAACAATCGTATAGCGCAAGCTATAAATTGCCATATATCTTTGCTTATTCAAAATTGACAAGACTATAGCTGCAATCCCAGCCAGTAAAAGGACAAAAGCTAACATTGGCGAATTTCCATTAGAGAAAGTGCTAATCCATCCAATCAGACCAATTACAGACAAACCAATCCCGATCGCTAACAACAGATATATCGGCGCAGTATGAATCTCAACACTATCGATATTCTGAATTCTCGTCCGCGAATCCTTCTTTTCTAATCCACTCTTAATCGTGGCACTCAAATTATTTCCATCAATCTTCACAGAGATAACTCCATTACTAGGAATAATCACCCCATTCCAAACCTGAGCGCAAGAACCAGTGATTTCTGCCGACTTCAATCTACTTGTCATCTTATTTGTAATTATTTGTAACCAAATACTTTAAGGATAAAATTTTAGAGACCCTCGCTATACTAAATTTATTTAAGAATAATCATAAATTTATTAGGCATATTTCTTTAATAAAATTTTGTCCGTTAACCTCCATAAATAGATAATTACACGTAAATTTCAATTAAACAAGAGCCTTATCGATTAAAGTATGCGGACACTTTTTTGTTAAAGAGCATATCTAATCTTTATTAATTTGGTTAAAACAACCAAACACATGAATTTTAGGGGATAAACAAATGAATTTTAGTATTCGTGAACATACAAGATATGTGTGGGAGAAGGTTTCAGAGGGGTTGTGGGGTATTTAAGTTAGCTCAAGAAGTAGGTCAGCCGATTAAAATTTTGTGGGACAGCGATCGCGGTCATCTCGATTTCCAAAATGTGAACTTGCCTAGCTGCTATGCTCAGAGGGCACTGGACAGTTAAAGTGTGATCGACGTATTTGGACTTTTTTCGTCAATATAAATATGGACGTTTCAGCACCCATCCCCTATTAGCTGACCATAGCTTAAAGCTTGTGGTCGCCAGTTTGTTGAAGCACCACAGCAAAAAATAATCTCTGAAAAACAGATTTTTGGAGAGTTGACACTCTTGTATTCCCTCAACAACTTCACAAGGCTGTTGGGAAAGCGTCTGGTAATACCAATTGTATTGAACGGTTTAACTGTACGATGCGGCCACGTGAAACTACTTAGAATTCCTCAGACAAGACTACTTTCATATAATTCAAAGCCACTAAAACCCTCTTAGGGATTGAAACTGAAGGAAACTAGGACTACCTTAATTTTTACTAGCTCTTTAGCATCACTTCTTACGACCTTCTTGATTGTAATAATCAGGTTTCACAACTTGCTTTGCTCTAGCAATCACCAAAGAATTATCACCAACATTCTCAACTAATGTTGAACCCGCAGCGATATTCACATTTTCACCAATTTGAATAGGGGCAACTAGTACAGAATTAGAACCTGTCTTACTGCGATCGCCAATGATCGTTTGATGCTTTTTGAATCCATCATAATTGGCAGTAATTGTGCCAGCACCAATATTAACTTGCTTACCAAGCGTCGCATCACCGAGATAGCTCAAGTGCGCCGCATTGGTGCGATCGCCGACTTTGGCATTTTTCAATTCCACAAAGTTACCGATGCGGCATTTTTCGCCCACGATTGACTCGCCACGAATCCGCGCAAAGGGACCAATGCGACAGTTATCGGCAATTTGACTATCCTCAACTACGGAAAATTGAATAGCACTATTTTCGCCAATAGTGCTATTAGAAAGCATACTGGAAGGACCAATGATTGAACCTGAGCCAACTTTGGTATTACCGCGTAAATGGGAATGTGGTTCGATAATTACATTGGGAGCAAGTTCTACTTCATCATCAATCGTAATTGTTTCAGGGAGTAACATCGTCACACCTGCCCGCATCCATTTTTCCCTCGCTCGCTTTTGTAAAACATCGTAGGCATGGGCTAACTGGATGCGATCATTAATGCCTAAGCTCTCGTCGGCATCTTCTAAATCATTGGCATAAACTGATTTCAAGTAATCAAATACTTCCGTTAAATAATATTCCTTTTGAGCATTATTGGTGGTGAGTTTGGGTAAAGCTTGAGCCAATTCTTGCCAATCAAAACAATAAACTCCTGTACTCACTCTTTGATTGAGAAGTTGTTCAGGATTGCAATCTCGATGCTCGATAATGCGTTCAATCTTCATATCGTGATCGCAAAATACACGACCATAGCCCGTAGGATTTGGCAGTAGGGCGGTGAGTACGGTTGCCGATGCTTTATGTTGGCGATGGCTATCGATTAAGGCTTGGATAGTTTCCGTTCGCATTAAAGGAGAATCCCCAGTGAGAACGACCAGTTCCCCTTCAAAATCTGCCAATGGTTCCAATAATTGCTGAATCGCATGCCCCGTTCCTAATTGCTCTGCTTGTTCGGCAAATTCTAAATGAGGATAGTCGGCGAGGGCGACACGAACTTGATCGCTGCAATATCCGACGATCGCAATACGGCGATCAGCTTTTAGGGCATCAGTAGCCTTGAGAACACGCTCCACTAAGGATTTACCGCCAAGGGGTTGTAATACTTTCGGTAAAGCCGATTTCATACGTGTTCCTTTACCTGCTGCTAAAACTGCTACTGCTAACATTTTTTCTCCTTTCTGATTGAATAAGTTAGCCATAGAATGGATGGCGCAAAGCACTACTCATTCTATGGCTTAAAGTAGAAGTAAATAAGATTGGCGATCGCCAAATAGATGATATTAAACAGAGTTAACTGCATTCCCAACACTCTAAACCGCAAGTTGCCCTTCAAGAGTCCACGTGCGTGAATCAATCTACCCGTCAGTAGAACAATTCCACCAATATGTAACAAGCTCCAATGCCCCTTACTTAATTCTAAGAGCAATAACAAGATCAGGGATATGGGAATATATTCTGTAGCATTACCTTGAGCGCGGATTGCAGATTGGAGTTCAAGATTATCACCATCACCTAATATCACTTGACCTATTTGGCGAAGCTTAATTACATTGAGTGATAGTCCGACAATCAAGATTGCAAGCAGTGCAGCATAGATAGAAGTGATCATTGGTGTAGGTGAACTCTTACTAACCGTTGGGACGACTCATTTGTTCAAGATTGAGAACTTCAGCTAACTTCTCTTCAGTCATTAAGCCTTTATCGAGAACCACCTGACGCAAAGATTTACCTGTTGCTAAGGATTCCTTTGCCACATCCGCCGCATTCAGATAACCAATATGGGTATTTAAGGCTGTAACTAGTGAAAGACTACCTTCGGCATAGGCAAGACATCGATCTTCCACAGCCGTAATTCCTCGGATACACTTAGTCGCCAAAGTATCGATCGCCTTTCCTAAAATCTCAATGCTCTGAATCAAATCATAGGCGATCAAAGGCATCATTACATTCAGCTCTAATTGTCCAGCCTGTGCAGCAAAGGCGATCGCAGTGTCATAGCCAATCACCTGATAACAAACCATATTGGTCATCTCAGCGATTACAGGATTATATTTCCCAGGCATAATCGATGAACCTGGTTGAACTGGCGGTAACGTGATTTCCCGAAAACCTGTTTTGGGTCCCGAATCCATCAAACGTAAGTCGTTAGCAATTTTGCATGTATCTTGAGCAAGGTTGCGAATCGCCCCTGATACATTCACAAAAGGAGCCATACTTTGCATCGCTGCCATGAGGTTATTAGCGGGCTTTAGCTCAAAGCCTGTAATTTCGCTGAGCTTATCGGCAACGCGATCGCAATATTGAGGATGCGTATTCAACCCCGTACCTGAAGCACTTCCTCCTAAGCCTAATGTTTTGAGATCATTAGCTGCTTGATGAATCCGTCTCACATGATCGCTAATAATTTGGGCATAGGCTTGAAATTCATCACCGAGTCTAACAGGAACGGCATCCTGTAAATGGGTGCGTCCCGATTTGACAATCCCTGAAAAGGCGATCGCTTTAATGCGTAACTGTTCGTTGAGGTTCGCCAAAGCAGGAAAAAGTACATGATGTAACGCTAGTAATGCCCCAATCCGAATCGCGGTAGGGATCACATCATTGGTTGACTGACCATAATTAACGTGATCATTCGGGTTCACATTTTGGTAATTGCCCTTCACATCTCCCAAAATTTCCAAAGCGCGATTGGCTAAGACCTCATTAATATTCATATGATGCGATGTGCCAGCCCCCGCTTGGTAAATATCCACCACAAATTGATCACGCAAAGTCCCATCTAAAATTTCATCTGCCGCCGCCGCGATCGCCATGCCCATACCGACAGGAATACAACCCAGTTCAGCGTTAACTAATGCAGTTGCTTTTTTGATTAACAGGCAAGCATCGACAAAGGTGGGGAGGGGCTTCAGTCCACTAATCTTAAAGTTATTGATCGCCCTAACGGTTTGAATACCATAGTAAACATCATCGGGCAGGGACATTTCCCCCATGGAGTCGCGTTCGGTTCTGGTCATAGTTTTATGAGGCTTGGGACTTTTAGCTTTTAGCTTATGGTAGTTTGGATAATTTGGATTAAATCGATTAAGAATATTGTCATTTTTTTGCGATCGTCCCGTCAAGATAAAAAAGAGATGTGCTAAGCACATCTCTTTTTTAATTGTTTCCCGAACTAGTAGGCGTTGGTGAACTCTCAGGGATTGCTGAGCTTGTGGGAGTCGGTGAACTCTCAGGACTCGCCGAACTAGTAGGGGTTGATGTGCTTTCAGGACTGACAGAAGGTTTGGGTGATGTTGACACCTTCGGCAAAGGTTTAGTTTGGGTGGGTACAGGTTGCTCTGGCTTGGTTTCTGGCTTTGGTGTGGGAACAAAGTACAGAACCGTTGCCGCGATCGCTAAACTGATCACGCCAGCGATCGCTGGTACAGCCTGACTATTTAACTGAGCCTGCGATCGGTAATCAGAAATTTGGGTAACTAAACACAGGTCTGGCAATGTCATTGGATCACAACAGAGACGATCCAAACTCTCCATCAAGTCAAAAAGCTGGATCGTATTTAGTTTAATTTCAATCTTTTGGGTGGTATTAGCATTAGCTTCATTAGCAGTAATCGATAGCAAATGTAGATGCTTTCCATCTGGCTCCAGACGTACCTGTCCTTCAGGAATTGTCAAGGGGATATTACTTTTTAAAGCCTGAGCATAGGCTCCCACCACTTTAACTAATACTTTGAGAAGCTCGAGACCACCTTCAATTACTTCGGACTGATGACTAAAGCGACAACTAAACCCACTCAAAATTGATAGAGTATCACCAGAGATACTAATGCCATCAATCAGTAAAGTACAACTTGGCAAACTATAGCTGCGTTGAATCATTAGGCGATCGCTCCATCAAACAGACTATGCCATAGGCGATATTCACCCGCCACCCCACTACATAGCAACAGTCTCGTTAATAGTTGTAGGGCTAAGTCGCGGATTTCTTCATTATTGAGAGGCGAAGGCGATCGCATTCGACTGATATATAGCGACTTGAAGCGATCGATATAGGTCTCTAGATAAGCTTGATTTTGCTGCAACCCTAATGCCTCAATTTTGCCTTCACTAATTTGTTGATGTGTACTAATCAAAAAGCGCAAACCCGTATCTAGTTGCTTCGTCAAAGTACAGACAATCTTTACAAGAGCCTTTAGCTCATCCCAGCTAAGACTTGCACGCTGATAGTTGCGTCGCAATGGATTGGTATTACGCAGTCGCCAAAAAGCGACACGACTAGGAATCGTCTTTTGCAAACCTAACTGCTCAATTAAGACCAGCATGACTTCTACTGCTTCTAAATCCAGCGCCTCGATCGCTAGAAGCAGATGATCAATATCCATGCGGACACTGCGGGGACAACCCCTAACAAAGTCTTTAGGAACGTGTAAATCGAGGTTTGCAGGAGCAGAAATATTTAACTGCATAATTCGCAGTGAATTTGAACCTAATAGAGTTTACCCAATGGCAAGGCTTTCAGCTACAAGCAATTTATCTAGGATACAGCAAAGCCCGTAGCTGATTGCTTTAACCTTAAGCTTGGCGTGAGTAGTACTCAATAACCAGCAGTTCGTTCACTTGTAAGGCAACCCATTCGCGTTCAACAATGCCATTGACCTTACCTGTCAACTTTGCTTTGTCAAATTCTAAATGGCTAGGAATGTTAGATAGACCAGGGAATTCGAGGTTACGCTCGACAATCTTTTTCGATTTTTCGTTGTCTTTGACGCTAATTACTTCACCAGGGCGAACACCATAGCTAGGAATGGTGACACTCTTGCCATTGATGGTGATATGTCCATGATTTACTAGCTGACGAGCCGCAGGAATCGTTGGTGCTAAACCCAAACGAAAAACGGTATTGTCTAAACGCATTTCTAGTAATTGCAGCAATACAAGTCCCGTAGAACCCTTAACTCTTCTAGCACGACGTACGTAGCGTAGTAGTTGAGTTTCGGTTAGACCGTAGTTAAAACGTAATTTTTGTTTTTCTTCGAGACGCACAGCATATTCAGAACGCTTTTTGCGATCTTGTCCATGTTGTCCAGGTGGATATGCGTGCTTAGGTTGTTTACGACTTAGACCAGGAAGTTCTCCGAGTCTTCTGACGATTCTGAGGCGCGGACCTCTATAACGGGACATAGCTCCTTCCTTGTTACTGTTGAAAACTTGACAGCCTATCTAGTATATTGCAATTTTGCGAAAAAGCTTTACAAAAAAATGAGTTTTGGATCAATGCTTGTATACAGGGCATTTGAAGACAGATTAGCCCTAACGCTGAAATTTTAATGTTGGTATATTCAGGTATGAGGCGATCATATGAGGCGATCAATGTTTCTGTAGATACTTACATTATGTCTGTGACCAATAAAAATTACATATCTTCTATAGACCCCTTAATATCTCAAGGCTTCAAAAATATGGAGCTAAAGATTTCATAAACAAGAAATATTTTTAGTGTTCGTCCAGATTATCTAAAAACAAATAAGAGAATAAAATCATAGATACATCTCTTTGTGGTAGCTATTTTTCATAAAACTAATTATATAGAATACTGTTTCCGGCATTTTAGAGCCATATATTTGATTTTTTTAGCTATACTTATATTTTAGGTTGTTTTCTTATTCTTAGAGACTTTGTTTTTTGAATAATTATTGTTTTGCTTAAAGCATTCTTTAATATTTATAAATTTATTGCAGATTATTGGTAGAACTTATGACTGGCAATTCCTTTTTCGATGAACAAAAAGAACAGTCTCTAATAAAAGCAAGGATTGTTGAAAAATATTTTTGGATTTGGGCAAAAGTAGTTATCCCAACAGCTAAGAAAATATCTGCTTCTGATCCGAGAATTGCCTATATCGATCTCTTTGCTGGTGCAGGTCGATACAAAGATGGTTCAAAATCGACTCCTATAAAAGTTTTAGAGGCTGCTATATCTGATCCAGACATGAGAAATATGCTGGTATCTATTTTTAATGATGCTGATGTAGAAAATGTTGATTCTCTTCAGACAGCTATAAACTTGATTCCAAGTATCGAGACACTAAAACACCGTCCAAAAGTTTTCAACCATGAAGTTGGAGATAACATTGTCAAAGCATTTAATGAACAGAAGTTAGTTCCTACACTATTCTTTGTTGATCCCTTTGGTTACAAAGGCTTGTCACTGCAACTGATTAATTCAGTTGTTAAGGATTGGGGATGTGATTGTATCTTTTTCTTCAATTACAATCGTATCAACATGGGTCTCAGTAATTTAGCTGTACAAGAGCATATGAATGCACTCTTTGGGAAGGTGCGAGCAGATCAAGTGCGTGAACAACTCAAACCACTTTCCCCTCAAGAACGCGAATTGACAGTTGTACAGACTATTTGTGATGCTTTGAAAGAAATGGGTGGCAAATATGTTTTACCTTTCCGATTCAGGCATGAAAATGGAAATCGCACTAGCCATCACTTAATCTTTGTGACAAAGCATGTAAAAGGTTATGAAATCATGAAGGAAATAATGGCTAAAGAGAGTAGTGATCAATCTCAAGGTGTACCTTCTTTTGAATACAATCCTGCAACAACTGCACAGCCATTACTCTTTTCCCTAAATCGTCCTCTTGATGAGTTAGGTACTATGCTACTAGATACATTTGCAAGCAAAACTATAACGATGAAAGAAATTTATGACCAGCATCATGTAGATAAACCATATATAGAGAAAAACTATAAAGTAGTTCTTAACAACCTTGAAAGTCAAGGTAAAATTTTGGCAGATCCACCTGCTAGTAAACGGCGAAAAAGTAAAGGAGAAGTTTCATTTGCAGGTTCAGTTAAAGTGACATTTCCTGCTAAGCAATAAGCTCAATTTCCTTCAATCGTCTTATAGATTTGAGTGGAACACTTCCCCATTGCTTTCTATGTTGATGCCATGCATCAGGCATTTCATCCCAAATCTTATTGTCAAGCAATTTACCACCTGCTTTTGGTGTCCTTCCTCCAACTTGCTTAAAGAAAAATGCTACTCCTGCTTCTTTACATTGATCTCGAATATCTATCGCCCAGTTAGATTCCATTGGACGATGTTTTTGACCAGATTCACCACCAACAATAACCCAATGAATATCAGTTAAGTTAAGCTCTAATGCACCTAAAAGCGGTTCACAAGAAAGAAATCGCACTGATACTGGAATCTGGCGGAGCAATTCGATGCGATTAACATAGTTTTGATTCTCAACTGATACACCTAACCAAACATTTTTAGGAAACTCTAGCTTAGAAGCTAATTCATGTAGCCGTTCAGGTCTCTTTGTTAGTATTTGATATACGTGCCAAGGTGTCGAATGAATTACTTGAAAAACTTGCTTGATAAAATCCAGTGGTACATCTTTATGAAAAAGATCACTCATTGAATTTACAAATACTCGACTAGGGGTTCCCCAACGTGTAGGTTCTTTTAATCTATCTGGATGCAAGGTTAATTCAAAGCCATTAGGAAAATTTCGAGGAAACCTTTGTGTAATGGCTTCAGCATAGCAATGCAAACATCCTGGGCTGATTTTGTCACACCCAGTTGTTGGATTCCAAGTTTTGTCAGTCCACTCAATTCCAGTATTTATACTAGACATACTCTAACTCCGCAGTTACATCTCTAGCAGATGCTACCTGCTTTTGGACTTACACGATAGATTATCGTACCATATTTTATTAAAAGCTAAACTGTCAATAAAAAGTTTAAACTGTAGTTAGGGGAAATATAGTTTCGTCATAATATTTATCTTTTAAATTGCTAACTAATTGAATACTTGAAAAATATTGCCTAAAAAACTAAATTCTTAATATTTTTGGAAGCCCTTAATCTGATTTTTGCTAACTTCTAGCAAGATTAAAATTCATGTTGGTTTTAGCTACCTCTAACAATACTTCATCAATTGAATAAGCTTTTTCCCTCTCGTAATCAAATTAGAATATCTGCTAAATGCCAAATTGAAGTAGTCCCTTCATAAACAGTCAAAGGTGAGATTATCTAACCTTTGACCATGAGATTTCTTATATTTTGCCAAGAACATCCAAGGATTTTACAGTTTCCGTTAAACTAACACAATCTGTAGTTGCTTCAATTAACCTTGATTTGGGAATCACTGCTTTTACATCAGTAATAGCACTGTAAATTGCCTCATAAGCTGATGATGCCTCACGGATAAAATCGAGAGCAATATATCCTTTAGTCCCAATACCAATTAAGGCATCGTCACAGCTATTTTCATATAGTTTCTCAATATAAGCATTAGGATCAATTTGAGAATTTGGGAGACTAAACTTTAAGGTAAATTCAAAGAGTGGCATACTCAGATTCGATCCGATCGCTATTTCTTTCCATCTCCATTTCTAGGGGAGATGTGGACTGCTGAACTTCTTGGAAATAAATAATGTCCTTGCGGGGATCGACCTCACCTGTTTTAATTCGCAAATTATCGCCCACTTGGATTTGGCGATTAATTCGCATCGGTAACTTCAAGCCTAAATCTTCGATCATGACTAGAGCCAGCTTTTCATTTTCGCGCAACCAATCGAGCATCAACGCTTCCCACACCACATCCTTATTGCGGCGCAGATATTCTAAGCTCCAATATTTGACCGATTGCCGCTCGACCTGATTAGCATCCCAAATCGCAGGATCGATCGCCTGTAAAATCGCTGTCAGCATTTCCGCTGTAAAGGGTAAAGGCTCACCTCGCAGGAAAGCTTTGATTTGCCAATGGGCTAGCAAATCGCTATAGCGACGAATGGGGGATGTCACCTGTGCATATGCCTCGAGTCCTAAACCTGCATGGCGCGACGCATAAAGCCCTAATGAGCCTTTGGTCATACAGCGACAGATCGCAAATTCGCGCACGGGGCCAGATGGCAACTGCATCAAGGTATCGAGGGGAGGTAATTCGGGTTGTTCTTGATAGCGATAGGGGATAGGAATGTTATTAGTTTGAGCAAACTTAGCGGCGACCTCACCAGCAAGAATCATCATTTCGGCGACCAGTTGTCGAGAGAATGTATCCTCCATCAGTTCTAAGGTCAGGCGATCGCCATTTTTCGAGTCAACTTTAACGTTGGTGTCAGGTAAATGAATTTCGATCGCGCCCTGCTCAACGCGCCATTTTTTGCGAAGGCGAGCATAGTCGGCAAGGCGATCGAGATCATCCTCTACGCCAAGTTGCAGCATTTCTTCGACATCTTCATAGGTGAGGCGATAGTTCGGCTTCACTAAGCTGGTCACAATTTCGTAATGAGAAACTGCCCCCACCTCATCCAGATCGACCGCAAAGGAAACCGCGTGACAGACCTTATTCTCGATTAGGCTCATCGGACCTGCAGCCAATTCAATGGGGAACATCGGAATCACGCCTGTGGGCAAGTATACGCTTGTGCCACGCTTACGGGCATCCCGATCTAGGGGACTATCAGGATCAAGCCAGCGAGTGGGATCAGCAATATGAATCCAAATACGCTTGCGACCATCGGCTAGGGTCTCAATACTCAGACCATCATCAATTTCGGTGGTGCTGATATCATCAATCGTATAGACATGTAGATGGGTCAGGTCGCGGCGTAAGTCTCCCATATGGTCAGGAATTGGTGCAGTGAAACATTCCTGTGCAGCGGCGATCAATTCATTAGCAAAGCGAATCGGAATCTGGCTACGCAATAAATTCAGATTTTCATGTTCACTCCAAATGCCAAGGTCAACCAACATCTGAAAGGCAGCCTGTTCATTTTTAGGGCGTTTAGCAAAGTTTAGTAACTCTTGCGCGGCGGCTTTATCGGTGGTTTCATCACCATTCAGTGCATAACGTTCTAGGCAATCTAACCGACTGCGATCGCTCGTAGTCCATGTGACTTCACCCCCTGCTAACTTAGTCGTGAGCTTATTCTGAAATTCCTCAATTAATCTAGCGCGTTGGGCGGCGGCTTCCGCTTGATGTTTTAGTTCCGAGACTTGAGAATTTGAGCGAGGTTCGTAGAGATCGCCCTTTTGTTTGAAATAAATTTTGTCACTACTCAATAGGCAATAGGAGGCGTAGGATGTAACCGCAGAAATTTCTGAAAATAGGAGATTGGCAAGATCGCTAGGGTTAGTGGGTTGATTGTCTTCGATCAAAATTTCCCAAGCAACTTCAAGACTAGATGGATCGAGAAAGTTTTCGACTTGCTGTAAAAATGTGGGGATTTGCGTATAGGTAAAGCTAAAGTTTTCAACGCTAGCCTTAATAATGTAATTAATTTCGCGGGGGTGGATCGTGTGGGTATTGCCATTTTCATCGATCGCTTGAAAGTGTTTTTTGCCTTCAGGACGATCAATCACGACAAGGCGGCGATCGCCATGCAATTTCACTTCGACTAGCGTACCTTTTTCCAAAATAGCCCCTTGTCCACCAAAGCCAAAAATTTTCTTTAGTATTCTACCTTTTTAAACTTAGTTTTCAAAAATAAAGGCGGCGCGATGCGCCGCCTTTATTTTTGAATTTATAAATACTAAGCAACTTCATACTGCATAGCATTAGCGATCGCCCCAACCGCAGAAGCGGCAATCTCTGTTTGATAGGAAATGAGTGAATCTGATGTTGATTTTGCTGGTTGTTTAGGTGATGCCATCATTGCAACACCCAAAACTAGCAAGGCAATACTAGATTTAAGGCTAAAAGTGCTATTCATCTTCATATCCCTCCAACAAAGTTGTCCCAATGTGATTTTATGACTAAAACTTACTTTTTTTGTTTCCTGAACTTTATAAAAGCTGCGTCTAAAAATTGGTATGGCATTAGATTTCCCAAAAGCTAACGCTGATATGAAAACTTCTACCGATAATTTGATTTGCAATGGAGACACAAAAATCATCTTTGTGACATCCATGATAATCACTAAATAGCAATAAATGTGTAATTTAAGTATCAAATTTTTAGTGATCTATATCACTTTGTCGTGACATATGATTACAAATCAGGAAACAATCCGTCAAAAGCAAAGATAATCTCAAAATCTTAATTTTTCTAGTTTAGAGCTTGTCAACCAACTTGCAAAGCACTAATTGGGTGATTTATAGACCTACTTAAGTAGCTCAACTTAATTAAAACTAAAAACCAGATTTTGTTCCGCCCGCGTAGCGGGCGGAACAAAATTCTCGGTTTTTAGTTTACTTATGTCTAGCTACTTATAAACAACAAAATTTAGGTTGAAGCTAATTTTGGGGGAAAAGGCGTTTAATATAGCGATTGATTTGGGCTTGAGCATATGCTTTAGCCTGTGCTGAATTCGCAGCATTAATGGTGTTCAAATCCGAAGTTGTTTGCTCTGGAATAATTGACTCATTTCTTGATGCTTGCCCAGAAATATCTTCAGAAATTACTGTGGATTCCACTTGCTCGGCAATAGGCTCATTCGGGATTTCCATCTGAGTTTCGGTGACTGTACGCTCGACTGAGTTGGCAATTACACTCTCAGGTGTAGCGGTGACACTGGTATGCACATAGCTCTCTGTGGTTGATCGCTCGATAATATTGTCACTGTCTATAGTTTCTCGATGATCGGGCAAGATAGGAGATTGGGTAAAACTAGATGCGACAAACTTATTTTTTAAAGGTTGAGCCGCCGAATAGGTATGGGTAAACGAATAATTTGTGGGTGAAGGAATTTTATTGGTTTCTAAACTTGTTTTTAAATCTTGGGCGATCGCAGGACTTACCTCTTTCTCCACGGCAGTTTGATCCAACCCACTAATTAACGAACAGGGAGGTACGATCGCCCCCTTAGCAATTACTGCCCGCACAATCGAACTGGAAGCACCGATACAAGCGCCTTCACCAATTCTGCTAGTGCCATATACTAAAACCCCTGCTCCCAGATTTGCACCTGCCCCAATTTCTAATAGTCCCCCTTGAGCATGCAGGACGACTCCCATCCCGATACATACCCCTGCCCCAATCGTAATCTTGCCACCCTGATCGGCTTGGATTAATACTCCTGATGCGATCGCGGCCGTCTCATCGATCACTACATCCCCACAAACATAGGAGCGAAAATCTCCGATGGGTTCTAAAGGTGGTAGGTAGTTCGATTGCATGATTTTTAAATTCTCTAAACTCATCAAGAACCTTGCTAAGTTCTTGACAACAATTACTCGCTAATTAATTACTTTTCTAAATAGAGAACCTCGCCAAGCGAGGTTCTCTAAACACGTTACTTTGCAGGACGTTGAATGATACCTTCAAATACACGACGCTTCGCTTTAGGATCAATACCTAGTAAACGTACATATTCATCACCATGCTCAACTAGACAAGCCTCTAAAGCACGAATTACTTCAGATTCATTGGATGTCTCGATAGGTGAACAGCTATACCAAGAGCTAGTGCGGAAATGACGCTCATCAGCATGTTCAGTACCAATGCGATAGCCCTGAGCTAATAGCTGACGAATTCGAGATACCATATCAGCACTCAACTTACCAACACCTCCACCATAGGAGCCATTGCTAGAGCTACTTACCTTTACGGCGTTGCGGGTAGGAGCAATGGGCTGACCTCCTGGACGATGTACTAACAGCTCAATGACGCGACGCTTTGCCTTAGTATCTACACCAACGAGACGTACATATTCGTCGCTATATTCGGCGATGTAATTTTCTAGAGCTGCGATCGCGGCGGACTCATTGCTGGCACTAATTGCAGGAAGAGTTTGCCAAGAAGTCGTGCGAAAATGGCGCTCATCAGCATGTTCAACACTGATGCGATGACCTTGAGCTAATAGTTGGCGTACGGCTGTGGATACATCTTTAGTAGCGATGCCATTACCATTAGAACGAGATGTGCTAGCACTGGCGGCAGTTCCATTACCATTAGACTGACCAATACTTACCGCTTTACCATCAGCACGTTGAATGATGGTTTCTGTAACACGACGCTTTGCCTTAGGATCAACACCGACTAAACGGACATATTCGCCTTCATGCTCAGCAAGAATACTATTTAAAGCGGCAATCACGCTAGCTTCACTAGATGCATTGATCGCAGAGCCAGTTTGCCATGCGGCGGAGCGAAAACGACGGGCATCAGCATATTCTGTACTAATGCGATAGCCCTGAGCTAGAAGTTGACGCACCTGACCTGCAATATCAACACCGTTCGCACTCGCTGATGAACCGTTTGAGGTCGCTTTAGGAGCGCTACCATTGCTGGTACTTGGTGCAGCATTGCTGATTACTGCCGCTTTATCACTAGGACGCTGAATAATAGTTTCGGAAACACGACGCTTTGCCTTGGGGTCAACCGCAACTAAACGAACGTAGTCACCTTCATTTTCTACTAAAGCATTTTGTACAGCCGCAATTACGGTTGAAGCTTCAGATGTATGTGGAATCGCATGAGACTGCCAAGAGCCACTGCGGAAGCGACGCGCATCTGCATACTCAACTGCAACATGGTAGCCTTGACCTAAAAATTGTCGTATTTGCTGCGCTAAATCCCCAGCCATAGATCCATTCCTCTGTGCTTGTATATCTTTAAAGTTCTGATTAATTTGATTAGAATGTTGCGTATTAAGCTGTGCTTTAAAACTGGCAGCAGAATTGCTGCTTGATGATGTCGAGTTCTCTTTTTGTTGGCGGATCGGTGTAATGCAGGCAATATCAGCAGCACAGCGATAACCTTGTCTCAAGGACTCGTTGATACCGACAACATGACTCGCAAAGTTTTGGTCTGATTCCCGCACATTCGGTAGCAGATCGGCTTGTTGCTGCGTTGTAATCACTGCACCAGAAGGAACGTATTTACCCGCAGGAATTTCTACATCTTGGACAAGGGCATGTAGGGAAATAATGCAGCCGTCACCGACCCTTGCATTAAATACCGTTGAACGAAACCCAATAAAGCAGTTATTGCCAATATAAACTGGTCCATGGATCAGAGCCATGTGCGTGATGGAAGTACTATTACCAATCCAGACGGAATATTCTTTGCCGTCATCGCCAACCACACGACCTTTTTTGAGACCATGAATGACAACGCCATCTTGGACGTTCGTACTGTCACCAATATGAAAAGGATTGCCCTCGTCCGCACGAATCGACGTACCTGGAGCAATCAAAACATTAGCGCCGATATAAACGTCACCAATAAGATTGGAAAAAGAATGAACGTAGGCGGATGAATCGATTTTGGGTTCTGCCAAATTCCTAGACCAAGGAGTAGGGGGGGCAGCAAAGCTACGAACTACCATAGTGAACCTGCACTTTTAAGTCTTACTGAATATCCTGACTATCAAAAATCAGGATGATCAGTGGCTCAAAAGCGCACCTCCAAATAACAACTTAAGCTACAACGTCGAAAAACTTTTTACTTATCTAGCGCCGCTAATCTTGGCGTATCTCTATTGCATTCTTTCATTGTATTTTTTGCTGTAGAGAGTGCGATCGCTCAGGCTTACAGTATCGATGATGGCGACAACTGCTGCGTCAATCGGGCGGTTTGTGCTATCTAAAGCCTGTCTCGCTCCACTTCCGCGTGTAAATAATACCCATTCATCTACGCCAGCACCGACAGTATCAGTAGCAACTTCGTAATCTTGAAGTAACTGTCCTTGGAGATCGATAAGCTGCAATAGCAGAAACTTGCTTCCAGATAGATTTGACTCTTTGTAGGTACTGACGACCGTACCGTAAACCTTAGCAATTTGCATGTTGTTATAAGTACGTTTGCAGAATGAATGAAATGAAGATGCGAATGCGAGATGCCAAAATTTGAGTAGACAAACCTGCACATTTCTAGCGATCGCGCTAGTTAAGCCCCAATACTATGGGCGGTTTATAGGACGGATGGAGTTTACGTTGTCACGGAATTGCTCGACTTCTTCGGTGTAGCGAATTGGTAGAACGTATTCGAGATTTTCGTGAGGACGAGCAATGATGTGTGTGGAAAGAACTTGTCCACCATTGACGCGCTTTACGGAATCAGTGCCTGCTGCAACTGAAGCTTGTACCTCGGAGACATCGCCACGAACGATAACGGTCACTCGACCACTACCAATCTTTTCGTAGCCAACTAAGGTAACGCGAGCAGCTTTAACCATAGCATCGGCTGCTTCTACAACGGCAGGGAAACCAAGGGTTTCAATCATTCCAACTGCGATCGCCATAATTCGTGTTCTCCTAAGAAATAAATAATGAAATTAATGAAAATTTAGTCTTTAGATACTGTTTTTTGAGGGTCTTTTTGAGACAATCAAAAAAAGTAACAAAATAAAACAAGCCTAAAAAGCAAACTGTTCCACTTCTCGCGTATAGCGAATTGGTAGTACATACTCTAGATTTTCATGTGGTCGAGCAATGGTATGAGTCGAAACGACTTCGCCCCCATTGACTCGGTTTGCACCGTCAACTCCAGCAGCGATGGATGCTTTCACCTCAGAGATATCACCTCTGATAATGACTGTAACCCGCCCACTACCGATTTTTTCGTAACCCACAAGGGTAACGCGGGCAGCTTTGACCATGGCATCCGCCGCTTCTACAACTGCGGGGAAGCCTCTAGTCTCGATCATTCCAATAGCGATCGGCATAATTTAAGCCAGTGTCCTTACGACTCTCTAAAAAACTGAAGTTCTCGCGGTTGTATCTATCAATCAGATGTAGATGCACGAGCGCAACTATTGATCTTAGCTACGATCGGTTCGCTTAAAACATCAAATTTCAAATTTTTAAAACAAAATAAAAATGAGATGACATTCGGCGCACTTTTGTAGCTGAATTGAAGCAGCTAGCTTTTCGCAGCTAATTAACAGATATTTTTGGGCTCACCCAAGCAATTGCCTATCGATAAATTTATAAGGTTTATAAGAATATACTAATAGGTATTTATTACTACAGACGTAGCCATCGTAAATCTGAATAATCAAAGAAAATGAATATGATAAATATATTCAACTCTATCTTTATATATACGATAACTACTGGTGGTACATTTGACAATATAAGCCGTCATGATAAATCTAAATAGTGCATATAAAGCTGGCTTATTTGCATAATTATGCGAGATGTTTATATTGTTCAAGATGTTTGCTCGGATACCCCTTAGCGATCACCTATGGTAATGGATTCAACTTCAGCAATCTCTAAATTAGGTAATTGTACTAATTCTCTTTCTTGTTCTTGAAGGGCAATCATTGGAATGCTTACAGGGACTGAGGTCTCAATCCAATATTCGGAAGTTGGCAATGTTTCTTCAAGATCATCAAGGGGACGAGGAATAATCATCAGGGTATGAAATTCGCCAATACGCTCAGCTTCATTCATTCCTGCTTCGATCGCGATCGCTACATCCGCAACATTGCCACGAATAATCGCTGTACACAGCCCTGCACCAATAGTTTCATAGCCTGCTAAATGCACATCGGCTGATTTCAGCATCAAATCGGCGGCTCCTACCATTGCAGGAAAGCCGCGTGTTTCTAATAGTCCGATCGCCTGATTACTAAGTCGACTATAACGCCCATCGGTCAATTGGCACAGTCGGTTACTAATTGGTAAAATTGCCTCCAAATTAGGGTATGGACGTGGGATAACAATTGTCGAAACTAGTTGTCCAAATTCTCGTGCAGTTTCGGCTCCTGCTTCTACAGCCATACGTACATCTGTAATCTGCCCCCGCACAATCGCCGTACAAAAACCATTGCCAACTTTTTCGTAGCCAACTAATCGCACCGTTGCGGATTTGAGCATCATGTCGGCAGTGCCCACAATTGCAGGAAAACTAATAGTTGAAACCATTCCCAAAGCGCTTCCTGAGAGATCGATTCTTTGAGATGCACTACTAGACATTAGAAAATAGGGGGGAATAAACAAATTTAAGATTTCATTTTGTGGTAGGCAAAATGAAAATCATTCTATAATCTGTATCTTAACTGATATGGCAATAGATAGTGAAGTAAGATTGTAATGTCTCTCTCATTTGTACAGATTTTCATGTACAAATATTTAAAGTTTAGCCATTGGAACGGTCTAAGAGTAGATAAACAACCTAGTAAGCAATTACATTTCTTTGTGCTTACTTAAAACCCAGAAATATTGTAGAGAGTAGCGCTTCGTGACGAGTTCAAGTATATTTCTGTACTTCTCAAAGCTTCAAGAGGCTGTAGTTGAGTAGAATTACCTGCATATTTCAACAACATATAGGATATTGATTGAGGAGCTTCTCAAAATCCTTATACAAAAATATAGGTTGATAGAGTTTTTAGTATTGCGCTCTCAATGCCCAAGATATCTTAATGATAAAAAATGCAACCGTTTAACGCCATCACAAACAAGGAATATATCTTAGTTGTAGATGATACACCTCATAATCTGCAACTATTGTTAACAATACTGTCTCGTAAAGGTTATGAGGCTTATGGTGTTACTGATGGGGCAACAGCATTGGCTAATGCGAATGAAAAGTTACCTGATTTGGTAATGCTGGATATCAATATACCGAATATGAATGGATTTCAAGTCTGCAAAAATTTAAAATCCAGCGACCTCACCCGTGAAATTCCCGTTATTTTTATTAGTGCAAGGGATGATGTTTTAGACAAAGTAGAAGCATTTGCTGTTGGGGGCGTAGACTACATCACCAAGCCATTTCAAATTGCAGAAGTACTCTTAAGAGTCGAGAATCAACTTACATTAAGAAGATTACAAAGACAGTTACAGGAGCAGAATGAACTATTAAAACAAGAAATTCGTAGTCGAATTTTAGCTGAGACCTTGCTCCAAGAGGCTAATGCTAAATTAGAGAGATTAGTTAACATAGATAGCTTAACCCAGTTAGCGAATCGGCGCTGTTTTGATGAATACCTTGAACAAGAATGGCAAAGGTTGGCAAGGGAGGGGCAGCCTCTGTCTCTAATCATGTGTGATATTGACTTTTTTAAAAACTATAACGATACCTACGGGCATATTGCAGGAGATGATTGCTTACGCAAAGTTTCACTGTTGCTCAAACAATCGTTGCGCCGTCCTGCAGATCTTGCCGTAAGGTATGGTGGTGAAGAGTTTATTTTAGTATTACCCAATACGGATATCGAAGGTTCTATTCAGGTTGCCGAAGTAATTCGGCAAAAGCTCTTAGACTTACAACTGCCTCACGAGAAGTCGGATATTAGTAAGTTTGTGACCTTGAGCATGGGAGTAACATCTTTAATTCCTAAAATTGACTCCCCAGCATCGACATTGGTTACTTCGGCTGATTATGCGCTCTATCGAGCCAAGGAGTTAGGGCGCAATCAAACTTATCAGATTGGTTAAGTTAATACATTTGGCGCGATGTTCCGTGCAAATGTTGAAAAATGGTAACAATTGCTTCTCAGGTCTACCATTTTTCACCTTCGTTGAACTGATGTCAAATCATTTGTAGATTTTTAGATTTGTGGAAAGTGCGCCCCATCTCGAATACGCTTTCCACAAACCATTTAGGATTGCTACAGCCTGTTGAGGCTTTGAGTAGTACAGAAATATTTTGGAAAGCGGCGCTTCGCGCCGCTTTCCAAAATATTTCTGGGTTTTAAGTAAGCGCAAAGCGCTGTATATGCGAAGATCATTAGTTAACCTATTTTTTAAGGAATATTAGTGTCACAAGATGGTACTAATTTTTGTTCTCAGGTCACAAAAAATTACTAAAAAAATTGCTAAAAATGACAAAAAAAGTATGGATATTCCCCGGGCAAGGTTCTCAGGCTGTCGGGATGGGTTTAGATCTTGCGGATGTGGGTAAAGACAAGTTTACCAAGGCTGAGCAAATTTTGGGTTGGTCAATTTTAGAAAAAGTGCAAACTGACGCGGTAGAACTTTCTAAAACGCAGTTTACGCAGCCAAGTTTGTATGTTATCTCCACAATTCTTGCGGATGTCTTGCAATCAAAGGGGGCAAAGCCCGATGCTGTGACTGGACATAGCTTGGGTGAGTATAGTGCGCTCTATGCTGCAGGTGTGTTTGATTTTGCGACAGGTTTAGAATTGGTAAAGCAGCGATCGCTATTGATGTCTGAGGCAAGCGGTGGTGCAATGACAGCTTTGATTGGGTTTGATCGCAACCAACTCGAAGCAGCGATCGCCAAGACCGAAAATGTAATTCTTGCCAATGATAATAGCGCCGATCAAGTTGTCATCTCAGGAACAGAATCGGCGGTCAAATTGATTGTGGAACAGGTAAAAACGAAACGTGCAATTCCCCTCGCTGTCAGTGGGGCATTCCATTCCCCTCTCATGGCAGAAGCCGCCGCAAGGTTTGCTCAAGTTCTTGAACAGACAATCTTTAATGATGCGAAGATCCCAGTTATTTCTAATGTTGAGCCAAATGATGCTACGACTGCTGGACAGGTATTGCGCGATCGCCTAACCCAACAAATGACCTCGCCCGTACGTTGGCGTGAAATTTGTTTGTATCTCGCTGAGCAAGGTTATGATCAGGTGATTGAAGTAGGCTCTGGCAAGGTCTTAACGGGACTAGTCAAACGGAATGCCCCTAGCTTGGGGCTTGTCAATGTTAATACCCTAGAACAGGCGATCGCCATTAATGATTAGCTAAACACTAAGAGCATCGCCTAATTATATTTTGTTACTTTTCATGGGGGAATGCTTAGCTTCCCTCTATTCCCTCTAGTAATTTGGCAATCTAGTCAACAAATAACTAGGACTTACGCAAACCGAACGAATTTCTTAGGATTGAGGTAGATGTGGTGCGGGCTTTGCCCGCACCACATCTACCCAGTGCGTAAGTCCTAATAACGTGAGTTCGATGAACTAAAAGAACGTGAGTTCGGGATAAGGAAAAGGACAAAAAAAGGGAGAAACCGATAAGCTGAAAATAAGAAAAACAAGTTCAGCGAAGTAACTCCCATGACTAATAGTTTAACGTGAGTTCGGGTTAAGTTGGCAAGTTTTAAAAGCCCAAAAGTAAAAGCCTTGCTAAGCAAGGCTTTTACTTTTGGGCTTTGAGAGAGGGTTTGCGTAGCAAACCCTCTCTCAAAGACTGTTTCAAATTATCCCGAACTCACATTGTTTAGGCTTTAACTAGTTGTTTCTGAATCATTCTCGTGAGGCTACTTGTCCAATGTTGGGCAAGGTCAAGAGTTTCGGCTTCCACCATGACCCGCATCAATGGTTCTGTACCCGAAGCACGAACTAATACTCGACCACGATCGCCTAAATCCTGTTCTGCTAAAGTGATTGCCTGCACGAGTGCATCACAGGTCTGCCAATTGCGGCGCAATTCCCGATCTTCGACACGCACATTTTTGAGAAGTTGTGGATAGGGATGGAAGCTCTGATCCATTAGTTCGGCGAGGGGGGCTTTTTGCTTGGCGAGAGCCGCCAGATGCAAAGCAGCTAGTAAACCATCGCCACTGACAGCATAGTGACGGCATAGCACATGACCAGACTGCTCACCGCCAAGCATTGCACCTGATCGCACCATTTCTGCATGGACATATTGATCGCCCACGGCAGTCCGCACTAAGTTACCGCCCAGCTTTTGCCATGCCCTTTCAAAGCCGAGGTTTGCCATTACCGTTGTGACGATCGCGCTGTTGGGAAGTTGATTATTTTCTAGTAACTCTTGACCCCAGAGGTAAAGAATGTAGTCACCATCAACGACGCGCCCATTGCTATCAACGGCTAAAACACGATCAGCATCACCATCAAAAGCAAAGCCCATATCTGCGCCATGTTCGTTGACGGCAACGCAGAGAGGCTCGAGATGGGTGGAACCACAATTTACATTAATGCGATCGCCATCGGGTTCTTGGTGGAGGCAAATCACCTCTGCGCCCAAATTGCGAAATACTTCTAGGGAAACGCGAGTGGCGGAACCATGTGCCAGATCAAGAACTACCTTTAATCCTCTTAAATCCGTATTGATCGAGTTTTGAAGGGAATTTTGATAGTCTGCAATTAGGTGAGCCTTTTCTTGATACTTGCCCCAACCTGTGGCAGGGTTGGTAAGAGCGATATGAGTCCGTGATTCGAGCAAAGCTTCGATCGCCTGTTGAGTTTCGCTACAAAGTTTTGTGCCATTGTTGCCAAAGAACTTAATGCCATTATCTTCGGGGGGGTTATGGCTAGCGGAAATCATTACACCGCCATAGATTTCAGGAGAATTAGCCGTGAGATAGGCAACCGCAGGCGTAGGACATAGCCCAATATGCCAAACATCCCAACCTGCGGATGTCAAACCTGCGGAAATTGCTGCCGATAGCATATCGCCCGATGTCCGAGAATCTTGCCCGATCACGATTACCTTTGCGTCCTGTTTATGCAAGCGATCGCGCTCCAATTCCACCCGCTCTTTTAAAACCTTACCCGCACTAATTCCTACTTCTAGAGCTAAGGGGGCAGTCAAAAAACTACCGACATGACCACGAATGCCATCTGTACCAAACAATTTCATGACCTAAACTCCACACACCAGACCGTATTTTGATGAACTTAGCAGGTTGGCTCTATAGTAGCCAACCTGCTAGAAATTAATGACCTATATATTTCTAATCAAGTTGCCATGAAAGTCAATAGCTATAAACAAGAAGGCTCATATCATGAGCCTTCTTATGAAAAAAACTATGCTGCAACTTCAAACTTTGGGCGTTGGTTAACCACTTCATCGATCAATCCGTAAGCCTTTGCCTCATCAGGAGCCATGAAGAAATCGCGATCAGTATCTTCAGCAATGCGTTCAATCGGCTGACCTGTATGGAAAGCCATCAACTCATTCAGACGATTCTTGTGATATAGAATTTCCTTAGCTTGAATTTCGATATCTGTCGCTTGCCCCTGTGCGCCACCGAGGGGTTGGTGAATCATGATGCGGGTATGGGGCAAAGATAATCTTTTGCCCTTTGCGCCACCAGTGAGCAGAAAAGCTCCCATACTTGCCGCTAGCCCCACACAAATGGTCGAAACATCAGGGCGAATATGCTGCATCGTATCGTAAATTGCCATACCCGCGGTTACAGATCCCCCAGGGGAGTTGATATACAAGAAAATATCTTTTTCGGGATCGTCGGCTTCGAGGAAAAGCAACTGAGCAACAATGATGTTGGCAATGCTGTCGTCAACCTGTTGCCCTAAAAATACGATCCGCTCCCGCAGCAGGCGCGAAAAAATATCAAAGGCTCTTTCGCCACGACCAGACTGTTCGATTACGGTTGGGATCATAACTTCATCTTTACGGTTTACTCTCAGTCTATTGTACTGATATGTAATCACCGCTAACCTCTCTTGCTATTCGGATTTCACCCCGCCCATAATAACGCTAGTAGTTACAGCGCTTTGCACTTACTTAAAACCCAGAAATATTTTTGAAAGCAGCGCTTCGCGCTGCTTTCAAAAATATTTCTATACTACTCAAAGCCTCAACAGGCTGTAAGTATGCAGCAATTAAGTGTGCACTTCACGCACACTTAATTGCTAGTCATGGCGATCGCGATAAATTGCCCTCGACGCACGATTTTGGGCATTAGTCAAACGAAATGCTTCTTTTTTGGTCAATTCCCCATCCTTAAGATAGGCTCGACGCTGAGCAGCTATCTTAGCCTCTCTTGCTTGCAAATTTTTATATTCTTGTTGGCTAATTGTACCTTCTTGAACACCTTGGTAGATCCGCTCCTGCTGATTAACTTGGCGTTCATGGATGGGACCTGCGGATGCAGAACTGGGACTCATTAGGCTGAGGGTGCTAAGGACTGAGGTAGCTGCAAGAATTGGAAGAATGTAGCTTTTCATAATGTTCACCTTTGGCGATCGCCTTGAATCGAGTGTTTAACGTTTTACAGTGGTTTAGACATCTGCTCCTAGCCAAAAGGTTCAAGTTATTTGCTTTAACAAAAACGAGTGCGTGATAATTTGAATCAGGCTTTGAGAGAGGGTTTGCTACGCAAACCCTCTCTCAAAGTTCAAAAGTAAAAGCCTTGCTTAGCAAGGCTTTTACTTTTGAACTTTTAAAATTTGCCAGCTTAACCCAAACTAACGTTAACAATTATTTCCTGTAAAGGTCTTAAATGACATAGCTATCAATAAAAGCAACGACTTAAGAACGATGATTTCATGTGAGCCTCAGCGATATGCATAGACGCAAAAGTCGAAAAGCCTTTGCTTTCTAACCAGCTAAAATTAAATGCTGAACTTAAATGCTGAACAAATTTGTAACTCTGCTAATCATATAAAATACTGCCTATCTAACTAAAACCATCTCCAAGCATCATGCAACTACTTAGCCGCCGTAATATCCGCCTGTTTGCCATCATCTTTTCTATAACAGCGCTGATTTCTGGACTAGGATGGTTTGTATTTTTGCGCCCTGAAGTCACAAGTTTAAATAAGCCTGCACAGGTTGCAGGATCGAGCCTCCAAAATATCACCCTCACTGAATTTGATGCCGATGGGAAACTAATTTGGGAAATAACTTCTAAACAAGCTGATTATCGTCAAGATCGCAAAATTGCTGATGTCCAAGAGGTCAAAGGAAAGTTTTATCGCAATGGGGAACCTCTAATGGAAGTAACGGGTGATAAGGGAACGATCGATCAAGCTTCTAAGGAAATTTCTCTAGAAGGCAATATCAAAGCGATCGCTGTGCAAGAAAAAATTGATATGGTTGCCGATCAAATGACTTGGAAATCAGAGCAGGATTTACTAAAAGCGACAGGCAATATCCAGATCAACAAACCTGAAGATCAAATCAAAATGACGGGTAAGGAACTCACTGCTAAGCCTAGTATCAATGTTTATAGTCTTGAAGATAACGTCATAGTTACATCTGTTAAACCTCCATTGGAAATGAAAAGTGAGAAGGTGACTTGGGATGCCAAGCGCGATCGCGTTTTTTCCGAAGTACCAATTTCCGTCATTCAAGTTAAAGACAAAATGCAACTATTTGCGAACAAGGGAGATTGGAATATTCAGAAGAAAGAAGTTATTTTTAAGGGCAATATCAAAGCCAAAGATCCGAAATTAGATGTCGATATTGAAGCTGAACAAGCAATTTGGAATCTAGATAAAAAACTGGTTTCGTTGCCTGTTGCCTTTAAAGGAGTTAGCAAAAGTCGTGGCATAGTCGTTAATGCTCAAAAGGGAGAAGCGCAGCTACAGGAGGAGCGCATCAAACTCACAGGACAAGTATCTGCTAGTTTTAGCTCGACTCAAGGAGTTGTGAATGCAGATCAGGTTGAATGGCTAATCCCCACGAAAACAATTACGGCGAATGGCAATATTAACTATCGTCAGCCTGAAAAAAGTCTTAATGTCCAAGGCGATCGTGCCGTGGCGAATCTAGAACAGCAAACGGTAATAGTCACGGGAGCAAATGTGATTTCGACATTAAATCCTTAAGCCAAAGTTCTACAATCAATTACCGAACCCACAAAAATGATGAACATAGGCAACCCAGACAACAAACTCGTCACCATGGCTAGACCGATTACCCTATTCATCACCTCACTTTGTGCAGTCTCCCAACTTTACTAAGTCTAGAACAAGGGGGTTAATCGACTTGTATTTACCAAATTATTTACCAAATATTCCAAAGCGAGATGCACCCAAAGACAATTAGTTAGGCGGCTAACCCTACATCAATCTTGGCTCAGATCGGCAATAGCAGTGGGATCGCTGTGATAAGCTAACAATGTTAGTGTCATTAACACGAATAAACATGGATCGACCTTCTCGCTCTGTTCCCCGCGCCGCACAAGCCGCCTACTACGGGGATTCGTCATACGGACGCACACCGCCGCCTGACTTACCTTCGCTATTGCTAAAAGAGCGGATTATTTACTTTGGGTTGCCTCTTGTATCACCCGACGAATACAAACAGCAGCTTGGTGTCGATGTTACAGAATTGCTCATCGCCCAACTCCTCTATTTGCAATACGAAGATCCTGAAAAACCGATTTTCCTATATATCAACTCCACGGGGACATCTTGGTACACAGGTGATGCGATCGGCTTTGAAACCGAAGCCTTTGCCATCTGTGACACACTCAACTATATCAAGCCGCCTGTCCATACCATTTGCCTCGGGCAAGCCATGGGAACAGCAGCGATGATCCTCGCCAGTGGCACTAAAGGTTTCCGTGCCAGCTTGCCCAATGCCAGCATCGTCCTGCACCAAGCCCGTCGTCAAACTAGAGGACAAGCCTCTGACCTCCAAATTCAGGCTAAGGAAGTCTTAACTAACCGCGAAGCGATGTTACGCATCCTATCGCGTACTACAGGTAAATCACCAGAAGTACTGACTAAAGATATGGATCGGATGTTTTACATGACTCCTGAGCAAGCCAAGGAATATGGCATCATTGATCGCGTTCTCGAAAGTACAAAGGACTTACCGAAAGCTATTCCTGCACTTGTTTAGTTATTAGCTGTTAGCCGTTAGCTGTTAGCTCAGGTGATTTCAAATTCCATAACCAACATCAAGATAGCTATCAAGAGTCAAAAGCTAATAGCCAATAGCCAATAGCCAATAGCCAATAGCCAATCACTCAATTACCAAATTCTAAAACTATGCCTATCGGTGTTCCTAGAGTTCCCTATCGCTATCCTGGTGACTCCTTTACGCAGTGGATCAGCATCTACGAGCGTCTATCGATGGAGCGCATCATCTTTTTAAGTGGAGAAGTTACAGATGGCATGGCAAACTCGATCATTGCCCGTCTGCTCTACTTTGATTCCGAAGATCAAAACAAAGATATCTACATGTACATCAACTCCCCTGGTGGATCAGTTTCTGCTGGCTTGGCGATCTTTGACACCATGCAGCATATCAAGTCAGATGTTACCACTATTTGCGTTGGGCTTGCTGCTTCGATGGGTTCGTATCTACTGATGGCTGGCTCTAAGGGTAAGCGTTATGCTCTGCCTAATGCACGAATCATGATTCACCAGCCTTCAGGTGGTACAAGAGGTCAAGCTTCTGATATTGAGATTGAAGCAAAGGAAATTATTCGTATTCGTCATAAGTTGAATGAGGAATATGCGAAGCGCACGGGGCAGCCCCTCGAAAAGATTGAGCGGGACATGAACCGTGACTACTACATGTCTTCACAGGAAGCTCTGGAATATGGGCTGATTGATCGCGTTCTTGAGTCAACTCCATAAACTTAAAAAAGGTGCTAAACCACCTTTTTTTCTTTTTTGTAATATCTCGATATTTCAAGTATCCTTGCGAGAGGATACTTTTTTTATTGCGATCGCCCTATTAAAGCACCAGAATTTATGACAAATTCAGAACTACTGCTTGAGCTATTGTTGCAATTGACCGTAATTTTGTCTGCTTGCAAGCTAGTATCTTACTTTGGAAAACGCTATTTAGGTCAGACTGAAGTTGTGGGAGAAATGTTAGCAGGGATTATGCTAGGACCTTCATTATTTGGCATGATTGCGCCCAATCTCCAGCAATGGCTATTTCCCAAAAGCCCAATTATTGCCGATGCAACTCATCTCTTCCCAAACCCCTCGATGTCTATTTTGTATACGCTCAGCCAAGTTGGACTGATGATTTATATGTTTTTGGTCGGTCTAGACCTCGACATGAATCTCTTACGCAATCGAGCAAAAAGTGCGGGAATTGTTTCGATCGCAGGAATTTTAGCGCCTTTTGCACTGGGGGCAATCGCTGCTTTTGGTTTGCATGGCAAGGAATTATTTAGTTCTAACATTACGCCTTGGGCTGCTGCATTGTATATGGGCGCTTCCATGTCGATTACTGCTTTTCCGATGTTGGCAAGAATTCTGCATGAACGAGGGCTGATCAAAACTAAACTCGGTACGCTGGTGTTAGCCGCAGGTTCCCTTGATGACGCGATCGCTTGGTGTTTGCTAGCGTTGGTGCTTGCCAGTATCAAAAGTTCCATTAATGTAGCAATTATTGCGATCGGTGGCACATTAGCCTATGTAATATTCATGTGGTTTTTCGGACAACGTATTCTTCGCATCTTTAGTTACTGGACAAGACGCGATGGCGAAGTAACGATTCAAACTTTAACCTCTGTATTTATCATCATGATGGTTTGCGCCTATTACACTGATTCTATAGGTGTTCATGCCATTTTTGGCGCATTTGTTCTAGGAATCGTCATGCCACGCGGTCATTTCGCCGAATCCGTCCATAGACATCTAGAATATCTCACCACCTCATTACTCGTGCCAATTTTCTTTGTATTTTCGGGGCTAAATACGCAAATAGGACTACTGAATTCTCCGCATTTATGGGCGATTACTTTGCTAATTACTCTAATTGCTGTACTAGGCAAAGGTTTAGCCTGTACCCTCGCAGCTAGATATTCAGGTGAAAATTGGCGTAATTCGATGACTGTGGGGGCTTTGATGAATACGCGGGGGATGATGGAATTAATTATTTTAAATATTGGTTTAGAGCAGGGGGTAATCACACCAACTCTATTTACGATCATGGTAATTATGGCGATCATTACCACAGTGATATGTTCACCACTAGTGACATTTTTATTTCATGTTCCTTAGTTGTTTAACTCTCTCTAAGTCACGATTCACTTCAAAAGCTAATTCTCGATTTTTAGGATCGGTGGTTAGGGCTTTATTGAGATAGATTTCTGCCTCGTGTAACTTCCTATTCAAAATTAACTCACTACTCCAACGATGGTAAGTTACCGCTTGCCAATGGATGACCTCTGGCGTATTAGGAAATCTCTCATTCATTCCTTCCACAACTGCGATCGCCACAACATATTTTTTTTGCTTCAGTAGATCCTGCACCCGCCGCAACATATCTAGCTTCAGTTTTAACTCTGGGTTGCTACTGATGGGATCGACTTTATTACTAACCTGCTTCACCTCAATTTTAATTTTGGGATGGGGTTGAGGTGGCTTACTGTAGTTTTTGGGCGGCGGCGGCGGAGTCGTGTGAGATGGCGATCGCGTAGCGACGTTTTTAGAAAACAGTTCTTTGTCAAAATTACCTTTATCGGCATTTTCGGCATTTTTGAGCAATTTGTAAGCTTCTTGGACAAGGCGAAATTTATCGGCGGCGGCAGGATCATTCTGATTAATATCAGGGTGATACTTACGGGCTAAACGACGATAGGCAACCTTAATATCTTCTAAGGTTGCATTTCGGGGGATTCCTAAAAGTCGATAGCATTCGGATAAGTGCATGAAATGACATTAAGCTGGCTTTTTGCGAATTGTATATTTTCCCTTACTAGTAACAGGCGAACCTTTATTAGCTTCTACAAGCTTGATGTACTTATCTAAAGCTTCCTCCTTGTCTTCATGCTCCGAGATAACGTGAACCCTACGACTGCCAGCAATTTCAAGGACAACTTGATGCATAAGTGACGTACTTAAAAAATAGCCTAAAAACCTGTAAAGACAGTCTAGCATTATCAATAAAAATAAAGGTACGCTCTACTTATCTGCGTACCTTTATTTTTGTTGTTACTTATCGTCTAGCTAGTTTTTTATTCATCTTGCGTAAACGGATAGATTCAGGTGTAACCTCTAGCATTTCATCAGGACCAATGTATTCCAGTGCGCGTTCGAGACTCATCTCAATAGGAGCTTGTAACTGCACAAGGTCATCACTTCCTGCGGCTCTCATATTCGTTAATTGTTTAGACTTGCAAACATTGAGTTCTAGATCTTGAGGGCGGTTATGCTCACCAATGATCATGCTCTTATAAACCTTAGTTCCAGGCTTAATAAAAAATACACCCCGATCTTCGGAATTCTTTAGAGAATATTCAGTTGCTACACCCTCCTCAAAGGAAATTAGAACACCATTCCGACGAGCGCTAATTTCACCAGCAACAGGGCGGTAATCGAGGAAACTATGATTCATGATGCCTGAGCCACGAGTTGCACGCATAAAGTCACCACGGAATCCAATCAAACCACGGGCTGGAACAACAAACTCTAGTTGTGAGCGGCCACCACTGGACATTTGCATATCTACCATTTCGGCGCGACGCTGACCAAGACGTTCAATGCAACCACCAACAGCATCTTCAGGCACATCAAGGACGAGACATTCATACGGCTCACACTTCTGACCATTGAGTTCACGGTAAATAACCTGAGGTTGAGTAACTTGGAACTCATAACCCTCACGGCGCATGGTTTCGATCAAAATACCGAGGTGTAACTCACCACGTCCAGATACTGCAAAACGATCAGGCGATTCGGGATCTTCTTGCACACGCAAAGCCACGTTAGTTTCTAGTTCGCGCAATAGGCGATCGCGTACTTGACGGGTAGTTACCAGTTTGCCCTCTTGTCCCACAAATGGAGAATCATTGACACAGAAGGTCATCTGCAAAGTTGGCTCGTCCACCTTAATCATTGGCAAAGCTTGCGGTTCATTGGGACAGGTAATCGTTTCACCAATATTGGCATTAGCAAAACCTGCCACTGCCACAATGTTACCTGCAGAAGAGGATTGCAATTCCACACGCTTGAGTCCATCAAACCCCAAGAGCTTACTAATTTTGGATTTAACAATCGTGCCATCTTCAGTAATGAGCGCCGCCTGTTGCCCCGTGGTGATCGTGCCATTATGAATCTTACCGATCACAATCCGACCTAAATATTCTGAGTAATCAAGGGTGGTAACTTGCAACTGCAAAGGTTTTTCAGGATTGCCAACGGGTGGAGAGACATGATGCAAGATGGATTCAAATAAGGGCTGCATATCAATGCCTTCATCTTCTAACTTTTCCTTAGCAAAGCCAGCCATACCTGAAGCGAAGAGATAAGGAAAGTCGCACTGATCATCATCGGCTCCAAGCTCGATGAATAGATCGAGAACCTTGTCTACAGCTTTATGAGGGTCTGCAAATTGGCGATCAATTTTATTAATGACAACAATTGGACGTAAGCCCTTTTCCAAAGCCTTTTTTAACACAAAACGGGTTTGAGGCATCGGACCTTCGTTCGCATCAACAATTAATAGGCATCCTTCAACCATGCCCAAGACTCGCTCGACTTCGCCACCAAAGTCTGCGTGTCCAGGGGTATCAACAATGTTAATTAGGGTGTCTTTGTATTTAACGGCAGTATTCTTTGACAGAATAGTGATGCCTCGCTCACGCTCAAGATCGTTGGAGTCCATCACACAATCCACGACAGCTTCACCTTCACGGAAAGCACCAGACTGTTTGAGGAGTGCGTCAACTAAAGTGGTTTTGCCGTGATCGACGTGGGCGATGATGGCAACGTTACGAATGAGGAGAGACATGGGTGATGTATCGAATTGATCGAAAAACTTATTATTTCTTTATCTATTATGCTCGAATTTGTCAAAAAACTTTGCATTAGTAATTTTCAAAACAAAAAGGTGTTGCAATGCAACGCCTTTTTGTATTTTGGATTGCTTGAACTACAAAGGACTTAACCCACTCTGTTGCAGCAAATTAAACGAATCTTTGAAAATCATTACTACACCTAAGCCCAACAGAATTACCAAGCCACCCTGCATGACATTATTTTGTAACTCTTCGGGAAGAGGTTTACCTCCACGCAAAGCCTCAATCACTAAAAATACCAATTGACCACCATCAAGGGCTGGTAGGGGCAAAATATTGATAATCGCGAGGTTAATACTGATAATTGCTGTGAAATCAAATAGGGCGGCTGCATCGGATTTAACTAGTTCTGAACCCATCGCCACGATCGCCACAGGACCTGACAACTGCGAAGCCGTATTTTGGAAATTGGTTGCTAATTGTTTTAAACCTTGAAACGTTAGTAAAACTAGACGCTCAAAATTTTGAGTTGCATTATCGATTGCTTCGCCAATATTATGTACAGCACGACGATGAGGCTTACCTGTAAAATCTAGTCTAACTCCGATTCGGCCCTTACCTTCAATCCCATCGGGTAAAATTGGCACTTGCCGCAATTCACCATCACGCATGACTTGTAAATCTACGGTTTGATTAGCATTTTTGGCAATTAATGACTGAAAACGATCCAAAGTAGTTAGGCTGGTATCGAATTTTGTCCCATTAGCCGCCAAAATAATATCGCCAGAACGTAATCCTGAAACTGCCGCAGGTGCATCTGGCTCGAGAATTTTCGTGATTTTAACTCCTGGCTGATCGACCGTACCGATTCCAACACTCAGGGTCATGATCAATAGAACCAAATAGGCAAAGACAAAATTAGCGATCACCCCTGCACTAATCACGATCGCGCGATCAATAATGGGGCGATTTTTCATCAAGTTAGGATCATCTGGCGGGATATTGCTATCTTCGTCATCATCAGGAAAGCCCACATAACCACCGAGTGGAATTGCCCGCAGCGCGTATTCTGTTTGCTCGCCCTGATATTTCCAGAGCACGGGACCAAACCCAATCGAAAATCGATTTACATGAATACCCTGTACACGGGCTGCCATAAAGTGTCCGAGTTCATGAACCAATATCAAGATCGCAAGTACGGCAATTGCAGGCAATGCAGACATAAGCTTTGCTCTAAGAGTTTACTAAAAAAATTTCAAACCACTTTGAATGTGGTAAACGATACACAAAGGTCGTTTTGCGATCGTAACACAACTCAAAGCAGGGGGTTAACCATGTAATCTTTCAGATATAGAGATTTCTAAAGATTCACCTTAAAAAATCTTTATGTTAAGATTAATGTATATATGTCATAAATTATTTCAATAAATTACTTTTTGTTACATAAAGGTGTAAGCCAATGAATAATTCGGTACGTTTTGCTGCTTCCATTGGTCGCCTCATCCTGAGTTCCGACTCTGCGCCCATTTCCTTAACCCAAGCCTCACTACTACTGCTCAGAGTGGTTCTTGGCACAGTAATGATCCATAACGGCTTAGATAAAATTGCCGATATTCCTAGTTTTGCAGAAGCTTATGTCGAAGCAATCGGTTTACCATTTCCGATCTTTTTTGCCTATTGTGCAGCAATTACGGAACTAGTGGCTTCACCTCTATTAGCTTTAGGCTTTTTGACACGACCTGCGGCTTTAGGATTGTTTACAACAATGCTGGTGGCAAATTATCACCATATTTTAGTTGGTGGATTCTCGATCCCGTCGATTGAGCTATCCTCGATTTATGCTGCATCTTTTGCCTTCTTCACTATTTATGGTGGTGGGAAATATGCGATCGATGCCTTATTTGACAATGTACTTAGCAAACTACTGGCTGGTGATGCCACTACTCCACAGACGGCTAAGGTCAAGATTTCCAGCAAGTAGAAAAACATTGCATTGCGCTAACGTATAGCACTTTTTCAAGCAACCGAGTTATATTGATCTGTCATCGACTCCTGTGGAGAAATAATTTAGTACTTCACTAAATACTGTTGAAAGCAGTGCTTTCAACAGTATTTTTTTACTATTTTGCGTTAACAATGTCTCAAGAAAGATGACAACATAGAAATCCTCAATGAGAAATCCTCAATGAGAAATCCTCAATGATTTGTTGAAGCGCACCTCTTCTGGGTGCGCTTCAGCAAATCCCAAAATATACAAATGCTTTAGGACTGATATAAATTAAAATTAAAATAAATTTAATTTTAATTTATATCAAAACGTATCGAATAACACTTTTTATACAGCATCGCATTTAACAGAGTCATGCTGTATAAATATCCTCAAACAAATCATCACAATTATCTCTGAGCAATAGTTATAGCAAAAACTTGCTTCTCAATTTTTGTATTGAATTAGATAAGCAAATCATCTTTTCAAAGTAATCATCAATAATATTTTCAAGATCATTAAATAATTGAAGATGACTGCGCTAGAATAAGTGCGGATGAGTATTTCTTGATCGCATGTTTGTTTTCAGTATTGACAGTTGTCTTCTGTTTCATCGTGACAGGCTTCTTTCCGAAATCTCTATCTCTACACATATCTGATTGTTGAAGCAAGTATTATGTCTATTTATGTAGGTAATCTCTCTTACGAGGTTACAGAAGATGATTTAAAAGCCGTATTTGCAGAATATGGCAAAATCACCCGTGTCCATTTACCTATCGACCGTGAGTCAGGTCGTCCACGCGGTTTTGCTTTTGTGGAAATGACAGCAGAAACCGCAGAAGATGCTGCTATTGAAGCACTTGATGAAGCAGAGTGGATGGGACGTTCACTTAAGGTGAATAAGGCTAAGCCTCGCGAAAGCTCTGACTCCTTTGGTGGTGGTCGAGGCGGATTTAAGGGCGGTGGTCGTCCTTCGGGTGGCGGCGGTCGTCGTTACTAAGTAAAAAAAATAAAAAAGAGGGGGTGCAAAGCACCCCCTCTTTTTTATTGTTGGTTCATAGAACGTCTTGCCGCAGAGCCATCACCAATAATTCCTAAATTTCTGATAGTTTGATGTTTTCTCGCTTCTTCTAGCTTGTTGATGTCGTTGTAGCTAACCCACGCGATACAATCCACTGGGCAAGTATCGATCGCCTCCTGTACTAAGTCTTCATCATCTCCATCTTGTGCAATCACCCTTGCACGTCCATATTCCTGTTCCAAGAAGAAAGTACTACTAGCTGTATGGGCGCAATGTCCACAGCCGATACATACAGTTTCATCGACAAATACTGCATTTTGTCGCAACTCACCACCAAGTTCAGGCTCAAAGCCAGATCTCACGATGCTATCTGGCTCTAAAACCTCGGATAAGGCTGTATGCTCTACTGTCTGAACAGGATAATTATCCATTCCAACGCTGAAGAACTAAACGTACTGAACCATCTTCGCGGACTTGTTGCTCAGCAAGGGCAAATCCTTGGTTGCTCGATTCGCTTATCACTGTGGCGATCGCATAGCGCTGAGTGACCTTTTGCAAGAAGCTTTCCACAGTCCAAGGCTGTTGCCAAAATTGCATATCAGCAACTAGAGCATACTCAGAACCATTCCACTGGAAGCCAACGTCATAACCATTTTCTTGCTCAATCACTACTTCAGCCTTGGTTGTAGCACCTTGATGACCGCGTATGGGCGATGCTCCAGATTTCCAGTTGACTCCTAAATCAGTTAGAGCCTTTTGGAGTGGTTCTAAACTGCGGATTTGGGTTTTTACTTGGCTAAAATGCGACATAGGTTTTATCCTGACTTCGATCTAATGGGAAAATGGACGAAAACTTAAATTTTTTGTATAATCTGTTGAAAACTTGGATTTTCAGGGCTTTACTACCACTGACTAAATCTAGAAGCGTCCATGTCTGACACGCGATCGAGTTGCGTAGTCGTCTGAGATGTAAGTTGCTGCTGAGCAAAGTTTTCGGAAGTTAACTCACGATGAGCGACTATTCCTAGTTTTGCTTCGATCTCTGCTGTCACCTCAGCACAACTAGAACCGACAATGCCTGTTACACGCTCTTCGACCCGACCATTTGGGTAAATAATGAATTCCAGAGTTTCCATGCTGGTTCTAGTTATTGAATTAATAGACAGTTTGACGCAAAGCTTATAGAAACGTCAAGAAGTTAAATCTGTAAAATTAACAGGCTTTTCTGATACTTGTAATAGAGCGATCGCAATGTCTAGTAAGAATTTTCAGCTTTTTACCAATTGATTAAATTTATTTTAAATTTTTTGAATTTGTCTAAACTGTGACAAGACACTCCTTAAGGAATAGCTGAATCAAAATAATGCCTCAAACGCAACATCTATTCCTTTCCTCTATAAGGAGGACTCATGGGGAGAAACATATAGCGGTATTTAAATGAGTCTAGACTCATTTAAATACCGCTATCTAGTAAGAGAGAATTAATATGGGCAGTGACTGAAATTTATGCTCCCGATCCACCGGCACTGGACAGTTAAAGCGTGATCAACGTATTTGCATATTTTTTGTGGACATGAAATGGGTATTTCAGTACCTATCCCCGATTAGCTGACCAGTACCGCTCCACCAACTAAATTAACTTATAAGAAAAATTCGCGTAAGTCGTCGAAAAATTTGTTACAAGTTAGCTTGGCTTAGGAGGTAATATTTCAACATCACAAGTCTTAGCAAAAGATTTAATAACTGAATTTGTCTTATTTCCTACCACACACCCATGAGCAGCATTAGTACAAGTTAATTCTTGTACGGATGCGTCATCTTTATATGCTCGACATTCAACATCTACCATACAGACACTTTCATTAGTCGCTTCACAAATTTGAGTTGGGCAATGATAAATTTTTTGCTTCAACTCAAAAGCCAACTGTGCCTTAAAAGAAGCAACAGCATCTTTTCTTGCCTTTTTTGCGCGTTCGTAGCTTGTCTTTAAACTGGTTAGTTCAGCAATGTCAACAGACATATAACGATCTCGAAAAGCTGCTGAAGTTGGACGCATTTCATCCCATTTGAACTGCCCAGGATGCAACCATCTAAAAAGTTTATCAACAGGTTGAACTTGATAGTTGGCAGTCATTCAATTACTTCCCATAAGCCATTCAAGTAGAGGAATTACAAAGCCTATATCTTCAAAGCTACCTTCTTCCTCACAGTCCTGATTACTTTTTAGATATTCAATAGGCTCAGTTAATTTAGTAGTGACGAATATCTCTAACTCGCGATCTGGAAATTTTTTTCCACGCCACTCGAATAAAATTGCTCCATCTGAGCAAGGTGCAATAAATGGCGAAAAGTGAGAAAAGCTCAAATTCTTGGCATTAAAATAACTTTGAATTATCGCAAACAACTCTAAAGCTTTATTGATATGTTGTTTGTTAAATTCTGTGGCTCCGTAACCATCCCAATTATCTTTGAGAGTTATAAGATGCTTTAATCTTTGAAATGCATTAGTGTTAGAAATCCAATCAAACTCAGTTTGATGAACCTGTATGGGAAAATTATTATTAGCTGTCGTGTTGGATTTTGACACTGCTGTATCTCCGCCAATGAAGCTTGGTCTTACAGGTACAGTAATAGCCACATCTTGACTCACAGATGCTAATTTAGGTGTATTTGCTGTTATAGATAAGTTTCTAACTACAAACATAATGGTTACTACTTTAACAACTCATAATAATCTGGGTTGAGAGATGCAATAAAAGCCGATTCAATGTGATCGTGTGCTTGGTTGAGCCAGTTTTGAAAGCAGTGAGATAGATCTTGTGGCTTCTCAGTAGCTTCATTAAACTCAATTTCTTGGGAAATAAAGTCTAGATCTACTAGTAACACTAACTTACCATCAGCTTTTTGAACAACCCCCGTTTGGTGTTTTAGTAATCCTTTAGGTTGTATATGCTGAAATTCATAGACTTGACTGAACCCTACTAAGTCAAGGTTTAAAGGACTTGGGAATATAGGAAAAACCGATAAAAACTGCTCAATCTCAAATCTACCATTAGGAGGAGAAATATGATTGATATAACGTAAACCTATCCTTTGTAGCTTAACTTCTCCCAATAGCTCGACATACTTGTTAAACATCCTGAGTATTAAGTCTCTAAAATTCTCCCAACTTGTATATGGCTGTAGGTGATTAACAACTAATAAATCCGAACCAATTTGTACAACTACAGAGCTATCGCTACGTTTAAGTTGGAGTCTTGGAAATATGCTAGATGGCTGCGGTAGATCGACAAATGGCTTTTCACTGACAGCAAACTGGAAGCTAACTGGGTTAAGTGTTGTCCTTTCGGGAAATTCATCTTTTACTTGAGCGTAGAAAAGCCCAGGCAAAGTTATGTCCCATTTCTCTGAAGGACTAAACTGTAATTCGCAAAGAGCCTCTACGAGTGGTTGTTTAGTTAGTGGCTCACCCATATTTTTACCAGTACATCTTAAATTTATTCAATGTCAGACGTTTAGACGTTTCATTTTAGATCATGTAGCGTATCAAGTAATTTTTATTTGACAGTCAAATTTTTTAACGTTTTCACCTAATACTCACAAAAGAAATTCACGTAAATTGGTCAAGAAAGTGAAAGAATCTGTGCTCAACAATGTAAAACTAGCTTACTTTTCACGGGATCTTTTGATCCCAGCAAAACTAGATAATTGCATATTTCCGCAAGCCTCATTCTACTATTACTCATTGTCATTAAGCTAAGATTATTAACAATAAGCTGTAGAGTAAAACCCATGTCTGAAAAGGCTTTCAGGGATGACGTAAAAAGTAAGAAAGCTATGTGGCAAGAATGAAGACATTTCAGATTTTTCTCCATCTAGTCTTTTGCGGCGAACTGTAAATTACCAATAAAAAAGGCACTTGCTAAGCAAGTGCCTTTTTATTTATGTTAATGGAATCGGGCAGAGTCGAACTGCCGTCCGCACTAGCGCCTAACTTCCCAGTCATTCACAGGTTTATCCAATCTAATCCTCGTGGAGGGAACTGCTATTTATCTCTAGCAATGGGAGATGCACTGATAAAGTCTTAAGCGAAATGCCTATCAGAGAAAGCTATTCACAGCATCCGTTGATTGGTTGAGTGGTGCATTTAACGGAGTCATACATCACTCCTCGAAACCGAAAAGTTTGGTTCTTAGGCTGCTACAGGAGCTGCTTTACGAGAGAAAGATACAATGTTGTTCGCATGTACTTATTTGAGCCATTGATTTACGAGAGTTAGCCCGCTCTCGACCTGCATCAAAGGATAGCTTCTACTAACACGTCGAAACCCTTACGATCCCTTATGCTCTAAATATAACATATAAAAATCAAACATGATCTACAACGCTGTGTACTGAATTAAAACCCAGTAATATTTTTAAAAGTGTTAAAAATGTCTCTATAACACTTATTGCTAAAATAACTTACGATTACAGCGCATTGTGATGACTTGAAGCTCAGAGAAAATTTTGATAGCACTGCTAAGCGACACTTTCAAAATTTTCTTTGTACTAAGTAGCTATGAATCTGAAACGACAGATGCATGGGTCGCCCGCTTAGTGGATGAACCACGCTCATGTTTTGGACTTTAATTGTGCCGAACTACTTACTTTAAAAATCAAAAGGCTGTAATTCCATTAGCTTACCATTAGCTTAATTGATGCTCTCAAATTATTAAGGCAAGGATAACTAAGGTGACTATTACAGATACAGAAACTGAATATATATCTTCCAAAGAACTCAAAGATCTGCGTGGGTTTACTGATCCAGCTATCAAAAAATTCTTGGGTGAATGTGACAAGACTAAGAAAAACACCAAAAACAAAAGTGCACCAATTAAGCTCTATAGTCTTGAAAGAGTTAACAAGGTACTGAGCGATCCATCATTCATTGAATGGCAAAACAAGAAAAATTTATCAACTTTTAAACGAAAACAAGCTATTGTTGATGTTGAACCATCTCCAAATGTTACAGTAGTTCCAAAACTTCAGGCGGTTGCTGCAGAATCTATTTCACAACCCGATGCTTTTGATTTTGATCGAGAATTATTACTATTAAAAACAGCAGATTGGAGTAATTTTGAATGGCAACATTTTAGAGAAGAAAATGATGAGAAATTTTCAAAAGAACAAAAACTAGATGCGATAACTACAGTAAGCAAAATGCTGCTATCTGCTTATTGGTTTACGCCAAAAAATTTTTTTAATGCTTTTAGTCAATGTGGTAGTCGTGACGAGTACAACTCAGATTTAGTAGGTGCTTATAAATCGAGTATTTTGGCTCATGGTTGGATGGGTATCCCTCTTGTTAGTCTGATGACTCGCGATCGCCAAAATCCTTGTAAAATCAGCTTAGATTCTGGGCATCACCGATGGATCGCACTCAAAGAATTGTCAGAAATGGAGCCACTTCCTAAAGAATTAAAAATTCCAGTCTTTGATTTAAAGGGATTGCGCTCAATCGTTAGGGATCGATACAGTTCAAATTTAGATTTTGCACTGAGCTATGCATTTACTGGTGGTAGGCTGGGGCATGATTTTGCTTTAAGAGTAATTGCAAAAAATTGGTTTACCAGACTTTGTACTGGAGTCGATTGCTCTTATTGAATATGTTTGAAAAATTACGAGCAGTCTAAGAGCGTATTTGAGAAGCTATTAGGGATAAAAAAGATCAAAAAAGCTCCCAAAGGTATAGCCTGTCAATCTTAGTACAGGACAAAAAGTTGCAAAAGTAGACAGGAAGGGACTTTATAGAAGATAACTACACCATTCATAAAACCCCGATGGAAGAGATTAACCTATTTCTTAGCGAAAAATTGCAGCAACATCTGCACTGGCATGGAGCAAGATTAGTTTTTGTGTCCATGTTCTTGATTGCGCTAATGCGAGTAAAGACAGTAAACCTAGCAGAAATCACCACAGGATTTAATTGTGTAAGTCCTAAATTTAAAACTCTTATGCACTCGTTTGAAAATTGCAGTAGTTCTTTTAGAGCCAATTGCCAATAAGTACAAAGGGAGCCCAGAAAAAGGGATGGCGCAAATCTAATTTACCAACGTTGTTATTGAGAGAAATTGGAGGAATCCCCTGAATACCAATAATTTTGTTGTTTTCAATTCTTAAGCTACCATCTATCAGCGATCGCTGCGCCTGTTGCAGAGCTAAAGCTTTGGTTTTAGCCTCAGGAAATAGCTTATAGAAATTAATCATTAATGGCGCTGTACCTGCATCGGAGATCGCCCAGAGAGAAGCCAAGACACTTCTAGCGCCTGAATCTACAGCCAAACCGCTAATACCCAAATTATTCCCCACAGAGGTCTCACAAGCACTAAGGGTTAGCATCTCCACCACAGGACTATCAAAACGCAATCGAGGAATACGTTCTAAAGTTAACTGACTATCCCAAAACTGAATGAACGAATCATT
>JADBWH010000010.1 GCA_020404105.1 Pseudanabaena sp. M53BS1SP1A06MG | reverse complement strand
GCAACAGTAAGTAATCTTTGAGCCTAATATATTAATAGTCATTAAAATATTTAAAATCAGCCCTCAAACTCAAATTTATGGAAACTAATTTTCTTGGTCTTCTAGCTACTGTCCTAGCAGTATTCGTACCTACCGTCTTCTTGCTGACCCTGTATATCCAAACAGCCAGCCGTGAAGAAGGTCAAGCAAATAAATAAAAAACAGAAAAAACAAAAAGCACAGCCCTAGGGCTGTGCTTTTTGTTTTGGTTAATGCATTCTTGCCTATCACTGCATTTACGGTGCGATCGCTCAACATCACCTATAAAATCATCGTATTACTAGCATTTACTCACATTAGACTATAAATAGATCATCAAAGCTAAATTTTCTAAGATTTGCCTAGCATGAGTAACTGTCTCTGTCTTGCTTGCGATCGCGTAAACTCCTTAACCGCCAAATTCTGCACACAATGCGGCGCAAAGTTACAAATTCAAGACCGTTATCGCGCTTTGAAGGTAATCGGACAGGGGGGATTTGGTAAAACTTTCTTGGCACAGGATGAGTCGAAGCCATCACAGCCTCGTTGTGTGATTAAGCAGTTTGCTTTTGAAACGATCAATCCTAATGCGAGTCAAGGGACTTTGGATGTCGCTATCAGATTATTTGAGCAAGAGGCAAAGCGGCTCGATGATTTGGGTAAGCATCCGCAAATTCCTGAACTTCTATCTTTCACAATTCATGAGGGGAAGCAGTACCTCATCCAAGAGTTTATCGATGGTGAGACTTTGGAGCAGGAGTTAAGGCGAGTTGGTGCTTTTAGTGAGCAGCAGGTGCGGGATGTGTTGGTGGAGGTGCTGCAAATATTGGAGTTTGTGCATGGCAAGTCAGTAATTCATCGCGATATTTCACCAGACAATATCATTCGGCGGCGTAATGATAAAAAGTTAGTGCTGGTAGATTTTGGGGCGGCAAAGCACGCAACGGCGACGTTATTGGCTAAGACGGGGACAGGCATCGGAAAGCCGAGTTATGGCGCTCCTGAGCAAATGTTGGGGAAGTCAGTATTTCAGAGTGATTTGTTTGGGTTGGGTGTGACTTGTTTGCATTTGCTCACGAATGTGGAACCGTTTACGCTCTATGACGTTTTGGAAAATGATTATCAATGGCGACAGTTTTTGAATGGGAAAGTGGTTAGTGATAAGTTTGGGAAGTTATTGGATCAGATGACTGCATACAGGGTTAAGGAAAGACCAAGTTCAGTTACGGAGATTTTGCTAGATTTGGGGATTGGGAAAAAAGCGTCTAATCCTGCTAATAATTCTGGTGTCTATAGTTTCAAAGCAGAGGAACTAAATGGAGTTAATAGAGTAACAGTCTCATATTCTAACCAGAAAAAGCAAGCAACAAAAACAACGCCTTCAGTTTCAGAATTTAAATTTACATATGTAAAGGCTCGCCTAGTTAGTAGCGGTTTTCTGGGATTAGGAACTAGAGTCGAGCTAGAGCATCAACATGGTAAAACTGAGTATATTCGTGAGAACTTAGGGAGTGGAGTAACTATAGATTTAGTTCGTATTCCTGCGGGTAAATTTATGATGGGAAGCAAGGAAGAGGCTCAACAGCAGCCAATTCATGAAGTGACTTTACAAGAATTTTGGATGGGCAAATATGTTATAACCCAAAAACAATGGCAAGTGGTTATGGGCAGTAATCCAGCGAAGTTCAAAGGTGAGAATTTGCCCGTAGAGAAGGTTTCTTGGGATGATGCAATGGAATTTTGTGAGAGAGTTTCAAAAAAGATTGGCAAGAAAATGCGCTTACCGACAGAAGCAGAATGGGAATATGCTTGTCGTGCGGGTACAAATACACCCTTTCATTTTGGCGAGGCAATTACCAAAGATATAGTTAATTACGGTGAACTACTTCACGAAAAAACAGTGGACGTAGATACTTTTTATCCCAATCAATGGGGGCTGTATCAGATGCACGGTAATGTTTGGGAGTGGTGTTTAGATGATGCACATGATGACTACAGCATGAAGCCATTGCACCTAAAGCAAAATGGGAATAAGCCTTGGGGAAATGCAAACACAAATAAGAAGCATAATTGCTCTCATGTACTGCGCGGTGGTTCGGCTGTTGACCTTGCGAGATGTTGTCGTTCAGCATTTCGCTTCAGCACAGTTGCAGAGTTTTGGGGTGTCATCGCTGGTTTTCGGGTTGTAGTTTGAGTTTGCCTCTTAGCGTGAAGACTTTAGTTACCCTTTACTCCTTTTTCATTTTCCCCATTCGTCAAAAGCAATCAATTTTTTTGATAGTTTTAATACTACATTTTTGAGAATAATTATAATGACAAAGGAAAAAACACGACGATGTATACATTGCTTGCAATATTTTGAGAGCTTAACTGACGATCATATATTGCCTCAAGCATGGTATTCCCGTAATAATCAACCTAACTTTGCAAAACCAAAAGCTCCAGCTTGCTCAAAATGCAATGCTCATTACGGTAAGGTGGAAAAATACTTACTGATCAGGTTTGGAGCAACTTTTGACAGTGAAGATAAAAACTATGGAAACATTGCTGATAAGGCAATACGATCCATCGATCCTAAGTATGGGAAAAATTCAAGGGATAAAATCGCTAGAGAAAAGGCGAGATCGGAATTAGTAAGAGAAATAGTTCCGTATTTTTACTCTGACATAAGAGTTCTACCCAATTTTGGTATGAAAAGTAATATCTATCGTAGCGATCTACCTTGGATTCCAATAGATGAAGATAAATTGCGTGATTTTGCTCATAAATTAGCACGAGGAGTTACCTATGTGTTTGAGCAATCATACATAGAAGATAATTATAAAATTGAAGTCAGCTTTCCTTCTGAATATGAAGTAGTAGCATTAGTCTTGAGAAGTAGATTTAAACAACTTATCTCTACGCCAAGCATAGAAATATATCGAGATGATGATCCCAAAATTAGAGAATTCGATAAAATCTTAGGTTTCTATTTAATTAAAATATGGGATAGGCTCAATATCCGTGTATCAGTCAACAAACATTTTTAATTTTCAAAGCAGAGAAGAGGTTTTGGCATTTGCGCGATCGCCTATTTTATGTAGAGATTAACGATCATGCTGTAGGGGCAGAGCATTACTGCAACCATATATAAATTTTAAGATCCATTTAAATCGGTAATGCTCTGCCCTAAACCTTCGCAAATCACCAACAATTCCTAAACCGCAGGGATAATTTATTGGTAACAGCACAAAGGGTAGAGCATTTGCGTATAGAGATTTCGGTGATAATTTGTAAATTGTGGCGCAAATGCTCTACCCCTACATTTTCCATTTGTACGTTTATAAATTTCATGTTTTTATGTCTTACAATCCTGAAATTCATCATCGGCGCTCTATTCGTTTACAGGGGTATGACTATTCTCAATCAGGAGCTTATTTTGTAACTATTTGTACCTTTCAAAGACAACATCTATTTGGAGAAGTGAATAATGGGGAAATGCAGCTAAATGTCACAGGTCAGATTATCTCTGCGATTTGGCAAAAAATTCCTCAGCATTTCCCTAACGTGGAACTTGATCAATTTATCCTCATGCCCGATCACTTGCATGGAGTTATTGTTATTTCAGAACAAGATAAAAAGTCGTATTCATTAGCTACGATCATTCAAAACTTCAAATCTATTTCTACCCGCAAAATCAATAAAATCACTCATAATTCGGGCGTGTCTATCTGGCAACGAAACTATCATGAAAGAATTGTCAGAAGTGATCAAGACTTAGATCGTCTCCGTCAGTATATGCTGACTAATCCTGAAAACTGGAAAGTTATTCCTGAATGAAAAAGAGATATCCTTTTTTTTGGATCGCCTGTTTTGTAGAGAGATTAGCGATCGCTATGAAAATTGTTTAGACTAAAACTTCGGTGTTATCCCTGCTTGTTTACATATCGCATTTGCCGTAATCCGATCAATTGTCCGATGTCTCTTAATTGGAATTGTTTTGATATTATTGGTGTAAATGGAATGATTCCCGCCTTCCCTAAGCAGGTAAAATCCATTCTCTTCAAAATATTTCACCAGATCACTGCGTTTAACCGACATAACTAAACTTCCACAGGAATCTGCTCAATTAAAGCTTTACTAGAAGGAATCTCTTTATTTTGTTGCTTATAGGCAGCAATCATTTCCTGTAAAGCATCTTGCAAAGATTCACGACAAAGTTCGAGAGTTTCACCCTCAGTTATTACCTCTTGCCATTCAATGAGTTGCCCCATATAACCTGAGTCAATCTTTGTATAATTTGCGGTAAAGGTTGTAAGCATATATTTAAGTTTAGCTAAAGCCTTGATTTGTCTCACTATAACAAAAAATCTTTGAATACTAGGCTATTTTTTCTAGTTATTGGCGAAATCACTGGACTAGACAAGTACCAATTATTTGTAACTACAGTTTGGCTGCAAAGAGCGATCACGCACAGAATGACATCATATATGCTATCATATTGACATGAAATCTCGAATTGTCATTGATACTAGTGTTTTAATCAGCACTCTAATAGGCTCCACTGGAGCAAGTCGAGAGTTGATTAGGCTCTGCCTTCAAGGAGAATATCAACCACTGATGGGAAACAACTTATTTTTAGAATATGAGTCAGTAATTCTCCGCGAAGAAATCATTACCCAATGTACTTTGACAAAACAGGAGATTTTTACCTTAATTGATGCTTTCATGAGTGTCTGTCAATGGATTGATATTTACTATTTGTGGAGACCTAACTTGAGAGACGAAGCAGATAACCATTTAATAGAACTAGCGATCGCAGGTAATGCTCAAATTATTGCCACAAAAAATATCAAAGATTTCTTAAACAGTGATCTCATCTTCCCCAACTTATCCATTCTCAAGCCAGAACAAATCGTTAGGAGATAACACTTATGGCAACTTTAACAATTAGACTTCCCGATGATAAACATACAAGATTAAAGGAACTAGCTCAGTCACGAGGAATTAGCGTCAATAAGCTTATGGAAGAATTATCAACTATTGTTCTGGCTGAATTCGATACCTACAACAGATTTAAAGTAATGGCAGCAAGAGGTGATGTCCAAGAAGGTTTACGTATACTGGATAAATTAGATGCAAAAACATGAGTAAGCTTCAAATGTTTGATTCCATTACCTTAAATCAAGACATTCAGCTTCACTCTGGTGGAATTGCCTCACAAGGGACTGACGGTGCGATCTTGGAAATATTTAAAGATGGTGAAGCCTACCTAGTCGAAAAAGCTTAAAACATGAAGCTAACTCCATACTTTGAAAAAATAGTCCTCAATAAACGTTTAGAGATTAACTTAGATTGGTGCGATCGCGTAATTACAAATCCCCTAAAAACAGAATCACAACCAGACGGCAGAATTCGGCATTGGGGTATAATCGCTGAAGCCGATAACCGAGTTTTGAGGGTTGTCACATTGGATGATGGCGAAACAATTCACAACGCATTTTTTGATCGCAATTTTCGTAAACAATTAGAAAGAGAAGGAAAAGAAATATGAAAATTCATTACTTTGCAGATACAGATACACTCTTTATTGAACTTAGCGATCGCCTTAGTGTCAGAACTGAAGAAATTAATGAACTAGTAACCGTAGACTTTGACACAGAGGAAAAATTAGTGGGAATTACCATTGAGTCAGCACGAAATCAAGTAGATCTCAATTCAATTAATATTTTGACCAACCTAGAACTTAAAACCCTGCAACCCGCTTAAACTGAGCCATTGGTATGAGAATAACCATGAAAGTTAAATACGATGCAGAAGCAGATATTCTCATTTTCATCTTGCAAGATGATTTGCCATACGATGCAATATCCGAGCAAGGCGGCGTAATTGTCAGCTACAACGAAGCCCAAGAACCCGTTAGCATTGAATTTTTAAATGCCTCTAAGCTACAACTGTTTAATCCTAGCGAAACCAATTTAGTTATTTCCAGATAATCAAGAATATATTTTTAGTAATTCCAAAACAACAAAATCTTGTAGGGGCAGAGCATTACCGCCACAATCTATAAATTTTGCGATCGCCTTAAATCGGTAATGCTCTGCCCTAAACCTTCGCAAATCACCAACAATCCCCAAACCACAGGGATAAATTATCGGTAATAGCCAAGAGGGTAGAGCATTTGCATACAGAGATTTTGGTGATAATTGATGAATGTTGGCGCAAATGCTCTACCCCTACACCCACATGAATTTAAATTTTTTTGTGATGTATATTTGATGATTAATTTCACGATTCAGAACAACAAAATTCTGTAGGGGCATAGCATTACCGCCACAATTTATAAATTTTAAGATCCATTTAAATCGGTAATGCTCTGCCCTAAACCTTTACAAATAACAAACAATCCCCAAACCGCAGGGATAATTTATCAGTAATAGCGAAGAGGGTAGAGTATTTGCGTATAGAGATTTTCAATTTCTTTAGAGATTGGGCATTTGCGCTACAATTTCTAAACTCATCACCACAATATTACTCCGCAAGAACTTAACTCTCTCCGCTTTCACTTCTTTTTAAGATTTTTGCGAGAACCCTATGGAAACTGTCTAAATCGACAAAAACTATGCCCCTTATTACATCCGCCAAAAACGGACTAACTATTCGCTTAACCGAGGAAAGATGGCAACATATAACCGCAGGACATCCCGAACTTCTCAACATCCAGTCCGAAACCCTGCAAGCCATAGAAAATCCTGATAAAATTCTAGAAGGCAACAATGGTGAACTTTTAGCAGTCAAGCTGCTAGGTGATAATAAGTATTTGGTTACAATTTACAAAGAAGAAGAAGAAGAAGAAGAAGATGGATTTATCATCACCGCCTATCTAACTAAACGTATCAATTCCCTCAACAAACGCAAAGAAGTATGGTCACGATCCCCTTAAACCCTCTCAAAATTCCTAGCTATCTCAACTTAGCTAATGCAATCAAAAACCTGCCCAAGAAAAATACTTGGACTTTTTATGATGTCGAAGCTGATGTGTTGTACATCAATTTTCATCAACCCGCACTTCCTGCCGATGATAGCGAACTCACAGATGACGATATTTTGATCCGCTATCAAAATGATGAAATTATTGGTCTGACTATTTTAAATGTCAATAATCGACTGTAAAAATCCTCCCCTACACCAACTACGGTGTTGCATAACTGTATCTACATTTATGAATAAAATTAATTTTTGCTAAAATAAAAACAACCAATGCTTTTACTTTCTATGCAAGAAGCCATAACGCTAAACTTACCAACCGATGTCAGAGACTCACTTGAAGCGCGATCGCAGATTGAAGCAATCTCACCCCTCGAACTCATCGAACGCGCGGTTCGTGAATATCTGTTAGTGCGTAGATTGCAAACATTACGCGAAAAAATGCTTAAACAAGCTGACCTACAAGGCGGCTTTACTGACGAAGACATCTTTGAAATGGTGTCATGAGAATTGTCCTTGATACCAATGTTTTAATAGCATCACTGATATCTAGAGGCAAATGCTATGCACTTGTAGAACATTCTCTCAAAGTTCATGAGATTATTTCTTCCAAATTTATACTTGACGAACTAGCAGAAAAGCTCCAAAAGAAATTCAAGTATGAGACAGAAGATATAAACGAGGCTTTATCAATATTCCGTTCAAAGATGGAAATAGTTATCCCTTCTCAATTAGAACAGCAAGTATGTCGCGATATTGATGATGATTGGATTTTGGCAACAGCTTTAGCGGGTAAAGCTCAATGTATCCTTACGGGAGACAAAGATTTATTGGCGATCGCCAGATTTGAAAACATTGATATTATTTCCCCTGTGGATTTTCAAGTCTATGAAGAAAGTTCACGGATTTAGGGCAATTTTTTTGTGCAAGCACTCATCAAGTATCACTTTCATAATCATGTGCCAAATAATATTTGATGGATAGATTTAAAAACTCCACCACTTTCTCTTTCTGCACAGTTGGGAAGTCATCTAAAAATTCCTCCAGAGAGTCTCCTGCTTCAAGATAATCAACCAAGTTCTTTACAGGAACTCTAGTCCCCTTAAATACAGGTATTCCAGAGATAATTTCAGGATCTCTTACAATTAATTGATTTTCCATTTTGTTACCTCAATGTTAGATCTCTCATAACCTAGATCTTACAACGAAAACATGAAATCATGAATATTGTGATTGTTTGGGACTTTATGCGGAAAGGTGAAAACATTGCTAGATTTGTAACAGCAGTACCACAACGCAGCAGGAGGCAAAAACATGAGTAAGTTTCAAATGTTTGATTCCGTTACCTTAAATCAAGACATTCAGCTTCACTCTGCTGGAATTGCCCCACAAGGGATTGATGGTGCGATCGTGGAAATATTTAAAGATGGCGAAGCCTACCTAGTCGAACTATTTGGTGGATGGCTAAAGTTCACCACTGAAGGCGAAATGATCGAAGCCTCTCAAGACGCTCCCGAATCATTTCGTGACACCCTAGATGTAGAAACACTCTATCCTCACCAAATAAATCCAATAAATTCTCATCAACAAAGCGACAAACAGAAAGTAAAGCAACAACTTTTAGAATTACTAGAACTACTTCCAGAAGAATCAATACTGCAAGTTAAAGACTTCACAGAATTTCTTTGCTATAAGCAGCAAGCTACATCAACCTCAGTAGTTTCCCAAAAATGACAAACATTAAACAGATATTTTTTTAGCGGAAGAAAGTTAATTTTTTACGCGATCGCCTTTTTTGTGGAGAGATTTGCGATCGCAATATTAAGTACTCTCCCATGAGTCCCCATGAATCTCCCTCATACAGATCTGCACACCACCCTCCAAAGCCAAAAGCGCATCATCCATCAACTCATACTCATCCTCACCTTCCCAAAAGGTTCCACCAATATCAAAAGCACGAACAAACGCACTGGAATAGCCATTATCTCTCCAGCCAATCTCAATTATTCCATTCTCTTGATTAACCCAACTAGAAATATTCGGATATTTGCTTTCAAAAAATTTCTTAGGCATAGACTCATACTGGCGCTTGTCCCATTGTCTCAGATACTAAGGCGATCAGCCTACATCCTTGACCTTGTAAAGTGCGATCATCCGCGTCAGCAGTGAATCATCTCACTATCCTAAAAACTTGCGCCAGATAACCCCTTAACCTCTTACAACCCAGATTAGAGAAAAGGATGTTTGCATGAGCGCTTACATTTAGTTGGGACGAGTCCAAAACTGAAATTATAGGCAAAGCAGCGCGTTTCCCAACCAACCCCACTCCAAAAAGTAGTCCAAGAAATTCGTTTAGAGGCACAGCAAAAGGGACTTACCCCCGAAATCCTAAAGGATGACTAAACTAAGATTAGTAATCGATACCAACATCTTGATTAGTGGCTTAATGTCTGTAAATTCATTGTCCCAGCAGGTCTTTGACTATGCCACATCTCAAGCAATACTCTTGATGTCTGATGAAGTTCAATCAGAAATAGAAAACGTCATCAGCCACCCCAAACTCCAAAAATACATCACCTTAGAAAGACGTAATAAATTTTTAGCTTAAGTTAAGCCAGCAGGTCGAAAGAGTCACAATCAACCAACAAATTCGAGCCTGTCGAGATGCCAAGGATGACAAGTTCCTAGAGTTAGCTGTCTGCGGTGAAGCTAACTACATCATTACAGGCGATGCCGATCTTCTAGATTTAAACCCATTCTAAAATATTTCCATCATCAAAGCCGCTAGTTTTTTAACAGTGGTTTAAATGGAATTGCACATATTGATAATGAAATGCCCGCAAAATAAACGAACAAGGCGATCTGCTCCTACACAAATCCAAACAAAAAAGCCCCTCCATGCGGAGAGGCTTTTTTGTTTACAAGGAATAATCTCGAAGATTAACCGTTGATAGCAGGAGCGCTCATAGCGATAGGAGCAACATCAACAGCAGCCAAATCGAGAGGGAAGTTGTGAGCATTGCGCTCGTGCATTACTTCCATACCCAAGTTAGCGCGGTTGAT
>JADBWH010000001.1 GCA_020404105.1 Pseudanabaena sp. M53BS1SP1A06MG | reverse complement strand
TTTGAAGTGGACTATGAAAGCATCGCTTTAATGGTCGTCAAAGTGATGAAAATACCTGAACCATGGGTAATCAGTATCGACCGCACCGATTGGAGATTTGGTAAGACAAGGCATGGGAAACAAAATTATAAATGTCGGGACTGTGGTCGTCAATTTGTAGAGGATCCACAGTGGCAGAGAGTCTCAGAGCGTATCCAAGACACTTATGACCGTTTAGAGAGGCTACTACTAGAAAAAATCCCCCTAGCTGGAATAGCCAGAGTCCTCAAGGTGTCAGAACGATGGTTGCAGAAGGCAACAAACAGTGGGTATGGCTTGCCATTGATGCCGAGACTCGTGAAATTGTGGGTTGTTATATTGGCGATCGCTCTGGGGAATCGGCTCAGAAGTTATGGCAATCCTTGCCTAGTGTCTATCGTCAATGTGCGGTTATTTACACTGATTTCTACACAGCTTATTCAGTTGTCCTGCCCGGCAAACGTCATAGGGCAGTGGGTAAAGAAACGGGAAAGACCAACTATATTGAGCGATTCAACTGTACGTTACGACAACGAGTATCAAGACTAGTCAGAAAGACTTTATCCTTTTCTAAGAAGTTGGAAAATCACATCGGAGCCATTTGGAATTTTATTCATCATTACAACGATTCTTTACCTCCGTGTGCATCCTTTCCTTTTTAGGACTAACGTTTTGGCAGAAATCATAGTAATTTTTCTCTCCAATAATAGAATGAAATTAAATTAGTTCTTATCAACATCCATAGACAAAAATCACAAGATGTCGTAAGCTGAGAAAGCATTGAAAAGCATTCTGTAAAGCAGTTACCGTCTTTTCTCTCTCATTGAAATCAATTTAGCATTCCTTGTTTAGACATTATTGCTGGAGTTATGTTGGAATCTTTCTCTTTGGAAATATTTCCAACTAGCACATCTTGTTTGGATATTAATGATGGAACTTTGTTGGAATAACGCCAAGTAGAAAATTGATCGCTATTGACAAAAATGCAAACAGGCGATAGCTTTTTTCGGAATATAACAACCCATCTTGCACTAGGTATTAGATGTCATAGATTACCATCTCTCATCTTCTCCTTTCTTTAATTAAACATTGACAGGCTCGAACATTTGTTCAGCCAAAGCAATGAGATCTGGAAAATCTATATATTATTTGTTTCTGCTTACCTGCTTAGCAGATTACCAACAGCTTGACGGATAAATTCGGCATCTACAGGATTTTGATAGGGGTTGCCTGCACGATGTCCCCAGATCGAAGGAATGGGAAGATATGAACTATTAGGAATTAGAAATACCTCGCGAGCGCAATCTTCAGGGGTGAAATACAAATCCGTAGTGCTGGGCATGACTAGAGTTTTCGCTTGAATTGATCGCATAGCAAGTTCATAATCTTTTTGATAAACTGGATTATCACTGACATTGCACCGTAACCAAGTATCGAGCATCGCCATCAAATTTCGCGGATCGCGCTTGCGATAGCCAGTTTCCCAACCACGCAGAAGATAATCTTCAAGAGATTCATAGCCAAACTGATAATACAAACCTTCGCGATAAAAGGCTTGGGATGCTGCCCAACTGGCATAAATTCTGGCAAAAGTGCGGAATCCACGATCGGGAATACCATCAAAACTAGTTCCATTCCAAGTTGGATCGGCTGTGAGAGAACAGCGCAAACTCTCTAAGAAAATGCGATTATGCTCTGTAGTTTTCGCAGTACCACAGATTGCAGCGATACGTTCTACGCGATCGCTATGTAATGCACCCCAATGATAGGCTTGCTGAGCGCCCATCGACCAGCCGTAAACAAGGGCTAAGCGTTCAATCCCAAAGACTTCGCGGAGCAATTGCTCTTGAGCTGTGACGTTATCTAGATGCGTAAACCAGAAGCATTGCTCAGCTAAGCCACATTCAGCGCAATTGCTAGGCGAACTCGATAGCCCATTCCCAAACATATTGATGATAATCACAAACCATTTTGTCGGATCGAGAATGCCATCAGATCTTACTAGCCATTCAATATCGGGGTGTTGCGCTCCGTAGGAGGTGGGATAGAGAATTACATTCGAGCGATCGCTATTGAGTTCGCCATAGGTCTGATAAACAAGTTGTGCTTGTGGCAAAATCGCACCGCACTGAAGCGAAAAGTTCTCAACTGTAAAAACATTCATACTACGGAGTTGCCAGCTTTGCTGAAATTAGCGATGATTTGGTGATGGACATTGACATAGCCATTTTCGACACATTCAAAATGGGAACTTAATTTTGCATGGGCTGCGCCTAGTTGATGGAAAGGAATGGAAGCATAGAGATGATGCTCGGCATGGTAGGAGATATTCCAAATTAGAAATCTTAAAGGTGCAAGGGTGAGGGTGGTGCGGGTATTTGCAAGCATATTGTCAGTATTGGGGCGATCGGTATGCTCAGCTAGGAGTAAAAATCTTAAAATCGGCTGACCCACGGCGAGAGGGAGCAGCCAATAGGTGATAAACCAAGGCTGTTGAAAATATATAGAAATCGCGATCGCTACCGCATAAACTAATAGCTGTAGACGGTTTGAGCGAATTACTTCCGCACGGGAACTTTCAGGAATAAATGGGCAATTGTCTAAGTTACCGACGATCGCAGTGAGGAAATGTCTCTTAAACTTGCCAATCCACCAAGTAATTCCACTAATTTCGATGATGTATTCCTTGAGATTTGTTGGTTTGCGATCACTTAATTCGGGATCTTTATCAGGAATTTGGGTATAGCGATGATGCCATTTGTGATACAGCCGATAGAAAGTACTGTTATAAAAAGATAGAAGCCCTGCAAACCAACAAAGGATGTCATTGGCGCGATTATTTGTAAAAACAGTGCGGTGGGATGCCTCATGTAACGGAGCAAACATAATCGCAAAGCTAAATCCATAAAGTACTAGGGCAGGTATGGCAATAAACCAGCGATCGCTAAAATTTTCCATGTTTGCACTCCAGAGATAACCGCTGCCAGCCATTACGGTAAGATGCCCTAATAATTGCAAGGTTCCTTTCAGATTTGACTTAGCATTTAATATATTTAATTCCTGTGGTGAAAGAATTTGAGTTGGTTTGATCTGCGGTTGGCTAGATGTTTCTATGGGAGTTGTAGGGGATGCGAAATCTACTGGATTGATTGATGGCGTATCGTTGGGAAACATGTCTAGAAATTACTGAGTACTTAGTAAGGAAAAGGAAAGGGTTTGCTCTTCTCAAAATGCTCTTGTCATCTTGGAAATTGGTATTAAGTATCTGGTGAAAGTATTTCTAAATAAGTCAAAGCTAATACTAAAAGCAAAATCTCCTATCATGAGTTTCACGATGAGTAACAGCCATCACAATTAGCAACTTGAGCTTTGAATTCCCTAACTTTTTGGTAGTGCTGCAAAGTAATTTTTTTAGTAATTGAGTTGAGGGTGCTTCGCGCCCTCAACTCAATTACATTGCATGACTACCACTTTTTTAGGCATTTGTTTCTTTCTTACTGCTAAACTTCTGAGCCAAACCTTCACCAACCAAAGAAAGCCCGATCGACATAAAGGTAATTGCCAAACCTGGAAAAACCGTTGTCCACCAGAAATTTTCACCAGTGGAGAGCGCATCGAGAGCTTGTTTGAGATCATGTCCCCATTCAGGGACATCTTCAGGAATACCTAGACCTAAAAATCCTAAACCCGCGATTGTCAGAATGGCATCGGCAGCGTTGAGGGTGAAAATTGCGGGTAAGCTTTGGATTACATTGGGCGCAAGATACTTCATTAGGATTGTTTTTGTATCTGCACCGATCGCTTGGGCAGCTTCAATATACACCTCAGTTTTAGTGCTGACGGTTTGGTTACGGATTACCCGAAAATATTGAGGGATATAGGCAACACTGAGGGCGATCGCCGCATTCCAGACACCCGCACCGACCACAAAGGCAATCGTCAGCGAGAGCAATAGACTGGGTAAGGTATAGAGAGCATCCATAAGAAAGACTAAACCGCGATCAAGCCAACCGCCTTTATAGCCGCTTAGCATCCCCAAAGGAACACCGATCACTAAGCTAATGGTGGTCGATGCAATCGTGACTTGCCATGCCACACCTGCACCTGCGATCGTTCTGGCAAATACATCATGTCCCTGTAAATCTGTCCCGAACCAATGCTGTGCCGATGGTGATTCATGGATCGGATAGCTGAGAAATTCTGTAGGATTTAAAAGTCCTAAGGCTTGGAGTAGGGGGGAAATAATCGCCATCAGCAAAAAAACAACGCTAATCACGATCCCAATAGACATTAACCGTTGCGATACTGACTGCTTAGACGATTTCATAGGGGAAGTTTGTGAACTTAGCAAATATAAAAAATTTCATCAAAACAAATTTCTGAATTTCTTGCCTACAGGCAAGAAATTCAGAAATTTGTTTTTCCTTGATTTGTACTATACCGCGATCGCTAAATCTAGATAGAATAAGCTTCTGGGATCGTAGGTAAAAATTATGGATGTAATTCCCGCAATTGATATTTTAGATGGACGCTGTGTAAGGCTCTATCAAGGGGATTATCAACAGTCAGAAGTATTTGGTGAAGACCCTGTAGAGGTTGCCCAACGCTGGTATAGTCAAGGCGCTAAGTATTTGCATGTAGTTGATTTAGATGGTGCAAAGCAAGGCAAACCTCAAAATTTGAAGGTAATTGAGGCGATCGCCCGTTCTATCCCCATGCGGGTGCAGATGGGTGGTGGCTTGCGCGATCGCGAAAGTATCCTGTCAGTTCTGCACACTGGAGTTAGTCGCGTTATCTTAGGCACAGCCGCAGTCGAAAACTCACAACTAATCGCCGATATTTGTGCAGAATTCCCTGAACAAATCATGGTTGGTATCGATGCCCGTGATGGCAAAGTTGCCACAAGAGGTTGGCTAGAAACTTCGGAAGTCATGGCTGTTGATTTGGCTAGACGCATGACCTCGATTGGAGTTGCAGGCATTATCTATACTGATATTCACCGAGATGGCACAATGCAAGGACCAAATATCGAAGCCTTGCGCCAACTAGCCGAAAATGTTGATGTGCCTGTCATTGCCTCTGGTGGTATTAGTTCAATTACCGATTTACTCAACTTGCTATCGTTAGAATCTGTCGGGGTCAAGGGGGCAATTGTGGGTAAATCGATTTACACAGGCGCAATTCAATTACCTGAAGCAATTAGAGCCGTGGGCAATGGACGCTGGCAAGATGTGATTGATAATTCAGCGATCGCCTAAATTACATCTCAAACCAAAAAGTAGTAATGAATGACACAAAGACAAAAAGCCCCCCCTACTTTTTGTTTCTTGTCTTAACGTTTGCATGAGAAAATAGCACAAACATCTCTAGAATTAACTAGATAAGAGTATTGCTATGGGCTTTGCTGACTATTCGATCGCTGAGATCGCCGAAGACTACAACCTTACTATTGAGGCTGTATTTAAACTTTGCGATCACCTTGGGATCGCTTATCAAGATGCAAAAACCAAACTTGCTTTGGAAGATGCAAAAGCCGTCATCATGGCATCGGAAGCCCAAAATTCTAAAAAACCCAAAGCTTGATAGTGATTTGCGAATCGCAACAAATCTTTGAGATCAGGTTAAATTCTTTTAGATAAACTTAGATTAACTAAATTATCTCCGTAATTATGAACAAAAATGTTTTTAAATATTTAGCTGCGGCGATCGCTTTTGTAATGATTGCTTTTCAGCTTTTTACCCCCAGTGTCAATGCTGCCGATATTCCTATCGAGTTGCGTACCGTTCCTCTTAACGAAAACACCAATATTGTCTTAACCCAAAAAGACATCTCTAAAGGCAAAAAATTATTTCAAAATGCCTGTGCTAACTGCCATCTCGGTGGTGCAACCTTTACCAATCCTAACGTTAACCTTTCTCCTGAATCCCTTGCAGGTGCATACCCAACACGTAATAATGTACTTGGCTTGGTTGATTTCATGAAGAAACCCACCACTTATGATGGTGTCACCGAAATCTATGACGTTCATCCCAGCCTCAAGAGCACTGATATCTTCCCCACCATGCGTGGTCTTACTGACAACGACCTCAAGCTAATTGCAGGTTATATCCTCTACGAACCTAAAGTTAAAGGTATCGGCTGGGGCGGCGGAAAGATATACTATTAAACAAAGAATTATGTGCTTTTAGTCGAGCCATAGTACTTTCCCAAAAGCTAAACCTACTAGCTTTCTCTACGTGTTTTAGTCTCATTTAATTCGAGTCGAGTCGAATTTGTGCAATTTCAGTTGAATTTTAGTCGGTAACTAATCATGAATATTTCTGCATTTGCAAAAAAAATTGGTCTTTTGATCGCTAGCCTCGTAATCGTTGTCGGTAGCTTCTTCATGTCTGCTAATTCGGCTTTCGCTGATACTGTCACCGTTAAAATGGGTTCTGATAGTGGTCAGTTAGTATTCGAGCCTAAGGTAGTAACAATCAAAGTTGGCGATACTGTCAAATGGGTTAATAACAAAGCTTTCCCTCACAATATCGTATTTGATGGTCATGAAGAGCTTTCTCACAAGAAATTGGCTCAAAAGCCTAAAGCTGAGCTAGAATCTACCTTCAACGAAGCTGGTGAATTTTCTTACTACTGCTCTCCTCATCGTGGCGCTGGTATGCAAGGTAAAGTGGTTGTTCAATAACAATTAAACTTTTTTAAATAATTAAATAAAAAGAGGTGCAAACAATGTTTACACCTCTTTTTATTTATTCGTAATGATTTTTATAACTGATTTTAGGACTGCTATAGTTCAATCTTTCTCTGGCAATCATTGGGTAAAATAGGTCAAAAAGCTCAATCGATCGCCTCACCATGACTAAAACTAAAAAGAAATCTAAAGTCAAGCGCATTTTGCAATGGTTAGAATGGCGATTGGCAACACCAGAATTCATTGGTGGGATATATACCTTCTTTACGCTGTTCTTCTTTATGGCAGCGACCAATACCCTCGCAGGATGGCTATATGTAATTAGTGGAGTTAGTTCAGCGCTGTTAATTGTGGGGGCGGTGATGCCTAAGCGATTGCTAGCCGAAATCGTAGTAGTGCGATTACCTATCGATCCTGTCAGCGTGAGTGACGATCTGTGGGTTGATTTGATCATTCAAAATAGGGGTCGTACAGAGAAGCGATTGCTGGAGGTGAGGGATATTTTGCCAAACAATCTTTCCCTAATTGTGCAGCAGGAAGTAGTTGTGGAAGTGATTGCGCCGCTTCAGGAATATCGATGGCGCTATGAAGCGAAAACGACTAAGCGTGGGGTGTTTTTATTTAGATCCACAGAAATTGCGACCTCTAGTCCATTGGGGCTATTTCGGAGTCGTCGGGCTTGTCCATCGGTCCAGAAAGCGATCGTCTATCCCAATGTCATTCCCTTAGAACGTTGCCCATTGGTGGATCAGTTAGGTAATGATACTAGTCCGCGTCAATATAGTGATGAGCATAACTACACGAATGCAACGGAAGGCTTGACGAAAACCCTACGTCCCTATCGCTGGGGCGATCCAACCCGATTAATCCATTGGCGGACTAGTGCCAAGTTTGGGGAATTGCGTGTGCGGGAATTGGAAGTAACTATTGGCGGTCAGGAAGTGGCGATCGCCCTTGATACATCGACAGGTTGGCAACCAGAAGCCTTTGAAGAAGCAGTAGTCGCGGCTGCTTCGCTCTATTTCTATGCCCAGAAATCTAAACTCAGCGTGAGGTTATGGACATCAGATACAGGTCTAGTCCAAAGCGATCGCGGAGTCCTAGAAACCCTAGCTGCTGCTAATATTTCAGATGTTGCCACACAGGTAGACATTCTCAAAGATATCCCTGACTTACCTGTAGTCTGGCTGTCCCATCGTAATGATAGTGTTGCCTATTTGCCCCATGGTAGTCGGTGGGTGTTATGGCAAAATTCCGCAAAAGTCACTGTTCCCAATCAGCGATCGCTAGGTTTAACCATTGAGGCGATTTCTGATCCTGAAGATGGCAGCTATAAATCTTTGAGATCCCAGCTTCAATCATATCTCACACCTTAATCAAAAGGAAAGCTTTGCGCCCCCTTTTTTACAGACTGGTGTTACGTGGAAGCTTACAAGACCCTCACTCATTAAAGGAGAGCAGGGTGGATTCATTTTCGGAAAGGATTACAGAGAAGGGACAAATATGGCAAAAATGGTCTGGCAAGAATTAAACAAAAAGCAAAACCAGACCATGAACTTACAGCAGTTTTCGATCAAACGAACCACAAGATATTTCATAAAAGGCTTGTGAAGCAAGCCTTTTATGAAATATCTTGATTTGATTTTGAGCGCAAAGCACTGTATGTCGAACGTGAGGACTGGCGTGAAGATAAGCCTTTTTTTGTGAATCTCTTGGTTATACCTCGAATATGTCGTGTTGGCAATGCTCCAACTATTTGGGCGATTATTCATTGTTTTATCATGACTACAGTTCGCCGCCTTGGCTTTCGCACGAATCCTCAGGGGCAAAGGGTTCTCGCTAATCAAGTTCACCAAGTTTTTGATATTCTCTCTTGTTCCTATTCTTACTGACTTTTCTTATCTCTAATTTTTCTGCTCATCTCTTCCTGCTTACCTTTCCGAAAATGAATCCACCATGCTCTCCATTTATGGGGAGAGTGGGCTGGGCGGTGAGGGCGATATTTGTTCCACGTAACATCAGTAAATTTCCCCATCCTCAGATTGTGTTCATTTTAATTAAGTAGCTCAACTTAATTAAAACCTAAAACCAGAGTTTGTACCGCCCGCTACGCGGGCGGAGCAAACTTCTCGGTTTTTAGGTTACTTATGTCTAGCTACTTACAATTTTTTGCATTCTTAATTAGAAGATATATTTTCTCTTCACATCCATCATGGAATTTAAAGATCAGAAAACGATTTTAGTAATCGATGATGACTACTATATTTGTGATGTCCTACGGACTTGCTTAGAAATTTTTGGCGGATGTAAAGTCATTACTACACTCCATGCCGAAGAAGGATTAGACATAGTTACAAAAGATCAACCTGATGCAATTGTGCTAGATATGTTGATGCCAAATATGGATGGCTTTGCCTTTCTCAAAAAAATACAAGTCAATCCCCACATTGCTTATAATACCGTTGTGTTATTAACCCCTTGTGTAGATCTCACCGAACTACAGGCGATCTCCAAGTTAGGAGTTAGTGGCGCGATCGCCAAAACATTCAAGCCAACCAAGCTATTTTCAGAAATTGCTCAGATGTTAGGCTGGTAATAACTACCTCACTTGTTTGTAACCCTAATTTTTCGTAGGGGCAATTCATTCTTTGTCCCAACGATAAAATTAGGGTTTCAAGTCCTTTTACGTAAATCCTTATATTTAGCTTAAGATGAGCATCTGTGAGGTGGTCAGAATTTTTGAAGCTTTACTATCTCAAAAAATTCTGGTCACCGAAATATTAACATTTATTTAGTCACAGAATTTCCTCATTTTTGGATATTAATCTAAATATCTAACCTAATAATAAACGAATAGACAATTTGCTACACCATCAATAAGGTTAGTCTGGTCGAAAAACTATGTTTTTTAAGATGTTACAGCCTATTGAGGCTTCGAGGAATCGTACCCCCTTCGCAGTGTGCCTCCTCAAACAATTACAGCAAAACACTAATAGTGAATTAATTGACATTTCAACTTAAATTTACACTTTTTAGTTTAAAGATAGCCTTTAGGAAATTTTATTAGGGTTTTTATAGCTATTTACCCCCATTATCAAATTTACGAATCAAATTACTATCGTTAACCCTACTTACGAGTTAGGTTGGTAGCTAGAAATTTTGACCACGCAACCTCTTTGCTTATACTATTTTGGTGCATTTACAACTCGCCAAGAGGCAGAAATACAACAAGCTGGATTTATCGAAGATCTCTTACAGGAAAATGCACGGATTGTTTGGACTAATATTCAATTTTTGCAACCTAATCAGATAACTTTAATAGGTGATGATTTGCGATCGCATATTAATGGATTTAGAAAATCATCTAATACCAGAAGAGTCGTCGCAACCCAACTTGTTTGAGTTTGCAGTTTACCCAAATACATCGGTTTAAGTTCTTTATATTATTGCAATTATGAAAAATATCGATTGCCTTTATCAATGCCATGTATGCGGTCAAAACTCTGATATCTGGCAACTACAATGCCATTTACGCATTATTTATCAACAATTTGGGCAACAGATTGTGATCGTATCTCCACAAAACTGTGAGATTGGCTGGTTTATCGAGTCTAAAACAACAAAACTTGCCACCCAAATTGTGCACGAGTTTCAGCTTAATCCTAAAAGCTTAGTCTGGATTGAGCGTGATCCCCACTATGCCAGCCGTTCCATCAGCACAGAATATAGTGAGGTGAGATTTGAGTGGCATCAAGCGATCGCTTTTAATCCGCAATGGCATCCTATATCCCAAGAGGATCTAGAATTCATGATTGGTAATCAATGGCTTACAGGAAGTTTGGAAAATCAATTAGCTCAAACAAAAAAAAATTTTTAAGAAAAATTGCTAATGTCTAATAGCCATGCAGTAGCACCTATAGCACCACAAGAGTTGCTTAAGAATTAAAGATTCAATAATTTCAATAATATAGATAGCATTTTTGGCAGTCATGCAATGTAATTGTGTTGCATAACTACCAACTTAAAATTTATGCTTGCCATGTATCCCCAAACCTGTTATAAATTTTAGCGTTCTTAGCTAAACAATCACTATCGATATTTAACCGTAAATATGTTCATTCATCAGGGGTAAATCAAATTTCTACATTAGTAAAGTTTGAAAGCCTTCTAGCAGAACATTAAATAACAATAGTTTTTGTAGCCTAGAATACTTATCAGACAGCCTAAACTTATAACAGTGTAAAGTTAGCAATTATGTTTAGTTCTAAGCCAAATGTTCTAAACTAAAGTTGCTAGGCAAGCCTATGTTATGTTTTCAATCTTTTGCGACGATTAATTCAAATGACTTTACAGAGTTTTCCTATTTGATTAAACCTAAATCGTGATATTAAATCCTTTTATTATCATTTAGACCCATTTAGATACTCTTATACGAACCATTTTAATTGCGTAGATCCATGATTAGTAAATAGGTTTACTCAATTATTAAAAACTTGTTAAGTATTAAATGGATATCTGCATAGGTAAACACTTTACTGGAGTAGCTAAGTCCTTATTTACAACAAGGCTTAATGAACAAAAAGTCGCAATTTGTCGTAATCGAAAAAAATTAACAAGTTTATCTATCTTTTTTCTCTGTTATCGGTTAAAGTTTGCGGATAAATATTTTGTCAATACTGTTATAGACAGTAAAAACAATTTTACATACCTAGACAAAGCAACTCTTTGCTTGATGAGATTGCTTCAAATAGATAAACTGCACTCCTCATCTAGTCTAGAAGTATGATTTTTCGGTTTCCGAACCAAAACTGAGGAGCAAACACTAGGAGTTAATTACGATGGGAATTTTTACAAAGCTCAAGGATTTTGTTGGTTTGAATGAAGCTCAAGAGTACGAATATGAGTACGATGAAGCATCTAGCAATGAATACCAAGGTTTGTACCAAGAGGAAAATGGTGCAATCGCAGCCCCAGAGGCAGAAGAGCAACAAACTCGCCGCACACGTGAACGTCCTACAACATTAAGAGCAACTTCTGATGGTATGAGCAATGTAATTGGTATGCCTGGTGCAGCAAATGGTCTTTCCCAAGTAATGGTGATGGAGCCTCGCAGCTTTGAAGAAATGCCTCAAGCAATCCAAGCATTGCGTGAGCGCAAGTCCGTTGTCCTAAATCTCACCATGATGGATCCCGATCAAGCACAGCGTGCTGTGGATTTCGTTGCAGGAGGAACCTATGCCCTCGACGGTCATCAAGAGCGTATCGGCGATAGCATTTTCTTATTTGCCCCTTCCTGCGTTCAGGTTACTTCACAGTCTTCCGTATTAAACGAGGTTCCTATGCCTCAACCTCGTGTAGCGCGTCCAACTGCTGTACCCGCTCCCGCATGGTCTGCTGAAACCCCTGTGAGTCGTTTCGCACAATAATTAACTTAACTACAGCAATCGCCGTTATGATTAAAAACAATCAAGCACAAATAAAGTAGAAGCGGCGCATAGCGCCGTAACTGCCTAATTGATTTGTAGTTAGTTATTGGTGGATTCTTGAAATTTCAACTTGGACTTGTTGGTGGCGGCATAATGGGTGAGGCAATTTTGTCTCGTCTGGTCGCCAGTAATTCTTATTTGCCATTTGATATATGCGTTAGTGATCCGATGCCAGAGCGTCGGGATCTGCTTGCGAAAAAATATGGCGTGCAGGTTACGCCAAATAATTTAGTGGCTGCTGAAGCAGAGATTATGCTCTTAGCAGTTAAGCCTCAGTCGTTAAACGCGGCTGCTATTGGTCTAGCTGATTCTCCTGCACCCTGTGTTGTGTCAATTTTAGCTGGTGTAACTTTGGCTCAATTAGAGGCAGTATTTCCCTCTAAAGCAATTATCCGAGCAATGCCTAATACACCCGCGCAGGTAGGTGCAGGAGTAACTGCGATCGCGGCAAATACTCTGGCGACAGGTGAGCATTTAAGATTAGCTCGCAAAATTTTTAGTGCGGTTGGCACGGTGGTAGAAGTTGCCGAATCGCTGATGAATGCTGTGACTGGACTATCAGGTTCGGGTCCTGCCTATGTGGCGGTGATGATTGAGGCGATGGCGGATGGTGGAGTTGCCGCAGGTTTGCCTAGAGCGATCGCGCTACAACTAGCGACCCAAACTGTTTTAGGAACAGCGCAATTAGTCATCGCAACAAAGCTACATCCTGCCCAGTTAAAGGATCAAGTAACGAGTCCTGCGGGGACAACGATTGCAGCGATCGCTCAGTTAGAAAAAGCAGGCTTGCGTTCCGCTATGATAGAAGCCGTACTTGCAGCAACTCGTCGTGCTGATGAGTTGGGCAAATAGTAGTTTTTTAAGCCATTGCGCTGCAATGACTTGGTTGTGAAATTTGGGAGTTAGAGGTTTTGGATTATCGTCAGGCGGGTGTAGATATTGAAGCAGGTCGCACCTTCGTGGAGAAAATACGGGATTCAGTGGCAAAAACCCATCGTGCAGGTGTATTAGGTGATCTCGGTGGTTTTGGTGGCTGTTTTGAAATTCCTGCTGGTTATCGACAACCCGTTCTGGTTTCAGGTACGGACGGTGTTGGCACAAAGCTTAAAATTGCTCAAGCTGCTAACAAGCACGATACGATCGGCATCGACCTTGTTGCCATGTGCGTGAACGACGTGCTGACCTCTGGAGCCGAACCGTTATTTTTCTTAGATTATTTAGCCACAGGCAAACTCGATCCTGAACAACTTGCCGAAGTGGTGAAGGGGATCGCTGAAGGTTGCCAGATCGCAGGTTGTGCTTTGCTTGGGGGCGAAACTGCTGAAATGCCTGGATTTTATAGTGTTGGTGAATATGATGCGGCAGGATTTTGTGTGGCGATCGCCGAAAAATCCGAAATGCTCAATGGCACACAGGTAAACATTGGTGATGTGGTCATCGGTCTCGCCAGTGCAGGCATCCATAGCAATGGCTATAGCCTTATTCGCAAAATTATTGAGACTAAAAATTATAGCTGGGGCAAAAAATTAGAAATTCCCATTTCGCCCGAAACCCAAGATTTAACTTTGGCTGAAATTTTTCTAACGCCAACTCAAATTTATGTGAAGCCAGTTTTAGCGGCGTTAAAGGCAAATCTAGGTATTCACGGACTCGCCCATATTACTGGTGGCGGCTTGCCTGAAAACTTGCCTCGTTGCCTCGGTAATGGTCAAGCAGTGCAAATCTTCCGCAATAGTTGGCAAATTCCTATGCTCTTTCAATGGTTGCAATCTGAAGGAGAAGTTCCTGAATCTGATATGTTCAATACTTTCAATATGGGTATTGGATTGGCTGTAGTGGTTGATCCCCAGAAAGTTGATGAGGCGATCGCCTATTTTCAAGCCCAAGGCTTTACCACCAATCGCATCGGTGAAGTCATCGCAGGAGAGCGATCGCTAATCTTTGTATAGAATGAATCTAAATTGCTGAATTTAGTACATCCCTAAAGACGCTGACAAGGCTTGTAGCGATCGAGGATTGATATATGTCTGCAATGAACTTTAATACATCCAATCAAAGCTTGCGTCAGTTATTAGGTAACGGCTTACTCTATCGTGTGCCGCCATTTCAGCGCGATTACTCTTGGACAGACGAAGAATGGGATGACCTGTGGCAAGACATTCTCGGACTATTTGCCGAGGATGGCGAGACAGCGCATTACATGGGCTATCTAGTGTTGCAATCTTCCAATAATAAGCAATTTGACATCATCGATGGGCAACAGCGCTTAACCACAATTAGCATTCTTATTCTCGCGGCCCTTGATCATTTGCAAAAATTGGTTAGTCTAGCGATCGAGCCTGAAAAGAATCAAAGACGTAAAGAAAACCTCCAAAATAGTTACATCGGTTATGTTGATCCCGTATCACTCGTACCGCGTTCCAAGCTGGAACTAAACCGTCATAACAATCGTTTTTATCAGACCTATCTAGTACCGCTTGTCGCCATACCTGTGCGTGGATTAGATGCTTCGGAGCATCAACTTCGGAAAGCATTCAATTGGTTTCGCGACAAAATTGCTGCCCATAGTCAACAAAGTGGTGAAAATGTAGCGATCTTTGTGGATACGATTGTTGACAAACTTTTTTTCACAACTATATCCGTTACCGATGAGCTAAATGCTTTCAAAGTATTTGAGACTCTAAATGCTCGCGGAGTCAGACTGTCCTCAACCGATCTACTCAAAAATTACCTTTTCTCGATTATTGCTGCAAGTAACACCCATGAAGTTGAACTCAAAGCTCTAGAAGAACGTTGGCAAAGAATTGTAGATGAACTAGGTAGTGAAAGCTTTCCCGACTTTTTGCGTGTGTATTGGAACAGTTGTCATCGGTTGGTGCGTAAAGCGGATCTATTCAAAACTATTCGTCGTCATGTTGTCACTAAAGAGCAAGCTTTTAGTTTACTGAGAGAACTCGATCGCTCAGCGTCAATCTATGCAGCACTACGGAATCCCCATGAGTCAATCTGGCAACCAGAGGAAAGAAAAGCCCTAGAGCAACTGTTGATGTTTAATGTACGTCAGCCGATGTCAATGCTAATGGCTGGTTATCGCCGATTTGCCGATAGTCAACGGGCTGTATTTACGCAGCTACTTCAGGCGATCGCGGTCATCTCCTTTCGCTATAACGTGATTTGTAATCTCCAAACCCAAGAGCAGGAAAGGGTTTACAACATGGTTGCTTACAAGATCGATGACCATACACTTAAAAACTTGCCAGAAATTTTAGGGGAACTCCAAGAGATCTATCCTGACGATAAAGTTTTTAAAGCTGCTTTTGCAGATAAGGAACTCAAAACTACCAATTCACGTAATAAGAAAATAGTTCGCTATATCTTGTTCCAAATTGAAAAGCAAATTTCAGGTCAGGGATTTGACTTTGAAAGCGATATATATAATTTGGAGCATATACTTCCCGAACATCCTTCAGAAGCTTGGTCATATATCGAAGAACCTAATCAAGATAAATTTATTTATCGTCTTGGAAATATGACTCCAATCGAGAAGAAAGCTAATCGAAAGATCGGCAATGAGGGTTATTCAGAAAAGATTGAGGCATTGAAATCAAGTTGTTTTAAAATTACCTCTGGCATTCCTGAAAAGTATGATCAATGGAATGAAGCAAAAATCTCATCTCGACAAACATATTTTGCTGGAATCGCCGCATCTATTTGGAAGATTTATTTATTGAAGAAAACCTAACAAGCTCTAGTTTGCTGTGAGGAGGACTTCATATAAGCGAAACTTGCTAAGTAGCTGGGCATAATTAAAAAATAGAGCCAAAAGGTGTAGCGCAGTTTGCGGCACTGGACAGTTACAGCGCTTTGTGCTCAAAACCAAACCAATATACTTCCTGAAAGGATTGCTTAGCAATCCTTTCAGGAAGTATATTGTGGTTCGTTTGATCGAAAACTGCTGCAAAACGTTAGTCTATGCAAATCAACGACCAAGACAGTTGCCATTCAAGCCAATCACTTCTTTGCTGCTTTGTGGGGATATGTGAAATTGGAGATTATCAAACTTAATTCTAAACTCAATCATTTAGCTCTCAAATCCAAATTATATATAAAGGCTTTGCAGCAATCTCACTTGGAATGGCAGTCTCTGAAATCTTTTTAGACTTCTGCGTAACATGAGTCAGAGTAATAGTTTCTCGATGGCTAAAGATAACTCTTTTAATTTCACAGGTTTGGAAAGATATTCATTAGCTCCTGCTTCCAAGCAACGTTCACGATCACCACTCATAGCTAAGGCTGTGAGAGCAACAATGGGTATATGCACTAAATTCGGATCAAGGCGAATTTGTCTGATTGCTTCTAAGCCGTCAAGTCTAGGCATTTGGATATCCATCAGGATCAGGTTAGGTCTTTGTGATTTGGCTAGAGCGATCGCCTCTTCACCATTTTTTGCTACCACGAGACGATATTCCTTAGCGTGAAGGTAGGTAGAAATAGAAATGATATTCGCCTCACTATCTTCTGCTAATAAAACTAGAGGTGATGACAATTGATCTGATTGTGTAGATGGTCTTAACTGCTCGATGGGAGAGAGTTTTTTCACTTCAGCAGGAAGAAGTACTTCTACCTCTTCATAGGGTAAGTCAATCGTAAAGCAACTGCCAACACCAAGCTGACTCGTGATTGACACATCACCACCATGCAATTCCACTAGTCGTTTTACCAAGGTCAGTCCTAAGCCTGTGCCTTCGTATTGACGATTAAGATCACTGTCAACTTGGATAAAGGGCTTAAAGAGTCGATCAATATCTTCAGAAGCAATACCTATACCAGTATCAATGATACTAAACCGTATATAAGTTCTGGAAGATTTCATTTCTTGCTTGACAAATGGGAATGTCACTTCTAAGGTGATAGTCCCACCTTTAGGCGTGAATTTAACCGCATTAGTAAGCAAATTGATTAAAGCTTGGCAAATCCGTCGTTCATCAACTCTTAAGTTAGGTAAATTAATTGGTAAATTAATGAGTATTTGAATTCCTTTCTTATGAGCTTGTTGTTGGATAAGGGTTAGGCTAGTTTGGCAAAGTTGGTCAACGCTAACAATACTATATTCAAGATTAATTTGCCCTGATTCAATTTTAGCAACATCAAGAATGTCATTAATTAGCGATAATAAATGGTAGGCACTGTTTTCCAATATTTGACAGGCTTTAATTTGTTCCTCGTTGATTTCCCCAAAAATTTGATCCTGTAATCCTTCAGTAATTCCTAAAATTGCATTGAGGGGTGTCCGCAGTTCATGGCTCATATTCGCAAGAAATTGACTTTTTGCCATATTGGCTTTCTCCGCCGATTCTTTGGCTTGCTTGAGGGAAACCACCTGACTGGCAACTTCCTGCTCTAAATTTTTAGTCAATTTACTTAATTGTAAGTGGGTTCTAATGCGAGCTAAAACTTCACGATCTTGAAATGGTTTAGTAATAAAGTCTAAAGCGCCGAGATCAAAGCCCCTAATTTTGCTATCTAAATCTGTTAAAGATGTCATAAAGATGATAGGAATTTGAGCAGTTTCTGGAGATGACTTGAGCTTTTGACAGACACTAAAACCATCCATCTCAGGCATTTGAATATCTAGCAAAATAAGATCAGGCAATATCCGTGATACTTGGAGTAAGGCGCGTTTTCCACTCGTTGCGATCGACACATCATAACCTTCATTACTTAAAGTTTTTGATAGAACTTCTAGATTAGATGGAACATCATCAATAATGAGGATTAGGCTGGGAGATTTTGGTGGGTGGACAGTCATAAGGTTACTTTTGATCTTTTTCAATTTCGCTCTAATACCGCTCAAGTTGTAGATATTAAAACATTAGAGACTCAATCTATTCTATTTGAAACTGTTTTACCATTTGAGTGATCTTCTTTATACAAGGAAGATGTCGATCGCTTTGCTGCCCAATCTGATCTACAATTTAGACCAATTCTATTAATATAGCACTGCAAGGGATAGATAAAAACAAACCTAAGACTAAAGTGGCGGCGCGAAGCACTGTTACTTTAGTCTTAGGTTTTGATTTGTCTTATGTCTTGCAATGCTATAGACCATTTTGGAGTTAATTCTGAGAGTTGTCACAAACGGTCTGAGAGCGGAATAACAGTGTTATTATTCTGATCGTAAACCTGACGCTGCTCTATGAGTGAGGAGAATAGGAGGACTTGATTCAAAAGTATTTCTGGGTATTGCTGAGACCTTTTTGCTTCAAACCTAGTCTTAGTTTTTTTTCCTTGTGTCTACTCCGTCAAACTCAGGTTAACTCAATGGGACTTTTTTAGTTTTAAATGATTAGATATAGCAATCAGTAGCTATGCATAAATAACATTAAAACCCAAAACCAGAGCATGGGTCGTTCGCTCTAGTTTTGGGTTTTAATTATGCCGAGCTAATTAGAGTATAACAAGTAAACCATTTTAAAATTTAAATGAATTAATTCTCAATTTGGCGAAATTCACCTAATCAATTTCCTGAATGTTTTGCTACACTTGCAGAAGATAAGCAAACTATATCGAGCATCCATCTATGAGAAGCAAACTAATACTGACCAAAGAAATACTAAGTTTACAATATTCACTTGTTGGTGATCGATTTGATGAAACATGGGAAGCCCCCCTCTCGATCCTCTTAGGACTTGGACGAGCAGCAGGTGCAGATTTTGTCGAATTTTTTCTAGAGCGCAACCATTACATTAGTTGTCTTGCGGAAGATGACACAATTACCAGTATTTCACCAAGGCTATCGACAGGGGCTGGAATTCGTGCATTTAAAGGCAAAGCCGATTGTTATGTCAGTACTAATGATCTCACTTTTCTAGGATTAAAATCAGCTCTAGAACGTGCTCTCTCAATTCTTGGTTTAAAGATTCCTTCTCAAAACTCCATTATTCCATCCATTCAACTAGAACTCTTTCGTGATTATGCCTCTAAAAAAGGTAAAGAAACATGGATTAATCAATGTAGCCCCATGCGGGAAATGGGTGACATTCTTCTCAGCGCCAATCAACTCCTTGCCAAAAAAGGTAAACATATCCAATCAAGGCGATCGGGCTACTTCCGCGATTGGCAAGAAGTCCTAGTAGCAGCGAGCGATGGTACGTTTGCTAGAGATATTCGTCTTACCCAATCAGTTGGCTCTAACTTGCTTTGTGCTGATGGTACAAACCGTTCCTCAATCAACAAACGTGTTGGTGGCACAAGCGATCCCAGTTATCTTCGCAATTGGAACTATGCACCAGTCGTTGATGAAATCGTTGAAGCGGCTGGCAAAATGCTCTATGCCGATTATGTTGAGTCTGGAGCTTACCCAATCATCATGGCAAATCAGTTTGGCGGCGTAATCTTCCATGAAGCATGTGGACATCTCCTCGAAACTACAGGGATCGAAGCCAAAACTACACCTTTTGCAGAAATGAAAGGTCAGAAAATTGCCCATGAGAATCTAACTGCATGGGATGAAGGCAGATCCACAGAAGCATTTGGCACAATTGATATGGATGACGAGGGAATGCCTACCCAACGAACATTATTAATTGAAAATGGAATTCTCAAGAACTTTATTAGCGATCGTGCAGGGGAATTACGCACAGGACATCCTCGTACAGGTAGTGGTCGCCGCCAAAGCTATGCTTACGCTGCGGCAAGTCGGATGAGAAATACCTACATTGATGCTGGAGAATTTTCGCTTGATGATCTATTTGCTTCAGTAGACAAGGGAATCTATTGCAAAAAGATGGGTGGTGGTAGCGTCTTACCCACAGGACAATTTAACTTTGCTGTAGATGAAGCCTATTTAATCGAACATGGCAAAATCACTAAACCTCTGAAAGGAGCAACCCTCATTGGTGATGCTAAAGAAATCATGCAGGAAATCTCCATGAGTTCAAGCGACCTAGAACTTGCCGCAGGTTTTTGTGGCTCCGTTAGTGGCAGTGTCTATGTCACCGTTGGTCAACCCCATATTAAAGTTGATGCAATTACGGTTGGTGGTCGATAAGGCTAGATTGTTTTTGTCGCCTAAGCTTAGCGAAGATTTCAAAAACTTGTTTCATAGTGATATTAAGTTGTTTTTTATTGTTGTCTAGGGTATGCTCATTGGCTAGTTATATACTGTGCTAAGAGCCTATAGCGGTTTTCATTTTGCCTACGGCAAAATGAAAACTCAAAACTCTTAATGGGACTGAATTTTTGTTTTCAAATGAGTACACACTCATTTGAAAACCGCTATATAGCAAAAGAAACGACTATATACTTTATAAATAAAGCTTTCTAGTAAGGTGATCGGGTCGTGCAATCAAATGCAATCAAATGTAATCGATGTTCTTCAATCAAAGGTACTTGTTGTTGACGATGATCCAGACATTCGCAATGAGTTAGCGTCCGCATTGATGGATCGCGGTTTCATTGTGAAAACTGCTGGTGACGGCAGTGAAGCTTTACTGTGCGTAAAATTGTATTCTCCCGATCTCATCTTATTAGATATATCTATGCCACAGATGAGCGGCTATGAAGTTTGCCGAGTCCTTAAAGCAAATACCGAGACAGAAGATATCCCAATCATCTTCATTAGTGGCAATGAAGGCATTCAAGACAAACTGGAAGCTTTTGCCTGTGGTGGAGCTGACTATATTACTAAGCCTCCGCAACTGGCAGAAGTATTTGCACGTATGCATTTACATTTATCCCTAAGACATGTACAGATACACCTTGCTCAAAAGAATCATGAACTATCCAATGCAATATTTGAGCGGGTAGCACTGTTGAAGAAGTTGCAACGCACGAACCTACTGCTTCATGCTCAAAAGGAAGCTTCCATTGATGGTATTTTTGCAGTTGATGAACAGGGAAGAATTGCAAGTTTTAATCGTCGCTTTTGTGAAATGTGGGATATTCCTCATAGTATTTTAGTTGGGAATAACATGAGCGAAGATAAAAGTGATGACCCACCATTAGGAACTTTTTTAATCAAATCCTACCTACCTGATGTCTTAGTCAACTTGTTAGAAACTACCTATGATGATCCCGATGTAATTAGGCGAGGAGAAATCATTTATGGCGATCATATTTTTGATTACTACACAAGCCCGGTCAGTTCTGATCAGAATAAGTTTTTTGGGTTAGTTTGGTGCTTTCGGGATATAACTGCCAAAAAACAAGCAGAGTTATGTCAATTGCAGCTAATGGAGGATCTCCGTAAGGCAAAAGAAGAAGCCGAAGAAGCAGTTCGCACTAAGGCCGCATTCTTAGCAATGATGAGCCATGAAATCCGTACACCTATCAATGGAGTAATCGGCATGACTCAGTTATTAGTGGGAACGGAATTGAATCCTGAACAAAACAAGTTTGTCCACACCATTCAAGTTAGTGGCGAAATGCTGCTATCGGTAGTTAATGATATTTTAGATTTCTCCAAAATTGAGTCAGGCAAACTGGAATTAGAAAATGCACCTTTAGATGTCCGTGCTTTAGTTAGGGACATCTATGATGTGCAATTAGTCAAGGCAAAGGAAAAGAAGCTCAAATTTGAAGTAAGTATGCATTCTCACGTACCACCATATATCGTTGGTGATGTAACAAGGATCAGGCAAATTTTAGCAAATCTAGTTTCTAATGCCCTTAAGTTTACCGATACAGGTGCAGTTAGAATTAATGTCAGATTAGCATCTGATCAAGCTCCTATCGTTGACCGTCCATTTCAATTGCTATTTTCCGTGAGTGATACAGGCATTGGTATCAGTGAAGATCAAATGCAGAGGCTATTTCAGCCATTTTCTCAAGCCACTGCTGCGACCTCTCGTAAATATGGTGGTACTGGCTTAGGGTTAGTGATTTGTAAGAGCTTAGTAGAAGTAATGGGTGGCAACATCCAAGTTGAAAGTAAGATGGATCATGGTTCTACTTTTTCTTTTACAGTAACAACCAAAATTGCAAAGGAAGCACCAAACCATACTTTGCAGGATGCTATGAGCAAGCCTGTGAGTCGTTCGGGGCGACTAGCCGATCGCTTCCCTTTGAAAATTTTGATTGCTGAAGATAACTTAATTAATCAAGAATTAGCAATGGCAATGCTCATTAAAATGGGCTACCATCCTGATGTAGTGGATAATGGGTTAGCTGCACTCGAAGCTTTACAGGTCAATAACTACGATCTTCTGTTACTAGATGTGCAGATGCCTGAAATGAATGGGCTAGAAACTGCAACCTATCTAGTCAACCATTGGGATGAGTTACAAGCTGGCTATGAGCGACCAACGATTATTGCCATGACCGCCAGTGCCATGCAGGGCGATCGCGAAATGTGTTTACGAGCTGGAATGGATGATTACATCAGTAAACCGATTATGGTGGAATCTCTCCAGCGTACGATTGAGAAATGGGCAATCGGTGGTCAATTTAATAAAGATCAAAATTTAGACATTTTTGAAAGTAAGCATATTGACTCGGTGATTGATCTTACTGCGATCAAGAATTTGGAGCAAATTAATCCTAATTTAATTGGTCGATTGATCCATTTATTTACAACAGAAGAAGCCCCTATACTTTTGCAAAATCTCCGACAAGCGATCACCAATAATGATTTCAAGGAGGTCAGCTATACCGCACATGCTCTAAAGGGTAGTAGCAGTATTTTAGGTGCAAAAAATCTAAGTAGGCTATGTCTAGAAATAGAACTAAAAGGTAAGCATGGTAATAGTACAGGATTACCAGAACTATTATCCGAAATTGAACGGGAATATATAGCTGCTTCCCAAGAACTTTCTGAATTAGAAAGCTAGAATGAGAAACCCAAGTTTCGTAGTTCTAGCTTTCATCGTTTTGATATGAAAATGTTTCTAGCCTTGGGCGGTACATCTTCACACCAAAATCATTACCTCTCTATCGTTACCACCAATTTTTATGTTGTGCATCCAAAATCTTTATTACCATCCACCTGCCGCACCAGAAGCAATCCTGAAAAATATATCGTTTGAATTGCAGGATCGCCAACTTGGTGTCATGGTTGGACCTAGTGGCTCTGGGAAAAGTACATTACTAGAGATTTTGGCAGGATTTGTGGAATGGACTAGTGGCAATATTTATTGGAAATCTCAAGAACTCACTCCCGACCACCTCCAGCAGATATGTGGATTAGTGTTCCAGTTTCCAGAGCGACACTTTTGTGGCAGTACAATTTTAGAAGAATTACGTCTTGGGCATATTGAGCTTGATAGCGATCGCATTCAGAGTGCTTTGAATGCAGTTGGACTAAGCCATCTAAATCCAAGTACATCACCACAATCACTGAGTGGAGGACAGCAGAGACGATTAGCATTGGCAGTACAGTTAATTCGCCAACCAAGTTTGTTATTGCTGGATGAACCAACCGCAGGATTAGATTGGTCAATGCGAAGACAAATCTTAGGGATCCTAGAAGATCTGAAAAAAAATTGGACAATTCTGGTGGTCACTCATGAACCAGAAGAACTGGTTTCTATGGCAGATCAGACTTGGGTGATCGCTCATGGAGAAATAGCTTAATTTTTATTGAATGTTCTGGCAAACCCTTTGCTAGCAACATTTTTGAGCAAAAAATTAACGTTTTGCTAGATGGCAAAGCGCTAAAAGATTGACGTTTGCTATACACTATTGGCAGATAGTAACTAGATAATTCACTATGACCTTCACAACAGAATCGCCAATATCTCCTGTAGAAGCAGAATCTAGTTTTGCACCAACAACTAGTCATATTGTGCAAACCATCCAAACTGTTATTGCTACTATGGATGCTGATAACTCAGCTCTAGAAAACCAGACAGAGGATACGTGGAAATTCCAATATGGCACTATAGAAGTAGTAGTCAATATCACTGGAACTGAACCAAGTGATACATTTACCGTCTTTTCGACCGTATTAAATGCCCCTTTCAAAAATGAGGCAAAGCTAACTCGATGGCTGCTAGAAAAGAATGCTACAGATACCTTTGAAGCAAGATATGCAATTCAAAATGATAAGGTATTAGTTTTGGCTTCTCGCTCTGTCGAAGATCTCTCACCTGCGGAGATTTCGCGTATCATCACCATTGTGGCAGCGATCGCTGATGATAATGACGAATTTCTAAAAGAAAACTTTAGTGCTTAAGAAAGCATAGATTTTGGGTGATGCAGCTTTGCTGCATCACCCAAAATGGTAGTCATTCAATGTAATTGTGTTGCGGGCGCGAAGCGCCCGCAACACAATTACTAAAAAAATTACTTTGCAGCAATACCCCAAAAATTTAATTCAAAGATATTGATAATTCTAATAAAAACTACAGTTTCGACTTCGCTCAGCTAGATTACCCCGAAGACTGATCAAAGTCGAAGCCTATCTGTAAGTTATTTAAAACAACTATATGAGCAAGTCATGGCATATCGTCCCCTATTCTGAGTCATCGGGAGATCTGCATATGGCTCTAGACAATGATTTACTTGATCGACATAGTAACAATCCGCAAACTCCATCAATTCTAAGATTTTATCAATGGACACCAGCTGCCATCTCCCTCGGTTTCCATCAACAGAAATATCCTGATCGCTGGCATGAGATTGCCCAACAACATCAGCTTGATATTGTCCGTCGCCCTAGTGGTGGTAGAGCAGTCTTGCATAAAGGTGATCTAACCTATGCTGTCATTACTAATGTGGAATTAGACGGCAAAAAGAGATCGCACCGTGAAATTTATGAATATATTTGTGAATTTCTGATCACAGGTTTTGCCCAATTAGGAATTCCCATTACCTACGGACAGTCAGGACGTGGATATATCCATAATCCCAGTTGTTTTTCTACAGCCACTAACGCAGATTTAATAATTGCTGATGGGAGGAAACTAGTTGGTAGTGCTCAAGTTTATCGTCGCAATTCCGTCTTACAACATGGCTCCATTGCGATCGCTCCTGACCATCACATATTAACAGAACTATTTCAAACCAAAGTTCCCATCGTCGGATGTGAAGAACTATTGCAGAATCAGCATCAAAATTTAAGTGCAGAATTAATCAGGAGCTTAACGGCGGCGGCGCGGCAACACTTTCAATCGGAGTTCTTGTAACTCACGCTCAGTTAAATTGCGCCATTCTCCCACATTCAGGTTATCTAAACGTAAATGAGCGATCGCTACACGTACCAGTCGCAGCGTCGGGAATCCTACAGCAGCGGTCATCTTCCGCACCTGACGATTTTTCCCTTCCGTGAGAGTTAACTCAATCCATGCCGTAGGAATAACTGATCGAAATCGAATCGGCGGATTACGTGGGGGTAAATCTGGGTCAGAGTCAAATAATTTTGCAATCGCAGGCTTAGTCCGATAACCTTGAATTAGCACACCATCCCGCAATTGTTGCAATGCATTTTCTGTGGGAATTCTTTCCACTTGTACCCAATAAGTTCTTGGATGTTCAAACTGCGGGTCTATTAAGCGATGCTTTAATTTTCCATCATTGGTCATGAGCAGCAATCCTTCGCTATCAAAATCCAAGCGACCAACGGAATAAACTTCAGGGATATCAATATATTCTTTTAAAGTAGGGCGTGGTGATGTAGCATCACTCGTAAACTGGCAGAGCACACCATAGGGTTTATAGAAAAGAATATATTTAGGGATATATTGGCGATCGCGCATAAGTTTCACGCATCAGATAGTACACAATGCCAACCCACTTATTGTAAGTTAACGTCAGTTCATCGAACACGAAAAATGGTAAGAATCACCATGCAATTTTTACCACTTCGGTCATTTGTGCCTTTATTTACCAAGCACAAGATTATTTTAGATATCTTAGAAATTTTATACCAAGATAAATACGCTTATAACGTTTTTCAGTCTAGTGAAGTACAGAGGATTGTTTGAAAAGCGCTATATATCCCATCCCTCACCCTTTATCTGTTTACAGATAGAGGGTGAGGCTTTCACTTAACCTCTAAACGCTGCTGAATATAATTAAGAAGTTGCGCGATCTTAATTGGTTTAACTAAATAATCACTGACTCCTGCTGCCAAATAGCGATCGCGATCAACCAAATCTCCCGAATCTGACATGGCAATTATGGGAATATTTTTAGTAATAGACTCTGACTGAATTTGGCTAATGCCATCCAAGGCAGGCATGCCCGAAAGTTGAACATCAATAACTATCAAATCAGGTTGGGATAAACGAACATACTCGATCGCTTGTTGCCAAGATTTTGCCCAAAATAGACGATAACTCTTAGCCTCTAAATAGCTAAAATAGGTATTCATAATTGCATTATTTTCACCTACTAACAAGAAAAAAAACGATCTAGATGATAATGCCTGAGGTTGATTTTCTATTGTCTCACGACCTTTGGATTGTTGCAGAGAAAGCATATTTGAGTAACTAGAACATAGACTACAAGCATTTATAGGTAACTCAATAGCAAAACAACTTCCCTTATTGATATCACTTACTACACTTACATTACCTCCATGTAATTCTACTACCTGCTTCACAAATGCTAATCCTAATCCAGTACCTTGATATTTACGATTAAAATCACTATCTATTTGCACGAAAGGCTGAAATAACTTTTGGATATTTTCTGGAGCAATACCGATCCCCGTATCCACTATAGAAACTCTCATATATCCATCTAAAATTGCATTTGGATTTGGCACATCTGAAGTGAATTGATTGACTTCTATGGTAATACTACCTCCTGATGGAGTGAATTTAATTGCATTGTTCAGTAAATGTACTAAAACCTGCTTAATCCGAACTTCATCCAAATATACATCGGGTAGATCAGAAGGAAATATAGATATAATCTGGAGACGCTTTTGTAATATCTTGAGATTAACTAAGTTAAGGCTTGATTCGCAAACTTCTCTAATTGAAGTACTTTTACAATTTAGTTTAAGTTCTCCTGATTCAATCTTGGAGATGTCAAGAATATCATTGATTAGCTTCAGTAAATGATATCCACTGTTATCAATAGTATTTAAGGCTTGCATTTGATGCTCATTAATTGATCCTAAAGATCCATTTTTTAGTCCCTCTGCCATGCCTAAAATAGCATTTAGAGGTGTACGAATTTCATGACTCATATTTGCTAAAAATGCATCCTTAAGTCTTGAAACTTGAGTTAATTGAAGGTTAACTAGAGTTAACTTTTCATTCTGTTGGCGTATTTTTTCATCAGCTTGCTGGAGAGCAATTAATTTTTGTTCAAGTTGCTCAGCAATATTTTGTTGTTTGATTACCTCACGCTCTAAATTCTTTGATAGGTCTCTAATTTGCAAATGTGTTTTAATTCGGACAACTAACTCTCTTTCATTAAATGGCTTCGTAATGTAGTCTACTGCGCCTGACTCAAACCCTCTAATTTTACTATCTACATCCATTGAGGCTGTCATAAAAATCACAGGTATTTGACTGGTTTGATCATTATTCTTGATTATGTTACATAATTGAAATCCATCCAGTTTAGGCATATGTACATCTAACAATATTAGATCGGGAATTTCTCGAGATAGCAATCTTAGAGCACGTTCTCCATTATTTGCGATCGCTATGTCATATCCTTCATCACTGAGGATTTCCATAACAACATTGAGATTTGCTTGTTCATCATCAACTATCAAAATTAAAAATCTTTCACTAGGTGAATCCACGAACATTTGTTTATCTCTTGTTTATATTAATTTTGTTCTTCTATTAGATTTATTCTACTTTTTTAAGATAAATTTCTAAAATTATTAATAAAAATTTATAGCAATTGGTGGCGATGCAAAGTAATTTTTTTAGTAATTGTGTTGCAGTCGCGAATCGAACGCAACGCAGTTACATTGCATGAGTACCAAAATAGGATTAAACATTAAACTTACCCAATTCAAGATATTTAAGAATAGTACTCTCAATTAATTCATCTTCAAATTCCATTGCCATTTGGGTTAATTGATGAATAAAAGGTTGGTAGCGATCACTCTTTTGGCTAATTAATTCTAGATATTGAGTAAACTTAATAAACATTCCCTTTTGGGATAATCCTAAGAGAATAAGTAGATCCTCAGATGGCGGTGCAATTATCTCCAGATCAGTGGATTGATTTTTTATAAAGTCAGAAGAATTTTTTGTCTCCTCATATTGCCATATTAGTTGTAAATGCTTAGAAATTAACTCTAATAAATAGTCAGCATCGATAGGTTTTGCTAAGAAATCATTACCGCCCAGTTCTTCAGTTTTTTGTTGCTCTTCATCTGATACTGATGCTGAAGATACGATCACAACTAAGTCCTTAAGTGCATCACTATTACGGATTTTCGTCAAAAGCTCAAAGCCATCCATAACTGGCATAATAATATCTGTAATGATTAGATCATAAGAGTACTGACTGATTTTAGTTAAAGCTTCTAGCCCATTCTCTGCTTCATCAACTTCAAAACCGATGGCTGTCAAAAAATTAACAAGTACCGAACGATTTTCCCAACGATCATCTACAACTAGTAAGTGCCGAGGTTCACCTTCATATCCTATTATTTGACTACCATTTTTAGCAAATATCTTCTGTTCAAAACTATTAGTAGTTTCACAAAATAAATCAAAGCTAAAAGTACTACCTTTCCCTAATTCGCTACTAACTTCAATTCGACTTCCCAATAAACCGATAAGTCTTTGACTGATTGACAAACCTAAACCTGTGCCTTCCACATGTCGTTTATTGTTGCCAACCTGTTCAAAAGCATCAAAGATTTTTTCTTGATAACAATTATCGATACCAATTCCTGTATCTTTTACTTGAAAACGTAGTAATACTTGAGTAGATATAGCAGATTGCTCAGAGCTTGAAGATATTTGATTTGAAATATTTTGAGAACTTAAATCTTGGATACTAAGAGTGACATTCCCTTGATCAGTAAATTTAATGGCATTACCAATTAGGTTAATTAACACTTGGCGTAGCCGCTTATCGTCAATAACAATACCCTCAGGCAAATCTTCTTCTAAGTCAACAATAAATTGAATCCCTTTTTTCTCTGCTCGTAATCGACAAATCTCAACTACACCCATCAAAAAGGATTGCAAATGAATCTCATGCGAAGTGATTTCTATCTTACGCGCTTCTATTTTAGATAAATCTAAAATGTCATTAATAAGGGTTAACAGGTGAGAACCGCATTGATGAATAATATCAATCCCTTGGCGTTCTTTTGTGTTGATTGTCTTCGAGCGACTAAGAATTTGTGTATAGCCTAAAATACCATTGAGGGGTGTACGTAGCTCATGGCTCATACTTGCTAAGAATTCACTTTTGGCTTGATTGGCATTATCAGCAATTTCTTTAGCCTGACTTAAGGCAAGGGTTCTATCTGCAACTCTTTGCTCTAATATCTCAAATGATTCTTTAAGTTGTAATGACATCTTATTAAAGGCTTTAGCCAAAACTTCTGCTTCTAAAATTCCATGGGTATTTACTTCCTGTTCTAATTCGCCTTCAGTGATCGCCTTAGCAGCAGTCGTTAGTTTTTTCATTGGTTCAACGATTAAACGTGAACTAAAGACTCCAATGCCAGTAGCAGCCAACAAGGTGAGCAGACAAAGAAATATAGTAAAAGTAGTATTTTCGTTTATTTTCTCCATAAAATCATCTTCAGGTACGACTAGGACAATGATCCAGTCAATACCGCGTTGCTCTTTAATGGGAAAAACTTCCACAAACTGTTTTTTGCCATCAAGATCAAAATCTAGTTGTTGTCTCACCGAAATCTCTTGAATTCCTTGCGAGCCGACAGTTAAACGCTTCATTGTAGATTGAAGTAGATAATCTTGACTTTGAGAAGCTTGGATTTTAACTGCTTTATTTCCATTAATAGTGAAGGGTTGCGAGATCCTAGAACTGGCAAGTAAATCTCCAGTTTTACGTTCAATTGCAAATATCTGACTGTTTTTGGTAATTTGAAGATCTGGTTGTTTGATGACACGAGTAAGATTTTCTAGATCTAAAGTTACGCTTACGACCGCAAGCAAATCCTGTTGATTAGCATTTCGATACAATGGTTGGCTCATGCTTATTCCCAATGCAGGTTTTTGAGAACGTACTAGAGAAAAGATCTCAGTCCAACTAGCTTTTTGATCTTTGACAGCCTTTTTATACCAAGGGCGATCGCGAGGATCAAATTTTTCTTTGGCAATTAAATCCGTACGCTGCCCTTGAGGATTAATTTTATAGACAAACCGATTGGGCACTGTCGATTGATCGCGAATCTTGACTATGTTCTGACCATCTTCTAATTTTTGATATAGGATAAAATCTCCATTGGGTTTTCCAATCTGCCAGAGTCCACTGGGTGAAATATTTAGAACATTCAATAGGTACTTATCTAAACTAGATATATCATCAAAATAAGATTGCTCATTAGCAAGATCAGCAGCTATAAGATCAAAAAGAGCATATAACTGTTCAAAATAGTTCTTAAATTGGTTTTCAAGATTATTACTTGCTTCAGTCCGTAGTTGAGAGGCAACATTATTTACCGCTTCTCTTCCATTTCGTAACGATAGCCAAGCAGTAAGCCCCACAGCCACAAATGTTTGCAGAACAAAGGGTATCACGATAAGTGATCGTAAAGGGATAGAAAGAAATCCTGTTCGACTAGATTGATTGAGTTTATTATTAGGTTTCAGATTGTGATCATTCATAAATTTCCTCCTGCAAATATATTTGTAAATTAATGTGTTGAGGCATCCTTAACGTAGAAGCTTTTCCCTCCCCTTCTCCACTATCTACTTTGCATCTATATATCGATTTTCAAGCACTCTAGGTATAGAGGTTGTTGTCTCCTTTAAAAGCGGAGAAACCAACCCATATTTCACTAGATTGATAAATGATATAGAAGAATGTTTAAGAGTGCTACAAAGTAAAAATTTCTAGCATTTCTCTGGGATTCGTAACAGCATAAAGCGCTGTAAGAAAGTCAATCTTAGTTTGCTTGTCAACAACTATAGATCCGAGACTTTGGGCATCATCCAACTTAACTAACATCTTGCTTTACCTCAGCCAGATTAGGTTTAAATTGTCTACATTATTTAGGTAATTATTATGATTTTATTCCCCCATTTACTAATTTATTGTAATGCTATTAGTGCTAATTTGTCCGCAAAATATAAGCATTTCTTTTTATAAAAATTTGGCGATCACATCTCCCTTGGAAAGAGTCATTTATGAAGAAGATTGTAAAGATATAGCAATCCTAAAGGGTTTGTGGAAGCGTAAACATTCGGGTTATGCTGCCACAAATCCAAACATTTCCAAATAATTCGGGTCTGCCTATACATCTTAATAAAGAGAAAAGTGCTGTAACAATTTTTCAATCTATTTGGATGCGGGCTAACTAGACAAGAAAGGTTGTTAATTCCCTTTTTTCCCTAATAGATTGGGCAAAACCTTCGTGGTGCAGAAAAGTATGGAAACCCGCATTATGTCGTATTCTTAAACTAAGACGTATTTTAACAGCTTTTACTAAAAGCCTTGTAAATAGGCTATTTAAAGAGATCAATTTGCCTGAATAAAATCTCAAATAAGACCTCAAAAAGTTTTCAGCACCAATCAGGGGAAACACTATATTTTTGTTTTCACTTTTCCGATACATATATTCAGCTAAAGGATTTATTGGCGGCATTCTATCCATATATAAGCTTTGAGGTTAGAAAATAGTGATTTTGTGAGTGTTGCTTCTGACCATGATTCCGAGTTAGAGATTACTTACTATGCCCAGTAGTTCTCTTTTGCCTCTAGTCTTAAAATTCTTCATGACAAGCCACTCAAACTCAAAACGAATAGGATTCTCTACAAGTATTTGGCGTATTGACTTCGGTTCTTTCAATGTAAACCTGATAAAAAAAGATAGACTTCTGACGCATAGTATCGAGAAAGAATGTAATATCGTATGGCAAATTCTGGATTGTTAAAGCAATAGCTAGACTAAGGTGATTTAGGTAGAACGAAATGAAAGATGACCAAGAATATAAATCAATTGGCTGTTGGGAATGTACAAAAGGTGCAGGGTTGGGGTTTGACTTCACAATGGCATTTCAGCCAATCGTTGATACTACATCCAAAAAAATTTTTGCTCAAGAAGCACTAGTAAGAGGCATAAACGGAGAACCTTCTGGAGAAATTTTAGGACTTATTAATGATGCAAATCGCTACCGATTTGATCAGGCTTGCCGTGTCAAAGCAGTGCAATTTGGTGCGTATCTAAATATTGATTCCTTTATTAGTATTAATTTTTTACCCAATGCAGTTTATCGACCCGAATTATGTATTCGCACAACAATTGATGCAGCCGAAACCTTTGGATTTTCTGTAAAACAGATCATCTTTGAATTTACTGAATGTGAAAAAATAACCGATTATGTCCATCTGCATGAAATTATTCAATATTATCGAGATACAGGATTTTTGACGGCGATCGATGATTTTGGTGCAGGCTATTCTGGACTTAACTTATTAGCTGATTTTCAACCTGATCTCGTCAAGTTAGATATGGGTTTAATTAGAAATATTTCCCATAACAAGAACCGTCAAGCAATTGTAAAGGGGATCATTCAAGTATGTAAAGAACTAGCCATTAAGGTTATTGCTGAAGGTGTAGAAACCTATGAAGAGTTAACGATTTTACAATCTTTTGGGATAGAACTATTTCAAGGTTATTATTTTGCTAAACCCAAATTTAAGGGCTTGGCAGTTATCCATAATTTATAAATGATTTGCAATTTATTTTGGGGTTATGAATTTGGATTAAAAGCTCGTTACATTGCTTAGCTCAAGTTAATAATTATTTCAAACACACCTTAAACTCAGCATAAATACACTTTAAATATACTTTTTAACAGAACTTGACATTCAGGCAAAGTTTCTATGCCCGTATATCACCCTATTTATAGATGACGATCTCCCCCAGTCAACCTAGTGTGGAATATCCATAGATTAAAAACCAGTAGAATTCAAGTATTAAGCATGATTCATCAATTAGCAGTTCGCTTAGGTGTGTCGTGTGTGCTGCTCGCAACCTTGCCTCTCGCTACCGACGAAATCATCAAGTATGTGCAAGCCCCACATATCTTTTCAGGTATTGGCGCGATCGCCTCATGTATCGGAGCCTGTGTCCCAGTTTTAACCCTATTCCGCAATTCTGACTGAACTTCAGAAAACGCCATGAAAGTATTGCTTGATTATGCCCAACGTCCAATCACAATTCTGATCGTGCCATCTGATAATACTTCTTGCTGTTCGATCTCAAAACCGTGTTGAGTTGCACCTTGTAAGACAACTTTAGCTGCATATTTCTGATTGAGGTCTCCTAAAAACTCCTTCATATTTATGCCTAATCCCCACATATCAGCAATTAATTCATAGAAAGCACCTGCTTTCCGAAAGCCCAGATCATAGCCATTGGGCATAGGGATCACATATTCCGCAGTAGTAGTATTACCGTGATAGCCACGAACTAAAGTATTTGGTTTGACTGGATATCCAAGTTCTTCTAAGGCTTGTTTCAGCAAGTCCCCATTTTTGATTTCGATGGCGATCATTGTGAAGTGGGACATAAAATTTCAAGAGAAAAAGAGCACTTGACATCTCCATCATTCTAGATTAATCGCAAATTTTCTTAATTCTTGGAGTAGTTCTTCATCATTAGATGCGGTACGTGCCCCCGACTCTGCCGCCCATTGTTTGAGAGACTCGATTTGTTGAGAGGCGATCGCAGCTAATGGTACTGTTTCCTCAATAGCACTAATAATATCTTCAGTGGTGAAGTCTTCTCGGTTGCCATTACTACCACGACCAAAAGCCCGATGAATACCATCAATAATTACTTGCTCGATCTCTGCTCCACTAAAATTTTTGGTGTGTCGCGCTAAAAGTACCAAATCAAATTCACGTAATCGACTGGGGCGCAATTTTTGTAAATGCACTTTAAAAATTTCTTGGCGTTCCGACTCGGTTGGTAAATTCAAAAAGAAAATTTCATCAAACCGCCCCTTGCGTAAAAGTTCGGCAGGCAAAATTCGTACATTATTGGCAGTAGCGACAATAAATACAGGCGCAGTTTTTTCCTGCATCCATGTAATTAATGTGCCAAACACACGCCGACTTGCCCCAGAGTCTCCATCAATTGTTACAGTGACATTACCAAAGGCTTTATCGATCTCATCAATCCACAGTACACAAGGAGCTGTTGCCTCAGCAAGTTGAATCATTTGCCGCATTCGACTTTCACTTTCACCAACATAACTCCCAAATAAACGCCCTATATCCAATCGCAGCAGAGGTAAGCGCCATTCATTCGCGATTGTTTTCGCCGATAAGGACTTACCAGTACCTTGAATACCGACTAGCAATGCCCCCTTTGGAGTGGGAATACCATAACGCTTAGCCTCTTCAGTAAAGGCATCACGACGAATCCGCACCCATCGCTTGAGATTATCTAATCCCCCCACATTTTTGAGGGATTCGTTCACCGTAAAAAATTCTAAAATGCCCGTTTGTCTTATAGCTTGTTGCTTTTCTGCTAGTACTGCATCAATATCTGAGTCATTAACTTCTTCCTTCTCGGCGATTGCCTTAGCTAAAACCCTCTGAATCCGAGTTCGACTTAGCCCCTGACAAGCCTTGACCAATTGCTCCCAAGCCAAATTAGACAAATTCAGTTTATTAGCAGAAATTTTTTGTTTAATTAAATATTCGATTTCAGCGATCGCTGCTAAGGGAAAGTCAATCGCTGTAACTTCTTCAGTTAATTCGGCAGGAATTTCTAAAGTATGACTCGTCAGGGCAATGGCGCGGCGATCACGATTCAAATCCCTCGACAGATTCTTTAACTCACGAATTATGGCTATATGGCGCTCATTATGTGGATATTTAAGGATCGGATGCAAATCCCGCAATACATATAAAACGTTATCCCCATCTTTAGTTAATTTATCGCGCTGAGCAATCCGTGATAAAGCTGCCATCACTGATCCCTTGTCAGCATTATTGTCGCTCCATCCTCGCGCAATATCCCAAAACAAAATGCGACGACTGGGGCTAGATTGCAAAGCCACCTCCGTTAAAATTTCCTCAACTGGCTCTTCTTCGGCTGTCACTATATATATAAGTGGATATTTTGCCCGAAGTAAAAGATCAAACCGCTCTATCAGAGCCTGATAAACTCTGCTTTTACTAGGAGATATGGGTTCTGGCAAATGTGTTGACATAACCGCAAGTATATAACAATCGCAACTTCACAATTCTCAGCACATAAAAAAGTGGTAGCAAGAGGTACTACCACTTTTTTCACACGAAGCCAATTTTTAGACTGCGGCAAGAACTGGTTCTTCGAGCTTGGTTAATCTTTCGGTTAACAATTCTTCTAGGGTAACCAGTGCTTTGGAGAAGCCTTTAATCCCTTCATCAAGTTTCTCAGATGCCATGCGATCGCTAGCGTGCATCGCATCAAATGTCGCCTTATCCATGGGGATCTGAGAAATTTCTGCTTGAGCAGCGATTATTGGATCAAGCTTACGGACTAGATCTCCCTCTGTATGCAGCAACTCATCTAGCAAAGCAGGAGAAATAGTAAGGAGATCGCAACCTGCTAACTCCACGATCTCACCCATATTGCGGAAACTTGCACCCATAATTTCCGTGTTATAACCAAACTTTTTGTAGTAGTTATAAATACGCGACACTGATAATACCCCTGGATCTTCGTGAGCAGGGTAACTATCGCGCCCCGAATCCTTCTTGTACCAATCGAGGATACGCCCCACAAAAGGAGAAATTAATTTCACCCCTGCTTCTGCACAGGCGATCGCTTGATGCAATCCAAACAGCAAGGTCAAATTGCAATGAATACCTTCTTTTTCTAACTCCTCAGCCGCCTTAATTCCTTCCCAAGTAGCTGCGATTTTAATTAAGACCCGTTCACGGGAAATCCCATGAGACTCATATTGAGAAATTAAATAATGTGCCTTAGCAACAGTTGCCTCGGTGTTGTAGGAAAGACGCGCATCTACCTCCGTCGAAACTCGCCCTGGAATAATTTGCAAAATTCTGATCCCAAAGGCGATCGCTAAGCGATCAAAAGCCAAAGAAACCACCTGAGTGGGCGAGGCATTTTTTCCTAAGTCTTTTCTTGCTTCTAAGAGAGTTTCATCCACAATTTCTTGATACTGAGGCATTTGAGCCGCAGCTGTAATCAAAGATGGATTAGTAGTTGCATCTTGGGGTTTCACAATTTCGATCGCATGGATATCACCCGTATCCGCAACAACAACAGTCATTTCACGCAACTGATCGAGAAAGTTTTTTGGCAAATCACTAGGCATAAAATCCTCCTTATCACCAGTTATCACTGGCTACCTCTGTACGCCTATCTTAGCTTCAACAATTTTGGGGCTTAGCCAACCTTTAGAGTAATTACAAGATCATTCTCAATAGAGCTGCCAATCACTTAAATTACTCATATTAACAAATTTTTATTAAGAAGCTTATAGATCCAGTTTACTTAATACTCAACAGTTAATCATCTCAATTTGTTGCAGGATAAAGGATTGAGCCGATTAGAGGCATTCTAAACAATTGTTACAAACTCTCTGGAGCGACACAAACCTAAACCTATAATTACCTCATCGTGGCACAGCGACTCTTGTACAGCAGTACTTATCTCATTCATAGATTCAGCCCTATGAGAGAGCTTGCCTAATCGTTTAATCTACTTTGTCTTAACAGTCTGAGAGAGGAAAATTTACATGACAATAACTCCTCAAAAGCCAGGCACAAAGGTAAAAGTTGCAGTTGATCGTGACGTAGTACCTACTTCTTTTGAGAAATGGGGACAACCTGGTCACTTTGATCGCACCTTAAAGAAGGGACCAAAAACCACTACATGGATTTGGGATCTTCATGCCAATGTGCATGACTTTGACAGTTTCACAACCGAAGAAGATACCGCCCGTAAGATCTTCTCCGCTCACTTTGGGCATCTAGGCATTATCTTTATCTGGCTCAGTGGTATGTACTACCATGGAGCAAAGTTCTCTAACTACACCGCTTGGTTGTCTGATCCTGTCAGCATCAAGCCCAGCGCCCAAGTGGTCTGGAATGTTTTCGGTCAAGATATCTTGAACGGTGACGTTGGCGGTGGTTTCCAAGGTATTCAAATCACTTCTGGTTTGTTCCATCTGTGGAGAGCATCTGGTATCACCACGGAGTATCAACTCCTCTGCACCGCAATTGGCGGTTTGGTGATGGCAGGTTTGATGTTCTTTGCTGGTTGGTTCCACTACCACAAGGCAGCACCTAAACTTGAGTGGTTTAAGAATGCTGAATCGATGATGAACCATCACTTGGCTGGTTTGCTCGGTTTGGGTTCACTCGCTTGGGCTGGTCATCAGATTCACGTATCAATCCCTGTCAACTATTACCTTGACAAGGGTGTTCCTCTGAGCCAAATTCCTGCCCCTCACGAGTTCATCCTCGACCCTCAGTTGATGGCAAATATCTTCCCTAGCTTTGCTCAAGGTGTAACTCCTTTCTTTACCTTGAACTGGGGCGCATATGCTGACTTCTTGACCTTCAAGGGTGGTTTGAATCCTCAAACTGGTTCTTTGTGGCTAACTGACCAAGCTCACCATCACCTTGCGATCGCGACACTTTTCATCATTGCTGGACATATGTACCGCACCAACTGGGGTATCGGTCACAGCATGAAGGAAATCCTCGAGGCTCACAAGGGACCTCTAACTGGTGAAGGTCACAAGGGTCTGTATGAAATCTTGACCTCTTCTTGGCACGCTCAGCTAGCTGTTAACCTTGCTTTGATGGGTTCTTTAAGCATCATTGTTGCTCAGCATATGTATGCAATGCCTGCTTACCCCTATATCGCAACTGACTACGCAACTCAAGTATCCCTATTCACCCATCACATGTGGATTGGCGGCTTCTTGGTTTGTGGTGCAGCAGCTCATGCTGGTATCTACATGGTTCGTGACTACGATCCTGCTAAGAACGTAAATAACTTGCTTGATCGCATGTTGCGTCACCGCGATGCAATTATTTCTCACCTCAACTGGGTATGTATCTTCCTTGGCTTCCACAGCTTTGGTCTTTACATCCACAACGACACCATGCGTGCATTGGGTCGCCCTCAAGATATGTTCTCTGATACCGCAATTCAGTTGAAGCCCGTCTTCGCTAACTGGATTCAAGGAATCCATGCTGCTGCTGCTGGTGTAACTGCTCCTTACGCAACTTCTAGCGTTAGCCCCATTTTTGGTGGTGACACTGTAGTTGTTGGTGGCAAAGTTGCTGCTGCTCACATGGTTCTCGGTACTGCTGACTTCTTGGTACACCACATCCATGCTTTTACCATCCACGTCACCGTATTGATCCTGCTTAAGGGTGTTCTTTACGCACGTAACTCTCGTTTGATTCCAGACAAGGCAGAACTCGGTTTCCGCTTCCCTTGCGACGGTCCTGGTCGTGGTGGTACTTGTCAAGTTTCAGCTTGGGATCACGTATTCCTAGGCTTGTTCTGGATGTACAACTGTATTTCCGTTGTAATCTTCCATTTCTCTTGGAAAATGCAGTCCGATATCTTCGGTACTGTTGATGCAAGTGGTACTGTCACCAATATGGCAGGCGGTAACTTTGCACAAAGCGCATTGACCATCAATGGTTGGTTGCGTGACTTCTTATGGGCACAAGCTTCCAATGTAATTCAATCCTACGGTTCGGCATTGTCGGCTTATGGTTTGATTTTCTTGGGTGCTCACTTCATCTGGGCATTCAGCCTCATGTTCCTGTTCAGTGGTCGTGGCTACTGGCAAGAATTGATCGAGTCAATCGTATGGGCACATAACAAGCTCAACGTAGCTCCTGCTATCTCTCCTCGCGCTTTGAGCATTACTCAAGGTCGTGCAGTAGGCTTGGCTCACTACCTCTTAGGTGGAATTGCCACAACTTGGGCATTCTTCCTAGCCCGTTACGGTGCAATTGGGTAAACTGGCTTAAATTTAAACGGAGAAATTGAAGTAAAAATGGCAACGAAATTTCCTAAGTTTAGCCAGGCTCTCGCACAAGATCCTTCAACCCGTCGGATCTGGTATGCGATCGCCACAGCGAACGACTTTGAAAGCCATGATGGTGTTACTGAAGAAAGTCTTTACCAAAAGATCTTTGCTTCTCACTTCGGACATTTGGCAATCATCTTCCTGTGGACATCTGGCAACCTGTTTCACGTAGCGTGGCAGGGTAACTTCGAGCAATGGATTAAAAATCCACTCACGACTCGTCCAATCGCCCATGCGATTTGGGATCCTCACTTTGGCAAGGCAGCAGTTGAAGCATTTACACAAACCGATGCTGCTGGTCCGGTAAATATTGCTCTTTCTGGCGTATATCAATGGTGGTACACCATTGGTATACGCACCAACCAAGAACTATTCGGCGGCGCAATTTGGCTTTTGATTCTTTCTTCCCTCCTGCTATTTGCAGGTTGGTTACACTTACAGCCTAGCTTCCGTCCTAGCCTCTCTTGGTTCAAGAATGCTGAATCCCGCCTCAACCACCACTTGACAGGTTTGTTTGGTGTCAGCTCCTTGGCTTGGACTGGTCACTTGGTTCACGTTGCGATTCCTGAAGCTCGCGGTGTCCATGTAGGTTGGGAAAACTTCTTGAGCGTACCTCCTCACCCAGCAGGGCTTGCTCCTTTCTTCACTGGTAACTGGGGTGTATATGCTCAGAATCCTGATACTGCAGGTCATCTGTTTGGTACTGCTCAGGGTGCTGGTACTGCAATTCTTACCTTCCTCGGTGGCTTCCATCCTCAAACTGAAGCTCTTTGGTTGACTGACATTGCTCACCACCACCTCGCGATCGCAGTACTATTCATCATCGCTGGTCACATGTACCGCACCAACTTTGGGATCGGTCACAGCATCAAGGAAATCTTGGCTGCCCACAATCCTCCTAAGGGTACTCCTTTCGGTGGCTTGCTCGGCGAAGGTCACAAGGGTTTGTATGACACTGTTAACAACTCCTTGCACTTCCAACTCGGCTTGGCTCTTGCTTCCCTTGGTGTAGTCACCTCCTTGGTCGCTCAGCACATGTACTCGATGCCTTCCTATGCGTTCATCGCTAAGGACTTCACCACTCAAGCTGCTCTATATACTCATCACCAATATATTGCTGGTTTCTTGATGGTTGGTGCATTTGCTCACGGCGCGATCTTCTTCGTTCGTGACTACGATCCCGAAGCTAACAAGAACAACGTGCTTGCCCGTATGCTTGAGCATAAGGAAGCAATCATCTCTCACCTTAGCTGGGTATCTCTCTTCTTAGGTTTCCACACCCTTGGTATCTACGTTCACAACGACGTAATGCAAGCGTTTGGTACTCCTGAAAAGCAAATCTTGATCGAGCCTGTATTCGCACAATGGATTCAAGCTGCTCACGGTAAAGCTTTATACGGCTTTGATGTATTGCTATCTAATGCTGGCAGTATTCCTACTAACACTGGTGCTGCTTACCTTCCTGGTTGGTTGGCTGGTATTAACTCTGGTGACAACTCCTTGTTCCTCACCATTGGACCTGGCGACTTCTTAGTTCACCATGCGATCGCTTTAGGTCTACACACCACTACCTTAATCTTGGTTAAGGGCGCGTTGGATGCTCGTGGATCTAAGCTCATGCCAGACAAGAAAGACTTCGGCTACAGCTTCCCTTGCGACGGTCCTGGTCGTGGCGGTACTTGCGATATCTCTGCATGGGATTCCTTCTACCTCGCTATGTTCTGGATGTTGAACACCATTGGTTGGACAACCTTCTACTGGCACTGGAAACACCTCGGTGTATGGCAAGGTAACGTTGCTCAGTTCAACGAATCCTCTGTCACCATCATGGGTTGGCTCCGTGACTACCTATGGCTCAACTCTGCTCAGTTGATCAACGGCTACAACCCCTATGGCATGAACAATATCTCTGTTTGGGCTTGGATGTTCCTCTTCGGACACCTAGTTTGGGCAACTGGATTCATGTTCTTGATCTCTTGGCGTGGTTACTGGCAAGAATTGATCGAAACCCTTGTATGGGCGCACCAACGCACTCCTCTTGCAAGTTTGGTTCAGTGGAAAGACAAGCCTGTGGCTCTCTCCATCGTTCAAGCTCGTTTGGTTGGCTTGGCTCACTTCACGATTGGCTACATCGTTACTTATGCAGCCTTCTTGATTGCGTCTACCACAACAGCTTTCGGTTAATCTAGCTTGCTAGTTAATTAAAAAAATCCCTCACAGCAATGTGGGGGATTTTTTTGTAAAAGATATAATATCTAAAATGTTTATAAGAGTGGCAAATATGACAGCTATTCAAGACAAGTTAGATATTATCCGTACAGAAAGAGGACTTACTATCAATGGTACTCGGATTACTCTGTATGATTTGATGGATTATCTTCATGCTGGCTATCCTGTAAAGTTGATCCGCAATTATTTTTTTTACATTAATGAGCAGCAATTCAACGCAGCGATCGCCTATATTGAAAATAATCGTGAACAGGTTGAGTCAGAGTATCAACAGGTTTTGCAAGAATCTGATATAAACCGTCATTATTGGCAAGAAATCAATAAAGAAAGATTTGCTAAAGTAGCTAATCGTAATCCTAAACCTGAAAATAAAAAAGCATGGGAAAAGCTTCAAGTTTGGAAAGCGAGGCTATCGGCTGAAGCATGAATTTTTTAATTGATTACAATCTCAAAGGTAAATCTTTAATTCTTTGGGGAGTTGTGGCTTCTGAGGGTTGGCTAGAACTAATAGAAATTAAATTTCTTCAATTTGAGGATGTGGGGTTGCCTCGTGATAGTAGTGATCTGTTTGTTTGGAATTTTGCTCAACAAAATCAAATGATTTTGATTACTGCCAATAGAAATATGAAGGGCAAAACTTCTTTGGAACAGACAATTCGTGAAAAAAATACAAATCTCAGTCTTCCAGTAGTAACTATTAGTAATGTGGATCGACTTGATGAGAAAGTGTATCGAGAAAAATGTGTAGCTAGTTTGATAGAAATTGGTCTTGATATAGAAAATTATTTAGGGTCTGGTCGTATTTTTATTCCCTAGTTATGGTTTGTATTGATTATAAATGCTGCCAATATCGGGGACGGTAATTACTTATTAAATAATCACATTAAAAGGCTTAAAAGGCGATCGCCTACTATAAAAATATATTAAACTAAAAAATAACTGCAATGTAAAATCAGTATGACTACGATAACACCAACATTAGATATCCCACCCGAAATAGCTGAAGGACTTGCAGAGGGGATTTACTATCGTACTGGTGGCGTAATTCGAGAAGTCGCAGGGAAACAGCCTGTCGTTACATGGCTGCGTGAGGTTCCTAATACTTCAGTAAATAATTTACCGACAGTAGCGGATATAGCATCTAGTGCCAGCATTCTCAATTTAGGGATTTCCGTAATGGGTTTTGCGGCTGTGTTGAATAAACTCAAAGATTTAGAAGAGCGCTTACAAATAATTCAGAAGACCTTAGAAAAAATTGATCGCAAAATCGATTTAGGTTTTTATGCTAACTTTCGTGCTGCCCTTGATTTAGCGACTAATGCGTTTTCGATGAACCAGTCAGAAAATCGCAAAAATATGGCAGTTCAAGCTATCAATCGGTTTCTAGAAGCAGAGCATATTTATTTAGATTACACAGACAAAGAACTTGAGCAACGCAATAAACTTGTCCATGAATATTTGTTAACTCTGTCTCTAGCCTGATTGACTGACAAAAGTAGCAAGAAAGTATACAGAGATTGAATTTGAGTAAAAAAGAGGCGTATGCTGTTTTTTGAAGAAAAAGGAGCATAGGACAAATGACCCAAAACGCCTCAC